>NZ_JADYXM010000009.1:0-183866 GCF_015864305.1 Pseudoalteromonas sp. NZS71_1 | reverse complement strand
TTTTGCTATATCTAAACCAATTGTTGTAATCTTCATTTTGGTCTTCTCCCTTTGATTATTGTAACCACTTTAATCATGGCACATAGATGCCGTATAGGGAGGAGACCATTACATCAGGTTAAGTAATATCGTTTAATAAAATGGCTCTGTAGCTAACTAGCAACAGAGCTTTTTTTATAACTCGACTTTTTAAGGGTCGCTTTTCCACCTCGTTTAGCAAAGCGTTTTTTAGGTGAGCTTTTTGGTAACCTTGCAAATGCATTGCTATCGCAGTTTGCTGCTAATTGTACAAACCCATTTAGCTCAGCAAGTAAAGGCTGTAAAAATTGCTGATAACTCATTACTTGCTGCGCGATATCACCTAAGCTCGATTCCCACTTTGCGGTTAAATCAGGACTCGCTAAACCTTGTGGTAATACGCTAATAAGGGCAAGTCCCGTTTCGGTCGCTCTAATTGACTTACCTTCACGTTTTAAAAAGCGCCGCTTGAATAGCAACTCGATTATTCCCGCACGTGTTGCCTCAGTCCCTAAACCATCAGTGTCTTTTAATACTTTTTTAATTTGTGGATCTTTAACATAACGGCTAATGCCCGTCATCGCAGCCAATAATGTAGCGTCGGTAAAATAAGCAGGAGGTGATGTATGCTTTTCGACCACTTCGCCTTGCTCACAAAAAAGAGACATACCTTTTGTTAAAGGAGGTAACGTAGCTTCATCTTTTAATTCAGACTTACCCATTAATACCTTAAAGCCCAGGCTTACATCTTGTTTTGCATTTGCTTTAAATAATCCGCCAGCGATTGTTATCTCTGCTTTAGTTTCGTTATATATATAGTCGGGATAAAACTGAATTAGGTAATGGCGGCTTATTAATTGATATACCTTCGCTTCGTCACCGCTCAAACTCGCTGACTTTAACTGCTTAGCAGTAGGCACAATGGCATGATGGGCAGCCACTTTTGAATCGTTAAAACATTTACTACGCTTTTTTACATCAGCCCCATTTACCAATTCGGTGCTTTGCCCACCATTAGCACTTATAGCTTTAAAAATAGCAGATGCATCTTGATGGTGATCTTTAGGTAAATAACGATTATCAGAGCGTGGGTAAGTTATTAGTTTATGACGTTCGTAAAGTATTTGGCAAATATCCAACACCTTTTGAGCTGGCATACCAAATGCTTTAGCCGCATCTATTTGCAGTGCAGATAGGTTATACGGTAATGGAGCACTTTGTTTTTTTTGTTTTTGGTCAAGTGAAGTAAGCTCAGCACTTTGCTTTGTAATGCGTGAAGCAACATTTTGTGCGAGTGCTTTGTTAAGTATGCGCCCTTCTTCATCTTGATGTGGCTCACATGCTTTACTAGGAACCCACTTAGCTATGAATGGCTGGTTATCTGGAGTAAGTAAATGCGCCAGTACATCGTAAAAAGGCTTAGATACAAAGTGTGCTATTTCGTTATCTCTATTAACAACAAGACCTAAAATAGGGGTTTGTACTCGCCCTACCGAAAGCACATTACCAAACCCTGCTTTTTGCCCAGCTAGTGTGTATGCACGTGTTAAATTCATACCAAATAGCCAATCAGCACGAGAGCGCGCTAAAGCAGATACACTTAGCGGAATAAAATCTCGATTAGAACGCATAGTACCCAGTGATTTTTTTACCGCCGATAAGTTTAAATCACTAATGAGTAAACGTTGCGTACTCTGCTTTTTAGCCTGACTTATTTTAGCTTCTTCAATTACTTGATCGACTAGTAGCTGGCCTTCACGGTCTGGATCGCCAGCGTGAATAAGTTGCGAGGCTTGTTTAATTAATTTTTTTAAAACAGTGAGCTGTTTGCGAGTTTTGGTTTTGGCTTTTAACTTCCACTGTTCAGGTATTATAGGTAAGTGTTCAAACTGCCACTTTTTAAAGCGCTCATCGTAATCATCGGGTTCTGCTTGTTCTAGCAAATGTCCAATACACCACGATACACAATCGCCATTAGCGACTTCTATATAACCATCATATTTTTTATGTGGTTTTGGTAACGCATCAGCAATAGCGCGTCCAAGTGAAGGTTTTTCTGCAATGTAGAGTTTCATAGCCTGCTCATCACTGTTTATATAAACAGTAGTCTAGCACAGCTATTTTAAAGGAGGGAACTTTTTGTAACTATTGGCTAGCTGGGCTTTTTTTGTCTTTTGTTAAAATATAAATAAGCGGAAGATAACAAACAACAACGGTGCCTATATTAATAAATGGCAATAAGGTTTTATAAATGTATGTACTATAAGAAAGATCCCATAAATGGCGGTCGACTAATCTAAATAGCTGTAAAATTGGTGCCATAATAACAACCAATTGACCTAATACGCATTGCCACAAATAAACCTTATCTTTTAAACCCAGATATGCGATGAGTGCCATCCAAGCAATATCATTAAGGGCCCAAACAAGGTATCGATAAACATAAATCCCATTATCAAACTCTTTCAAGTAAGGATGAATAATGGTTCCATATAAAAAAAAAGCGGCTGTAATTAAAGCGAAACGCAGGGCCAAATAATCTTTTCTAAAATAAAAGATGAAAATAGCAGGGCTTAAAATAAACACCCAACTAGTATCTAATATCAATATAGTCTTTAAAAACCATTCAGGCATTAGAGTTAATCAAGTTTTTTTTCATCATCGTCATTACCACCGCCATTTCCTGGCATATGACTAAACTTATCGACCTTTTTCATAAACTATTCCGTTACATTTGTTAAAGAAAGCATACTTTATGATAAATAAGTGTGTTTGCCAATAAAAGTTATCTTACATCTATAGGAGCTGACTCTTTTGCTTTACCTTGTAATATAGATATTTCTACTCGGCGATTCCTGCGGCGATCTTCATCGGTGTCATTCGGTACAAGTGGTCGTGTTTCAGCTCGACCAACCACCATCATTCGGGTTTTATCAAATCCTTGGACTTTTTGCAGTTCACTTGCAACGGCTACAGCACGCTTTGATGATAGGTCCCAATTATTAATATATAACTCATTCGATACCTGAAAATCATCTGTATGGCCAGATACTGTTATTTCACCGGGTACATCTTTTAACAGCACACCGATATCTTGAATTATAGGTTTAAACTTAGGTTGTAAAAATGCACTACCTGAAGGAAATGAACCATTCTCTCTAATGCGAATAATTATTTGCTGCCCTAAAGACTCAAGCTCAATTGCGCCATCGATTATTTGCTTTTCAAGCTGCTGCGCTATCTTTTTAACAAGCTCGTTAGTTTGCTCCTGATCGGCTGCTGAAGTTGCTTGCTCAGAAGATTCTTCTTGTGAGGTACTACGAGATTCGCCACCGCGTTTATCCCCGCGCTGTTCTTGCCTGCCGCCTGCTGAGCTTTCATCGCCAGCCTGAAACTCTAACATTTGTTGAGTCATTTCGACTGTTTGCTGCTGAATGGTTTCTATTGGGGTTGGCTCTGGTTTACCTGGGGTAAACTCCATGGCAATAACAGAGGTCCCTTTAGGGATGTCTTTTACTTCAATTTTATTCTGCACACCAAAAGCAAACTTCATAGAGCCCGCAATTTGTTTAAACTTAAGTACATCCATTTCTGAAAACGCGAGCAAGAGTACAAAAAAGCACATTAACAGTGACATTAAATCGGCAAACGTTCCCATCCATGCAGGTAGACCTGGTGGTGGGCATTTGCACTCTTGATCAGACATAGTTACTCCTCGGTATCTACTTTGCGTTTAGATTCAGCTAAGTAATTTTTCAAAATACCTTCGATTACTTTTGGATTCTGACCATCTTGTATACCTAAAATAGCATCCAAAATTAAACGCTGATTCATAGCTTCCTCATCTTTACGCAGTTCAAGTTTTACCTGAATAGGAATTGCCACTACATTGGCTAAAAACGCGCCATATAAAGTTGTTAATAGTGCTACTGCCATTGCCGGACCGATTGCCTTTGGGTCATCCATGTTAGACAACATTGCAACCAAACCAATTAGAGTACCAATCATGCCCATTGCAGGCCCTATATCAGCTAACGACTTAAATAAACCCGCGCCCAATTCATGGCGAGTCGTGGTTAGAGAAATATCTTTTTGAAGTGTAGCGCGAACTACATCTGCGTCGTGGCCATCGACGAGCATGTCGACGCCTTTGCGCATAAAGGGGTTTGGAATTTCAGCTTCTTCGAGTGCTAAAAAACCGCCTTTACGAGCTGAATCAGCAAGTTCTACTGCTTTTTCGATAAGTATTTCTGGCGTTTCGATTTTAAACATAAACGCTTTGGCAACAACTTTACCTATCCCCAAAAATTGCGACATAGTGAAGTTTGATAAAACAATAAAGAGTGAACCACCAAATACAATAACCACAGACGGGGTATTGTAAAACATAGCCATTTCACCGCTACTACTCATAAACATAGACATGACAATTAAGCCAATTGCGCCTAGGATCCCGATTATGGTTGCTAAATCCACATTTCCTCCAGAAGTTTCATGCTTAATGGCCTTATCATAAACTTTTATTATTAACTGCTTATCGGCAACATATTGAATTGCTTAAGCCATTTTTATAAATAAACATAAAAAGCAGCCTTTAGCACTATCTTAGATCAAGTTATAAGGGCTACCTAATTATCAATTGATTTATTAAACCAACAGACCGCTATTAAGGCTTTATTAATGCACTTGAAATATAATTTAACGTTATAAAGGTAAAAAACCAATATCATCCTTTGACCTAGTTTAGCATTCCCCCTAAAATTGACCCCTAAATTTATTATGTAAGCTGAAATAAAGATGGCGACTAAAAAACCTGAAAACTTAAGTTTCGAACAAGCACTAGAAGAATTATCTACAATCGTTAGTGACATGGAACAAGGTGACTTATCGCTTGAGCAATCGTTAAAGCAATTTGAGCGTGGAATTGCATTAGCAAGTGCTTCATCAGGGAAATTACAGCAAGCAGAACAAAAAGTATCAATTTTGATGGGGAATGGCGAAAAGTCAGTACTTACAAATTTTGATAATGATATGGAATAGCTGTGAGCATAAAAAATCATATTGAACTTGCTCAAAAAGATGTAGTAGCGACCTTACAACAGCATTTTAACCAGCCTCTCGATACAGAAGAAACGGTAAAGAACGCCACCCAGTATGGATTATTTAATGGCGGTAAAAGATTACGTCCATTTTTAGTTTATGCCACAGGTAAAATGCTCGGCGCAAACCATCAAGACTTAAACGTACTTGCTGCTGCAATTGAGTGTATTCATAGCTATTCGTTAGTCCATGATGACTTACCAGCAATGGATGATGACGACTTACGCCGCGGACGCCCTACTTGTCATATAGAGTTTGGCGAGGCAAATGCAATTTTAGCCGGTGATGCTCTTCAAACTCTTGCTTTTGAGCTTATTGCGAATCACAAATTTGAATGCTCATCGCAAACACAAGTAAAAATGATTGCTACACTTGCCCACGCATCAGGCCTTCAGGGTATGGTTGGCGGACAAGGTCTTGACATAGCAGCAACTGATAAAGTAATTACCGTACAAGAGCTTGAGCGAATACATAAGCTAAAAACCGGAGCTCTAATTAATTGCGCAATTACACTTGGTGCACTGTGCAGTGAAAAGGCTGATCAACAAACCTTAGAAAATTTAAGTGTTTTTGGGTATGCTATAGGGCTAGCATTTCAAGTACACGACGACATTTTAGATGTTGAAGGCGATACAGTTATTTTAGGAAAGCCACAAGGCTCCGATATTGCCGCGAATAAAGCGACATATCCGGCGTTATTAGGTATGCTAGGCGCTAAAGAAAAGGCGCAGAATTTAATACAACAAGCCCATGAAGCGTTAGCAAATATAGATGCTGACACAACACTTCTTGCGTCGCTAGCAAATTATCTAATTGAGCGTGACCACTAATTTTTGCTCATACGTATTGCAATTAGCACTGACATTATTACTCAACATTAATTATTCGTAAAAGCTTTGAATTAATTAATGTTAGCGAAGGATATATATAAAACCATGACACTTGATAGTAGCAAGTATCCATTACTTAATTTGGTTGACGAGCCAGCCCAATTGCGTGACTTAGCGCAAGACAAACTCCCTGCATTTAGCAATGAGCTGCGCGATTATTTACTCAACTCAGTATCGCAAAGTAGCGGTCATCTAGCGTCTGGTTTAGGGACGGTTGAACTAACCGTTGCCCTGCATTATGTTTATAACACTCCAGACGATCGCCTAGTTTGGGATGTGGGTCATCAAGCTTATCCGCATAAAATTCTTACTGGTCGTCGCGAGCAAATGCACACCATTCGCCAAAAAGACGGTTTGCACCCTTTTCCTTTTCGCGATGAAAGCCAATACGATACGTTTAGCGTAGGCCATTCAAGCACCTCTATTTCAGCTGCCTTAGGTATGTCTATTGCCGCACAAAAAGAAGGTAAAGGTCGAAAGTCTGTAGCCATTATTGGTGACGGAGCTATAACCGCAGGCATGGCATTTGAAGCGATGAATCATTTAGGTGATGTAAAATCAGACATGCTTATTATTTTAAATGATAACGAAATGTCGATTTCTGAAAATGTTGGCGCATTAACAAATCATTTTGCTCGAATTTTATCAGGTAGCTTTTATACTAACATTCGTGAAGGTAGTAAAAAGTTACTCTCAGGTGTGCCTCCGGTAAAGCAACTTGCCAGTAAAATGGAAGAGCACATTAAAGGCATGATGATCCCGGGTACCTTCTTTGAAGAATTAGGCCTAAATTACATTGGTCCCATTGATGGTCACGATGTAAACATGCTTGTAGATACATTACGTAATATGCGTAATTTAAAAGGCCCACAGCTTTTACATATAAAAACCCAAAAAGGTAAGGGCTACAAACCGGCTGAAGCCGATCCTATTGGCTATCATGGTGTACCAAAATTCGATCCGAGCACAACTAGCCTACCTAAATCTAAACCTAGTGCTGCTACTTTTTCAAAAGTATTCGGCGATTGGTTATGTGATATGGCCGAACAAGACAGTAAGTTAATGGCTATCACGCCTGCAATGCGCGAAGGTTCAGGCATGGTACGTTTTTCTAAAGAGCATCCAGATCAATACTTTGATGTAGCTATTGCTGAGCAGCATGCCGTTACTTTAGCCGCTGGCTTTGCCTGTGAAGGTTTAAAACCTGTTGTTGCTATTTACTCAAGCTTTTTACAACGTGCGTATGACCAATTAATACATGATGTTGCACTGCAAAACTTACCTGTATTATTTGCCATTGACCGCGCTGGTATTGTTGGAGCCGATGGTGAAACTCACCAAGGTGCGTACGATTTAAGCTTTATGCGCTGCATTCCAAATATGGTAATTATGGCACCAAGCGATACCAACGAATGCCGCCAAATGCTATACACCGGTTATAAAGCAAACTGCCCTGTTGCAGTTCGTTATCCTCGAGGTAGTGCAGGTACTGCAGACATTGAAAGCACTATGCAACTGCTTGAAATAGGTAAGGCAGATACAATTAAGAAAGGCAGTAAAATTGCCATTTTATCGTTCGGTACATTACTTGAAAATGCACAGCTTGCTGCAGATGAATTAGATGCAACGCTTGTTAATATGCGTTTTATTAAACCACTTGATACCGCACTTTTAAATGAGCTTGCAACTAGCCACGATGTAATTGTTACGCTTGAAGATAATGCGATTGCTGGCGGTGCCGGCTCTGCAGTTAACGAATTCTTAGCAACGCAAAAAGCTGATATTAATATCCTTAACTTAGGTATTCCTGATGAGTTTATTAAACACGGCACCCAAGATGAAATGCACGATGAAATGGGATTAGGCGAGCAAGGAATATTAACCGCTATTAAAGCGTTTATTAATTAACTTCCTATACATCTAAAGTTGAGCATATTAAAAAAGGAGCCTAGGCTCCTTTTTTAATATCAAATATTGCTGATCAGCGCATCCACACTTTAATATCAGCTAGGCCATTGCTTTGTAAAATACCTAATTGTTGATCAACGTTAGAATTTTGTTCAAACTCAAATGCATCAAGCTGATCATCAAACGTAATATTTGCAACACCATCACCACCGCGCTTTTTAACTTGGTGTAGTGAAATATCTGCTAGGTTAATAGATGTCTCCCAGCTAATTACCTGCCCACCCAAAAGTGGTAATGGATAAAATGACCAACCAATTGATGCCGTGATATTAGTTGTTTTTCCATTTGGTAATTGGAATGAATTAGCCGCTATTACTTTACAAAGATCTGAAGCATAGCTGTCTATTTTATTGCATTTAAAATCACGTAATAATAGTAAAAACTCATCACCACTCCAACGTGCCACATAGTCAGAACCCTGCGTACGCGAATTTAATAATGCAGCCATTTGCTGTAAGCAGCTATCACCTGCAATTGGGCCATAGGCATCATTGATACGGCTGAAGTTATCAAAGTTAATAATTACCAGCACCAGTGACTTGCCTTGTGCCTGCAGCGATTGTGAATTACGTTGAAAGTGTTCAATATCTTTAGGGAGTTGATCAAACAAAAAGCGACGACTACGCAGCCCTGTTAGCTCATCTGAGTGACTAACTAATTTAAGCTGTGAATTCACTTGGCCTAATTTATCATTAGCTTGACGAAGCTCTAAGGTACGCTCGGTGATCAAGCCCTCTAATGCTTCTTGTTTTCTACGCTCTTGCGCTCTAAATACCCAAAAAATAAGGTAGAAAAGCAAAATAAAACCACTGGTAATTAAAAGCCTAAAGTAAATAGTTTCGTCAAAGCGCTCAGGCACTACAAAGCCGTATTCTACTTCTTGCGCTTTAGTCCAGTCTTCACCTTGGCGCTTCGCTTCTAACTGAAACAAAAACGAGCCTGGAGGCAAGTTAGTATAAATAGCTTCACGTCGCGTATTAGCATAGCGCCAGTCACTATCTAAGCCACTTAGTTTATATCTAAATTCAATACTGTTTGGTGCATAGTAATCAATAGCTGTGTAAGTTAGCGTTATATCACGCTCGTCTGTTTCTAATGATGGTTTTTTACCAAGCGCAGCGGTGGTTAAATGACGAAGTGGTGTTGTTATTGTTTCTATTGTTGGCTTTAATGCAAGCACACCAAATAGCTCTACATTTTTAGGTATTTCAACAACACCTTGTAAGCTTGGGTACCAAATAGAATTGCCGGTGTCTGCTACCGCATCATGCCCAAGCCCACTACAACATTGATTCGCTTTACCATCGAGTTGACGGTCAAAAGATGAAATCACTTCTTCAACTTTTAAGCTTTTTATCTCTGTTTTAAATTGCTCTACAGGCATTCTGTAAACACCTTTCATGGTGCTTACCCAAACATGTTTTAACTTTTCATCATATTCTAGGCTAAATATAGACCCATACGGTAAACCATTAGCGGCATCGAGTTGACGCCACTGCCCTTGCGTACTTCTGTAAAAAAGCCCATCGTTAAGAGAGCCGATTAAAATACCCACGCCATCTATATGTAGCACGCTAGTTACGTATGCACTTTCAAGTGTTGTTTGGTCACCAATTTTTTCAATGCCACGGTCTGTAAAGTAATATGCGCCTTTACTAGTACCAATCACACCAAAGTTTGTTTTATCCAATACGTAGGTAATAAACTTACTACCTAAAAAAGCGTTATATGCAAAAGGCGTTAAACCAGCATAATTTAATCGATATAAACCGCGTCCGGTACCAATCCAAAAACCGCCTTTACTAGAGCGACTTATTGCAAATACCGGGTTATCGCGAAGCGCTCGACCAGGGACGGTATAGAGTGTCTTGTTTTCAAAAACAAATAAGCCGCGCCCCGTGGCTATATATAATCGTTCACCATCGAATTGTAGATCGTGTACTGACGCGTATCCATATTTACTACTTGGAACTAAATTAATAAAACTTTTATCTAAATCGAAATAACCAATGCCGCTTTTGTTAGCAACCCACAGTTTTCCATCAGGAGCTTGGCTGATAGCCATAACAGACTCGGTCATATCTGAAACAGCTGAATGCCTTTCTACTCGCCCTTCATGGGCAAGCCATAAGCCTTCACTAAAACTTGCTAACCAAACGTTATTTTTATCATCTCTAAAAATATCAGCAAACCATATGCTTTGATCAAGTTGGCTTGGTTCTACCCATTGCCACTCACCGGTTTTATCTCTAAATAATAAACGTCCATAAGTCGAAACCCATAAGCCACCATCGGTATCACTCATAAACTTATAAACGGCTGAGTTATTTGCATTAGGTAAAGGAAAAGGTCTTAGTTCGTCATCTAAATCTAAAAAGTATGCACCTAGCTCAGAGGCTATATACAAATTACCGTTTAAGAATGATAAATCGTGCACTATGGTTTGCGCTAAGCGCTCTGGTAACGATATTTTAGCGGTAAGCTCTAAACGTAGTTTAGAGAAATCTGATGAGTTTTTAGTAAGGCGTAATAAATGACGATCATTAACCAGCCAAATACCTTCAGGAGAGAGTGCCATTTGGCTAACAGAGCCAACAATTTGGGTAATTACGGTAGCATTAACAATAGGTAGGGGACCATTTACTTGAGTGCGTAAATCAACTTGCCCTCTATCTACATAGTATAAACCATTAGCCGCAATCCATATGCTGCCTTTAGAGTCCTCAAGAATATCTCTTACCGGACCTTTAATATTAAACTCTTGTGCTGCAAATGTGGCTGGATTAATAACTACCAAGCCACTTTTAGTACCTACCCATAATAAGCCACTAGAATCGACTAAAAGTTTATTAATACCATTACTAGGCAAGAACGGGCTATTTTGCGTGTTGTAGTTTGTAAATGTTGTGCCATCAAAACGGCTTAAGCCAAACTGAGTACCCAACCACATATAGCCTTGCTGGTCTTGTACTACGCTTTTAAGTGATTGCGAAGGTAGACCATCTTTTATATTCCATTGCTTAACTACGTAATCACTAATTGAAGCCCAACTTGGTGTCGCGCACAACATCAGTACACAAACCAGTAAAAATCGCATCATATTGCTGCCACCTAGTTAAACAAATCAAATATAAAAAATTAAAAGGGTAGTAAACCCACTTTTATTAGCGCCTGTAAGCATATAAGCGAAAAAACGCCCGCAAGTATATCATCGGCCATAATACCTAAACCACCATGTACTCGTTTGTCTAGCATACGGATTGGGCCAGGTTTTGCTATATCAAAAAAGCGAAATAACAAAAAACCAACGAGTAATGTTTGCCAGCTAAGTGCTGCACCAATCATTGTAATGTAATAGCCTGCCACTTCATCCCATACAATAGCAGGATGGTCGTGCACGCCTAAATCATCAGCCGTTTTACCACAGGCCCATATACCAAATATACTGATCACTACTGCAAACACAATTTGCAACCATAGCGGATAATACATAGTCATAAAAATGAATGGCAGTGCAGCAAAAGTGCCAAATGTGCCAGGCGCTTTAGGGGCTAACCCAGTACCAAAACCCAAACCAAAAAACTGATGTGGGCGCTTTAAATTAAACTTTCGGTTTTTGTTCAAACCAGCTCCTTTACAAAATGCTCAAAACCTTGCTGCTTAAAATCAAACTTTTCACCGTTGTGTAATAGTTCAATTTGACCATCGCCACTTTTAATTTGGCCTATGCATGTTGCATCTACACCATATTGACGCAGTTTTATATCTAGCATACTTTTATTGCTATCAGGTACAGTAAAAATTAATTCGTAATCATCACCGTAACTGAGAATAAATGGCAGCTGCTGATTAAAATCAAGGCTTGCTTGCATTGCATCTGAAGTCGGAATACTTTCAATATTCACAACTGCATTTACTTGCGACATATCAAGTATATGACTTAAATCAGCGATTAAACCGTCCGATACATCAATAGCCGATGATGCAAGGCCTCGCAATACCTGTCCTGCAGCAACACGCGGTGTTGGAAAGTCAAAGCGCTTATTTAAGTACTTTAAATGCTCTGGCTCAATACTTATACCTTGTTTGCGAGACTCAATTGCAAGTCCAGCGTCACCTAGCGGACCTGTAACATAAACCCAATCACCCACTTTCGCACCACTACGGCGAAGTGCAGTACCTTCTGGTACAGTCCCTTTTGCACAAATAGTGATAGTTAATGGGCCCTGAGTAGTATCGCCACCTATAATTTGCACATTAAAGTATTCTGCAATTTCATGCATGCCTTCAGTAAACTCTTCAATCCACTGTGGGTCAATACTTGGCAAGGTTAACGCAACTGAAACCCATGTTGGCTCAGCGCCCATTGCCGCTAAGTCACTTAAATTAACAGCAAGCGCTCTGTGACCTAATGCACGAGGGGAAATATCATCAAAAAAGTGTACGCCAGCAACAAGAGTATCTGTTGTAACAGCAAGTTGGCAGTTTTGTGGAACGGTTACTAAAGCGCAATCATCCCCTATACCTAGGTTTACATCACGACGGGTGATCCCGCGACCTTTAAAGTAGCGGTTAATTAATTCAAATTCCTTCATACACAAAAAAGCCGGCCTATGCCGGCTCCCCTCTTTAACGGTTTACTTACTTGCGTAAATGCTTAACAGCTTTATCAAGTACACCGTTTACAAATTTATGGCTGTCTTCAGCGCCAAATATTTTGGCCAGCTCAATACCTTCGTTGATAGCAACTTTATAAGGTACATCTTCACGGAACTTAAGCTCATAGCTGCTTAAACGTAAAATTGCGCGCTCAACCATATCTAAGTCATTAAACGGACGTGTTAAATGTGGTGATACAGCTTCGTCTAGTTGCTTATAATTTACAGCAACACCCGTCGCTAAATCTTTAAAGTATTCAACATCAATTTTAGTAACGTCTGTTTCGATCAACATTTGTTGTTCGATATCGGCAATTAAATTGCCACTTATTTGCCAAGAATAAACGGCTTGGAGTGCTAAGATACGTGCTTTACGTCTTGCTGCTGGTTTCACAAAAATTCCTTAAACTTAAATTTTATCTAACACATTAACCATTTCAAGCGCGCCTAAAGCAGCTTCGCCGCCTTTATTGCCCATTTTGGTGCCAGCACGCTCAATTGCTTGTTCAATGCTTTCTGTGGTTAATACGCCAAATGCAACCGGGATATCATACTCAAGTGATACTTGCGCAAGACCTTTGTTTGATTCGCCAGCAACTAGGTCAAAGTGTGGTGTACCACCTCTGATCACTACGCCTAATGCGATGATTGCATCATACTCTTTTTTTGCCGCAACGCGTTTAGCCGCTAAAGGTAATTCTACCGCGCCTGGTACATAAATAACGGTAATGTCGTCATCAGATACGCCACCAGTGCGTTTTAGCTCATCAACAGCACCTGCAAGGAGGCTGCTACCGATAAAGTCATTAAAACGAGAAATGACAATGGCAAACTTTTTGCCAGGAGCGTACTTACTACCTTCAATAATTTTCATTTGATAACCCTAAAAATAAGTTCAAGCGGTTGCGATTGCGCAAAAATTGCTGCGCATCATACCATAAAAATAAAATAATAGCCTAGTTTAAGCGTGATGCTTATTGTGGCTCAACATAATCAACAACTTCTAAATGAAAGCCCGAAAGTGCATGGTACTTTTTAGGGCGACTCATTAATCGCATTTGTTTAATTCCAAGATCTGCAAGTATTTGCGAGCCTACGCCAACAGTACGAGATGTACCTTTGAATTTACGAGGCGTAACGCTTTCGCCAGCATCAGCTGCTGCGAATGCTTTTACAGTTGCCTCTAATTCTTCAGTGCTTTCTTGCTTACCTAAAATAACTAAAGCACCTTCATTTTTAGCGATATAAGCCATTGCTTCTGAAAGGCCCCAACTACGGTCAGCACTTCTATCTGAAAGTAGGATATCGTTAAAGGTACTTTGCAAATGTACACGTACATTTGTCGGTTCTTGCTCTTTTATATCGCCTTTAAGCAATACGTAATGTAATTGGCCGTCAATTGTGTCTTTGTAAGTAACTAAATCAAATTCACCGTGAATAGTTGGTAACTTACATTTTGCAACTTGCTCAATTGTTGTTTCGTTTAAGTTACGGTATTCGATTAAATCAGCAATAGTACCAATTTTAATATCATGCTCTTTCGCAAAAACTTCTAAATCAGGGCGACGCGCCATGGTGCCATCGGCATTAAGTATTTCAACAATAACAGATGATGCTTCAAGCCCAGCTAAACGCGCTAAATCACAGCCAGCTTCAGTATGTCCTGCGCGAGTTAATACGCCGCCAGGTTGTGCCATAATTGGAAAAATATGACCAGGCTGCACGATATCACTTGGTACTGCGCCTTTAGCTATAGCCGCTTGCACTGTACGCGCTCTATCTGCTGCTGAAATACCTGTAGTAACACCCTTTGATGCTTCTATCGACATTGTAAAGTTAGTTGAAAATGCAGCACCATTATTTTTAACCATTAAAGGTAAATCAAGTTGCTCACAACGCTCTTGCGTCATAGTTAAACAAATTAAGCCACGGCCATGAGTGGCCATAAAATTAATAGCTTGTGCACTAATATGCTCTGCGGCAATAATTAAATCGCCTTCATTCTCTCTATCTTCATCATCCATTAAAATAACCATCTTACCGGCTTTAATATCGTCGATGATTTCTTGTGCGCTGTGTAAATTCATAAATTTGCTCGTATAAGTTATCAGTTTCGTTATTTAATAAAACCCGCTTTAGCGAGTAAGCTCATCGAAATATCAGAGCCCGTTGGTTGCTCTGCACCTTTTATAAGGCGCTCTAAATAACGTGCAATTTGATCGACTTCTAAATTAACTTGAGTGCCTACTTTAAAGTGAGCAATTGTGGTTTGCTCACTCGTATGTGGAACAATTGTTAATTTGAATTTATTACCTTCTACAGCGTTTACTGTCAGGCTTATACCATCAATACATACCGAACCTTTGTACGGGATGTATTTCATTAAATTTTCTTCGGTTGTAAGCCAATATTCTGTTGCTCGAGCGTTTGCTGTAATGCTTGTAATAGTTGCTATGCCATCAACATGGCCAGATACTAAATGACCGCCTAAACGCGAAACAGGTTGCATGGCTTTTTCAAGATTCACCGTTTGCCCTAAAGCATAGTGAGCAAAACCGGTTAAACCAATCGTCTCGTTAGATAAATCAGCACTAAAACCGTCAATATGTTTATCAACTACGGTTAAGCAAACGCCATTGGTTGCAATGCTGTCGCCTAGCTTTACGTCTTCCATATCAAGGTCAGCACTTTGGATACGAATGGCTAAGTCGCCTTGTTTTTTTTGTAATAAAGCAATTTTGCCTGTGGCTTCTATTATCCCAGTAAACATAGCGCTACTCTTTTTATTAAGTGATTTTAATGAGTTTTTAACGCGGTGATACGTAAATCGTCACCAATGCGCGCACATTCATTAAATGTTAAATCAACGGTGTTTTGCATACTCGTCAATTCAGGAAAATTAACTAAACTTTTTGCATCATGGCCCATTAATTTAGGCGCCAAATAAAAAACAAACTCGTCAACTAAATCAAGCTCTGTCATTTTACCAGCAAGTGTTGCTCCGCTCTCAAGCCAAACATTATTAAACTGCAGTTGCCCAAGCTTTTCTAAAACAGCCTGTAAATCAACTTTGCCGTTACTTTCACTTACTTCAATATGCTTTACAAAATGTGGCCATTGCAGTGATTTATCAACCTTAGTCGTAAATATTATTACATCACTTTGGATTTTAAATAAAGCAAGGTTGGGCGTTAAACGATTCTGTGAATCAATTATAACACGCACGGGCTGGCGAAGCGGTAAATCAGTGGGAAGTGCATTCGGTAATTCGCTTAGTCGCACATTAAGTTTAGCATCGTCTACTAACACGGTATCGGCACCGGTTAAAATAGCGCAGCTTTGCGCTCGGTATAATTGTACGTCTTGGCGAGCCGCGGGACTTGTGATCCACTTACTTTGCCCATTTTTAAGCGCTGTTTTACCATCTATGCTTGCTGCCATTTTACAGGTCACATAAGGTAAGCCTTGTTCCATTCGCTTAAAAAAGCCAACGTTAAGTGCGCGAGCTTGTGATTCAAGTAATCCATAAGCAACTTCAATACCGGCATCGCTCAGTATTTTAAGGCCTTTGCCTGCAACTTGTGGGTTTGTATCAACCATAGCGGCAATTACTTTTACAACGCCCGCCTTTTTTAAGCCTTCAGCACACGGTGGCGTGCGCCCATAATGACTACACGGTTCAAGCGTTACATAAGCCGTTGCACCTTGTGCATTATTGCCAGCTATTGCCAGTGCATTTACTTCAGCATGGCCTTGACCTGCTAATTGATGAAAACCCTCACCAATTATTTGATTATTTTTAACTAATACACAGCCAACATTAGGATTAGGCGTGGTAGTAAAACGGCCTTTTTTGGCAAGCTCTATGGCACGTGCCATATACATTTCGTCATGTTCGGTAAAAGGAACTTGGTTCAGCATTTATTATACCAATTGCGTTAAATAAGTGGTCTATTATAGCGCTAAGAAAATAGCGCAATAACAAGGCGAAAATTATGACATATAGTTGTTCTATATGAATAATTTTTAACGCAGTGAGTGCGCTATTTAATGCGATAGAATGATCATGTTTTTAATAAAATTGGTATTACTCCCCTAAGCGGGCAATTTCTTCGCCAAATTCGCGTATATCTTCAAACGAGCGATAAACAGAGGCAAATCTTACGTATGCTACTTTATCGAGCTTTTTGAGGGCTTCCATAATGCATTCACCCACCAAATGGCTTGAAATTTCTCGCTCACCCGTTGCGCGTAGTTGCGATTTTATTATATTCACTACTTCGTCTACTTGCTCTGTGCTCACTGGGCGTTTTTCGAGTGCGCGATTTAAGCCATTTAATAATTTATCTTCGTTAAATGGTTCGCGGCTGCCGTCTTGTTTAATAACACGAGGCATAACCAGTTCAGCGCCTTCAAATGTAGTAAAGCGCTCGTGGCAGTCGTTACACTCACGACGCCTGCGAACTTGATGGCCTCCGCCAACAAGGCGTGAGTCAATAACTTTAGTATCTTTTGCGGTACAAAATGGACAATGCATAGCTCGGTACTTCCGTTTTAAAACAAAAAAGACCGCTAAATAGCGGTCTTTTATCTTAGCAAAAAAATAGAGCCTGTTGACCTTTCAGGATTAAATTTGTTCTATCTAGGGGTGATTTAATCGCGGCTCGAGATTTGTAACCTAGTGGGCTAAGTAAAAATCGAGCAACAAAGAGTAAATCGCCCCTAGAACGAACCCGAGGGCAGTGCATGTTTGGCATTTATGCTGCGTTATCGCCTATTTGTGTGGAGTAACCACACTACATAGACTCTGCCTTGCTTAAAAGCCAAACATACTACTGCAAATTAAACCTCGAAAGATAAACAGGCCCCTAGCTTATGTGCTCTAAATTACTGCCGCTTATGCAATTAAGCGTAAACAGGTAATTTTGCACAAATTGCTTTTACTTTTTCTTTAACTTGCGCCTGTACAGATTCATCAGTGATGTTATCTAGTACGTCACAAATCCAGCCAGCAAGCTCTTTTGATTCTACTTCAGTAAAACCACGGCGAGTAATTGCAGGAGAACCAATACGCAAACCAGATGTTACAAATGGTGAGCGTGGATCGTTCGGTACTGAGTTTTTATTAACTGTGATGTTAGCGTTGCCTAGGGCAGCATCTGCATCTTTACCAGTGATATCTTTATCGATTAAATCAAGTAAAAATAAGTGGTTTTCAGTTTTGTCAGAAACGATTTTGTAGCCGCGCTCTTGCATTACAGCAACCATTGCTTTTGCGTTTTTAACAACTTGTGTTTGGTATACTTTAAACTCTGGTTGAAGTGCTTCTTTAAATGCCACTGCTTTTGCTGCAATAACATGACATAAAGGACCGCCTTGGCCACCAGGGAAAACAGCGCTGTTAAGCTTTTTGTAGATTGCTTCATCGCCACATGCAGAAATAATCAAACCACCACGAGGGCCTGCAAGTGTTTTATGCGTAGTTGTAGTTACAACGTGTGCATGAGGAACAGGGCTTGGGTAAACGCCTGCCGCAATTAAACCCGCAACGTGAGCCATATCAACAAACAGATAAGCACCGATTTTGTCAGCAATTTCACGGAATTTAGCCCAATCAACAATACCAGAGTACGCTGAGAAACCACCAATAATCATTTTTGGCTTGTGCTCAAGTGCTAGTGCTTCAACTTGTGCGTAATCAATTTCGCCCGTTGCTTCATCTAGTCCGTATTGGATTGCATTGTAAAGCTTACCAGAGAAGCTTACGTGAGAACCGTGAGTTAAGTGACCACCATGAGCTAAGCTCATACCTAATACAGTATCGCCAGCGTCTAATAATGCTAGAAAAACAGCAGCATTAGCTTGCGAACCAGCATGTGGCTGCACGTTAGCGTAGTCAGAACCAAATAATTCGTTAGCACGGTCAATTGCTAATTGCTCAACAACATCTACATGCTCACAACCGCCATAATAACGTTTGCCTGGGTAACCTTCTGCGTATTTGTTTGTAAGCTGTGAACCCTGCGCTTCTAGTACGCGTGGGCTACAGTAGTTTTCTGAAGCGATTAGTTCGATATGCTCTTCTTGGCGAGCAGTTTCTTTGGTTATCGCGTCAAATAACTCTGGATCAAAATCCGAAATATTCATGCTACGTTCTAACATTGGGGTCTCCTAGGGCAACGTGTATGGTGTTTTTTAGAGGCTTTATTGTACGCTTTAAACGACTCTTTGCCTACGCTCTTAAGTTGAGGATATTTAAACAGGGATTGAAACTATTTCACAGCTCTTTTAAGATGATATTTTTTTATAAAGCCATAATAATTTTAAATGAATTATATTTACTACATTTAATTAGTAAATATAACTAAGTGTATTCATCCGTATAAAGTTATAAAAAAAGCGGCTCAAGCCGCTTTTCCTTTTAATTTAACTTAGCCTAATTTAGCGAGCATTTCGGTACGTAACTCGTCGTAATCGGCGTTCATATCGCTTGCTAGGCATGGTTTTGCTAGTGCATCAGCAAGTGGTTTTGGCATACCTAATTCAATATTTAGAATACCCTCTACGCTTTCTTTAAACTTAGCAGGATGAGCTGTCGCTAAAAAGATACCCGCAGTACCCGGCGCACGATTTTCAACAAGACCTTGGTAAGCAATAGCAGTATGAGGCTCCGCAACATAGCCAGTTTGTTGAATTTTTTTCATCACGGCTTGCGTGTCTTGCTCGTTTACGCTTGTTGAATAAAAATTATCGTAGCTAAACCAGTTATTATCTAACATTGTTTGTACACGCGGCCAATTGTTTGGCTTACTTACATCCATCGCATTTGAAAGCGACTCAAGCGTTGCGTTTGGCGTCCAGTTTTTATCAAGCATAAAGCGCGGCACAGTATCATTTTGATTTGTTGTTGCACTTAATTTGCCAACAGGTAAACCAATAACCGCACCAATCATTGCGGCGCACACATTACCAAAATTACCACTAGGTACTGATATATGTGCTGTTGCGCGCTTTTCTTTTGGTAGCTGTGCGATGGCTTCAAAGTAGTAACAAACCTGAGCAACTAAACGGCTAATATTAATTGAATTAGCTGAGTTAAGCCCAAGTGTTGATTTAACTTCTTCATCTAAAAAGGCATTTTTAACTAGCTCTTGGCAATCATCAAAGCTGCCCTCAACTGCATAACAATGAATATTGTTACCTAGCGTAGTAAATAGCTTTTGCTGAGCAAGTGAAATTTTGCCTTTAGGGTATAAAATAACAACATCGATATTTGGTTTATTGTAAAAAGCATGCGCTACAGCTGCACCGGTATCGCCCGATGTTGCTGTTAAAATAGTTACTTTCTCGTCTTTGTTAAACTGCGTTAAACACTCTGCCATAAAGCGACCACCAAAGTCTTTAAACGCAAGTGTAGGACCATGAAACAGTTCTAAACAGTATGTGTTCTCTTCAACTTCTACCAGCTTAACGGGAAAGTTAAATGCATTTTTAACCATTTGTGCCACAGTATCGCTTGGTAGCTCATCACCAATTAGGTGCGATAATATTTTGCCGCTGCGCGTAACAAAGTCCATATCAAGCAATGCATCAACATCGGACAGTGGCGGCAGTGATTCTGGGAAAAATACACCTTGGTTACGACCCAAACCTGTTTTTACGGCTTCAACGAACGACACTTTTTGTGAGCTATCTTTTAAATTATGTAATTGCATGACTACCTATCCTATAAAACTGTTAATTGACGCGTGCCGTCGTTATCTAATTTACAAATGTGGCAAAAGCCTTGCTCGTTAATGTAATTGGTCTCTAACCACTGCGCGCATTGCTGTGCAGCTTCAAGTGTTTTACATACGCTAAACAAGGTGGGCCCTGCGCCCGAAATACTGACTATTTCAGCGCCCAGTGCTGGCAAGCTTGCTTTGGCATCACTAAAACCTTTTATAAGCGGTGCGCGGTAAGGTTCTGCTATTTCATCTTTCATTATGCTTAGCGCATCGTCAAAACGATTAGTTAACAGTAAGCTACTAAATGCCGACAAACGCTGAGCAAACTCAACACTTGCATGCATGCTCAACTCTTTTGGTAAAACAGAGCGCGCTTTTGCGGTATTAAGCGAAAAACCAGGAAACGCAGCAACGTAGTACCAGTTTTCATCAACAGGCAGTGCAATCGATTTATCAGGAATTAAATCACCTGTTAACTGCAAACCACCTAAATAACATGGCGTAATGTTGTCGTAATGGCGACCACCGCTCACTACAGCTTCAAAGTCAGCCATAAGCTCAATAAGCTCAACCTGACTTAAATTAGTTTTTGCAAACTTATCAAGGGCAGCAAAAGTAGCCACTACCGAACACGCGCTAGAGCCAAGCCCAGAGCCAATTGGTAAGTTCTTTTTAAGCTCGAGCTTTACGCTTGGCATAGTAGGCGCAACATGCGCTCTAAAATGCACTAAGCACTGGTACGCTAAATTTTCATTAGCATCACTGGGTAACTTGTGAGCGTACTCGCCAGTGCAAATAAACTCATCGCTTGGTGCTGCGCTTACAACGGCTACATCGCCTAATAAACTGCCATCAATTGGCGCAAGCGCTGCGCCAAGTGCATCAAAACCCACTGCAAAATTACCAATAGACGCCGGAGCATATACTTCAATCATAACGAGCTCCTAGCGCGATAACGTTTTTAAAATATCAGCAAATACACCCGCGGCTGTTACTTCCGAGCCGGCGCCATAACCACGAATTACAAACGGACGTGGCTGGTAGTATTGGCTTAAAATAGCCAGTGCGTTTTCACCATCACGAATGACACTAAGCGCATGCTTTGCATCTACCGCTTCAATACCTACTTTACAGTGGCCTTCTTTAATTGTGCCTACATAGCGAAGTACCCTACCCTCGCTCGCAGCACTTTTGATACGGTCGTTAAAATCAGCATCTAAGCTTGGTAGTTTTGCCATAAACTCATCAACGCTATCACCTTGTGCAAAACCTGGTGGTAATACTGACTCAACTTCAATATCGCTTAGCTCTAATTTCATACCGGCTTCGCGAGCGATGATCAATAACTTACGTGCTACATCGGTACCCGATAAATCATCACGAGGATCTGGCTCAGTAAAGCCACTTTCTTTGGCTTTAATAGTTGCCTCAGAAAGTGATAAACCATCTTGAAGTGCGCCAAACATATACGAAAGTGAACCTGATAAAATACCACTAAACTCTAATAACTCATCACCGGCACCAAATAACGACTGTAAGTTGTCGATTACTGGTAAGCCTGCACCAACGTTTGTTTCGTATAAAAATTTACGATTATTCTTTTGCGTTGCTGCAATTAAATCTTGGTAATACGTGTATGAGCTTGTTGTTGCTTTTTTATTGGCAGCAACCACATGAAAACCTGCATTTAAAAAGTCTACATACTGCGCAGCAAGTGCATCCGACGACGTACAATCAACAAGCACAGGGTTTACTAAATGATTTTGCTTAACAAACTGCTCTACTAGTTTTAAATCAAACGCCTGCTCGGATGAGGCCAATTTTTGCTGCCAATCACCAAAAGCAATACCTTCACTATCAAGGTGTAATTGGCGAGAGTTAGCAACACCATACAAGTTAAGTTTAATATTACGTTTTTCCAGCCACGCTTGTTGGCGCTCAAGCTGATTAATAAGCTCTTGCCCTACTAAGCCACAACCTAGTAAAAACACATCAATTGACGGCACATGCGTGAAAAAGTTTTCATGACATATTTTTACGGCGTCGTTACAAAGTTCGCCATCAATTACTGCTGAAATAGCACTTTCTGTAGAATCCTGTGCAATTGCCACAATATTTACTTGCGCTTGTGCAAGCGATGCAAAAAACTTAGCCGCTAAGCCACGGTGCGCGCGCATGTTATCGCCCACTAAAGTAACAATGGCTAAATTGCGCTGCACTTGTACAGGCTCAATAAGCCCTGCTTGTAATTCAAGCTCAAATGCAGTTTGTAGCGCATCAAGTGCAAGTGCTAGGTCTGTTTCGTGTACACAAAAGCTAATGCTGAATTCGCATGATGACTGCGTGATCAATACAATTGATACGTTATCGTGAGCAAGCGCGTTAAATACCTTAGACGCCATACCTACTTTGCCTTTCATGCCTGGCCCTGAGACAGTTAGCATTGCAAGGTCTTGTAGGCTCGAAAGCGCTTTTACTGGCTCATCTGATGAATAATCGTTACCAATTAATGAGCCTTGTGCGTCTGGGTTATGCGTATTTTTAATTTCGCACGGCACGCCTGCTTTAGCACACGGTAAAATTGTTTTAGGGTGAAGTACTTTTGCACCAAAGTAAGAAAGCTCCATCGCTTCTTTATAAGATAAAAAATCTACTTTAGTCGCTTTTTTAATATAACGAGGATCAGCACTGTATACACCATCAACGTCAGTCCAAATTTGGCAAATCTCAGCTTCTAAACATGCCGCAGCAATGGCTGCTGAGTAATCTGAGCCATTACGGCCAAGCGTTGTAAGCTCACCTTTGTCATTACTCGCTGTAAAACCAGGCATGATATAGATAGTTGCAGGACTTTCTTTAAGCACAGCTTGAAAGCGCGCTTTACTTGTTACTAAATCAGCCTCGGCGTCGATATAACCGCCAGTTGAAGCGATACAGCTTGTTGCTTCTAAGTATCTTGCATCGTGCGAATTCAATAAAGCCTGCATTAAAGAAACACTAACGCGCTCTCCAAAGCTAATCACAAATGCGCGAACTTTATCGGGGCAACATTGTATAAGTGATACGCCATCTAGTTTATTTTTAAGCTCGCCTAAGTTTGGCCAACTTGTAACTACTACACCACTTTTTTCAACGTCAGCTTTCAAACCTTCACAGCGGCTAACTAATGCTTGCCATTGCTGCGAAAAGTCAGAGCCTTGTTCTGCAGCACTTGCAAGTGCAACTAGCGAATCGGTCATTCCACCTGGAGCAGAAAGTACCAAAAGCATTTCATCTTTTAATTGTGCTTTAACTAGCTGAGCTACCTGTTGTAAGCATGCATAGTCGGCAAGCGAAGACCCACCAAATTTTAAAACTCGCATTGTTTATGTTCCTCATCCCATAAAACGAAAAAAGGCCTGTGTTCTAAGTGAACACAGGCCTTTAAATTTGTTGCACCGACCTATGCCACTATCCAGTAAGAATGATGGTTGTAATAATAATGGTCAGTACGCGATTAATTGTTTTCATATGTTAAGACTGCCTTAACAAAGGCTATGCTGTCAACCCTAAATTAAAAGATAAAACAGCCTTTTTTAACATAAAAAAACCTAATGAATGCCAAATTTATGCAATATTTCGTTTAAGTTAGATTTATTGATAGGTTTATCGATAAAGTCTATTGCGCCAAGTTGTGCGACTCGTTGCTTCATTTTCTCTTGTATATCGGCAGAAATAACTAAAACAAAGCACTCTATTTTTTCTATTTTTATAGTCTCGAGTACTTGTATACCATCAACTTCGGGCATGGTGAGATCTAAGCACAATAAATCAAAGCTTTGTGCTCGTAAAAGTTCTAGAGCGTGCGCTCCATTTGTAGCTTGTTGTATTTGAGCGTCTATACATTCATTTAAACACCGCACGACTTGTTTACGGGCAACTGCAGAATCGTCACAGACTAATATCGAAAATTTCATCATGTTTACTACTACACAACCATCAAAGTTATTAAAAGGTTATTAAACTAATGCCTTCCATTGCATTTTAGACACTTTAACACGCCTCAAAGCACTCAGCGCATTAATAATTTAATACAATGATAAATATAGAATAAATCCGTTTAAGATATAATTAACCAAAGCAAATACTAATTAAGCCTACAATACATAACAGATAACGAATTTATTAATTTATACCTTGGTTTAAATACTTTGATACTACACGCTCACTTTTTGTGATTTATCTTACTAAATTTTAACTTTTTTATTTATTTTTAGAGGTTTATTGACTAACTTTTAAATTACTATCGTAACGTTACAAAAATAATAAAGGATGAACAAGTCACTCATGTTACAAAAAAGTCTTTCTAAGAAGCTACTGACTAGCGTTTTATCCGTCTATTTTTTGCTTACCTTTGTAGTGACCTGTGGACAAGTGCTTGCTGAATACGTCAATACTAAAGACTATATTCGCGATGAACTTAGTACCTTACAAAAAACCTTTAGTCGCAGCTTAACACGTGCAATTTGGGAGCTTAATACCAAGCAAACAATTACAACAGCAGAAGGTTTACTCGCCATTCCCATGATTGAAGGGATTATTGTTCGAGACGACAGCGGCGAAATTATTTCACAGCTAGGGCGCTCTCTTGATATACACAAGCTATATAACCAACAGTTAGTACAAGAAGAGGTTATTTTAGAAGACGCAAAATCGGGTTTATTTGGTTATACCTTTCCACTTATTTTTGAATTTTCAGGTCGTGCTACTCAAGTTGGTGACGTTACCTTATTCTCAAGTCGAGAAGTTGTTTTTAGCCGCATTATGGTATCAATCTACTTTTTGATTGGTAATGCGATGATTAAAACCACCTTTTTGATCATCTTATTTTTAATGGCATTTAGAAAACTTCTTACAGACCCTTTAGCAGAACTCACTGAGCAACTAGAAAATTTAGAGCTAGACGAGCTAGAAGGTCAACATATAGAGATAGAAACAGAAGAACATAATGAACTAAAAGTGATGGAGCAGTCATTTAACAAACTAATAGATAAAGTGGTTCAGTATAGAAAAGAGCTTGAACACACCCAAAAAGAACTCATTATAAGTAACGAAAAGCTTGATCAACACAACATACAACTTGAACAAGACGTAGCCCGTAAAACATCCAACTTAAGCCAAGCAATGATGGATTTACAGCAGCAAAAATACGAACTCGAAAAGCAAAAAATTGTCCTCACCGAAGAAGTAGACTTACGCCGCAGCACAGAGCAAGAATTAATTACAAAGCAAACTGAATCTCAGCGCTATATAGAAGAGTTAAGCCTTGCACAGGAACGTTTACTAGGCACAGAAAAAATGGCTGCGCTAGGCGGACTTGTAGCAGGTATTACACACGATATAAACACCCCTATTGGGATAGGTGTAACGGCAATATCATTTTTACAAGAACGCTTAAATAAACTCGAAAATGCTTATACCGAAAAAACACTTTCGCCAAAAGCACTAGAAGAATTCATTAACGAAGCAAAACAAAGCACAAGCTTACTAACCACTAACTTAGATAGAGCTTCGGAGCTTATAGCTAGCTTTAAACAAATAGCGGTCGATCAAGCCAGTGAAGCAGTAAGAACCATTAACTTTAAAGATTACACTAACGAAGTAATACGCTCACTGCACCCAAAACTAAAAAAGACATCCCATACTATAAAATTAGAATGTCCTGATGATTTAGTTTTAAATCTACCTGCTGGGGCTATAAGCCAAATTTTTACTAACCTAATTATGAACTCACTTATTCATGGCTTTGAAGGTAAAAGCAACGGTGTAATGGATATTAAAATAAGCGCTGATGACACCAACTTAACTATTGATTACAAAGATGACGGTAACGGTGTTACTAACGAGCAATTAAAAAAATTATTTGACCCATTTTTTACTACCAAACGCGATGAAGGCGGTAGCGGATTAGGCACCCATATAATGCTTAATTTGGTCAAGCAAACCCTTAGTGGCTCTATTGATGCAACGAGTGAACCGGGCAAAGGTCTGCGTTACTATATTCAATTTCCGAAGAACATGGCTAAGCCACTGCCTATTTTTGATAAATATGAATAAATAAAAGTATATGCATTAAATTATTAGGGCGTGTTGTTCTTTGGTGGTTGAATTTACAGCAATATGTTTGGTTTTTAGGCAAGGCAGAGCCTATGTAGTGTGGTTATTCCCCATAAATAGGCGACAACGCAGCATAAATACCAAACATGCGCTGCCCTTTGGGTTCTTTCTAGGGACGATTAACTCTTTGTTGCTCGGTTTTTACTTATTCCACTAGGTTACAAACCTCGCGCCGCGATTTAATCGCCCCTAGATTGAACAAATTTCAATCCATAAAGTTCAACACGCCCTAGTAACAAATCAGTCATTTCGAGATGCTGTTTTTATTGCTATGATTGTACAAATTTTTCAAATGGATCAATTCCCCTATGTGGTTTAGTAACCTTATTTGTTACCGCTTTAAGCAAGACGTTTCATATACTCAAGAAGACTTTGATAAAGCATTAGAGCAAGATTTATTTCGCCCATGTACTGGTCAAGAGCTTGCAACATTTGGTTGGACAAAAGCGTTTGGAAAACATGGCGATACGCTATCGCATTTTTCTCAAAAAAGTATTCTAGTTTGCGCTAAACGCGAAGAAAAAGTACTCCCTGCTTCTGTTATTAATGAACTAGTTGCTGAGAAAGTTGATCTGATAGAAGCTGAAGAAAACCGCCCAGTTAAAAAGAAAGAAAAAGACGAATTAAAAGAAAACATTCTTCATACTCTTCTACCTCAAGCATTTAAAAAGTCGAGCTTACAATTTGCCTTTATTGACCAAGAAAACGGTTGGGTTGTTGTAAATAGTGGCAGCTTTAATAAAGCAGAAGAGCTACTAGCACTACTTCGTAAATCGTTGGGAACGCTTCCGGTTGTACCTGCGTTTGCTAACTACGACCTAGATGTATTTTTAACTGATTGGTTAACTAACTTTAGTACACCAGAAGGTTTTGCTATTGGCTCAGACGCTGAACTTGAAGAAGCAGACGACAGCGGCGCACAAGTAAAGCTTAAAGGTCATGATCTATCGTGTGATGAAGTTAAATCGCATTTAGAAAGTGGTAAACGCGTAACTAAACTTGCACTTGATTGGCAAGAGCGTCTTAAGTTTATGCTGCAAAACGATGGCTCTATCAAACGTTTAAGCTACTCTGAAACTCTAAAAGAAGAAAACGCAGATATTCCTAAAGAAGATATGGCTTTAAAACTTGATGCTGACTTTATTTTAGCTTCTGAAGAAATAAAGCAATTACTTGAAGAGCTAACTGCAGGTTTAGGTGACGTTGAAGATTTAGAAAAAGCGTAAATACCATAGTGCCTACCTGCATAAATATTTAAGCAATTTAATGTATTAAATAGCATATGTAAGTAGGTTGGTATAACAGATAAAAATCCGATAGCAGTTTACTGCTATCGGATTTTTTTATGAAATTTAGAAGCACTTATTTATATCTAAACCGCGAACAGTATTTAGCTAACGATCGACGTATTAAAACCTAAGGTAATCATCTTTTAAGTAGGAGAATACAGCATGGTTCAGAGGTAAGTTATGTAGAGTGATATGAGATTATCTATATACGCTTCAAGCTGGACTGCACAAAAGCTGAAATTTTTGATTTTAATTAAAACCATTAACTTACTTTGTGCAGATAACTTATTTTAGCTTTTAGCGTCTTCAACTTTAGGTTGGCGATATATTTTTATAATGTGATATAAATTTACAAGCGACAATAAGCCGTTGGTAAAAATAACAGGCACTGCGCCAATGGCAACACCGTATGCAGTAAATACAATACAACCAAACATGTTGTACCAACGTAGTTTTACTACATCTGTCATTGTTAACGATGCAACCAATAAAGCTGATGCAATATAACCTAAATATTCCCAACTCAATTGTTCTCTCCTAGCCTTTAGGTTAGCATTACATGTACTGCTATCTTATAGCACTTGTAAGTATTGCAAAGTTACAACAAAATAAAAAAGCTAACCTGCTTAAAAAACCTGAAAAAGTTTGCCGGAAAATACCAGCAAATTCTTAAATCATTACACGGGAAATGAAGGTAAAATAATACTCTTAGCAAAGCTAATAATATTAGTAGCAAGTTAGCGTAAATTCTTAGTGTCTTAATGCTATCGTCATTAAGATGTAATAAATAGGACAAATGTCCGAAGAGCACATTGATGTTTCAATACCATTTTTCTAGTTACCTTGTTGATCAGCTTTTAACCTTTGCCGGTAGTAGCTATCAACAATCAAAAAAAGAAGTTCTGATCCATCAAGATCAGCCTTTAAGCAAGCTTGTGCTTGTACGCAGTGGCACTGTGTCGTTTAGTTACGACGTAGGTAATGGACGACGCCTGCTGTTAGGACAATTGGATTGTAACAACACCCTTATTGGTGAAATAGAAGCGCTAAATAATAATCCGTGTATATATACGGTAACGTGCTTTAGCGATGTCACTTATAACCTTATTGAATTAAGGCATTGGCGTGCTCTACTGCTTGAAAAACCAGAACTAAGCTTATACACAGCACAAACTATTGCGGCTAAGTTTCAGGAAAACCAAAAAATCAATTTAGATAAGTTATTACTACCACTTAGCTATAACATAGCTAAAGATTGCTTACTAAGGGCCGAGAACAACAACCCTACGCTACTTAGAGCCTACCCAACTGTAAATGCTGAAGCCGAACGTTTTGCTACCACTGAGCGAGCTTACAGACGTGTTGTTACAGAACTCGTAGAAAAAGGCTTGGTACTTAGAAGTAACGATGGCTTGCAAGCAGTCGATATATCAAAACTAAGTGAATACGTAGATAGCTTTGCTCAGCTTTAAAATAAAAAAAGGCCTTAACGGCCTTTTTTTATTTATGCAAATTACTAATTACTTCTCTAGCAAAATGTCATGAATTTTCGCAAGATCAGATTTACCAGCAATAATTTCATCCGGTGTTAAACCCGATAGTTCATGCGGAAACACTAACCACTCTTCAGATTCATGAATATAATAATCTGGAACAGTGTCTACTTTTGAGTTTTTTGGCTTGTAGTACGGGCATGCAATACGAATATCACGTGGCAAGTTTAAGCGCATAAGCTCTGAAAGCTTTTCTTTTAATGCAACAATACTACGACCTGAGTCAAATACATCATCAACAATTAATAATGAATCACCTGCATTTGCGTTCTCTACAATGTAATGTAAGCCGTGTACTTTAATTTCTTTCGACTGTTTACCAATACCGTAATAAGACGATGTACGTACTGCAATGTGATCAGTCTCAATGCCTTTGTAATCGTAATATTCTTGAACAGCAATACCGATCGGTGCACCACCTCGCCAAATACCAATAATAAAATCAGGACGAAAGCCATCTTGGTATACTTGTGCCGCTACGCGGAACGAATCTTCAAGCAGCTGTTGAGCTGTGATGTAGCACTTATCTGACATAATTAGAAACCCCAGTGGTGGATATAAGATTTGAGCGCAGCTTAGAGTTAAGCAAAAATTAAACTCAAACAGGTATTGGCGACTGATTTTACCGTAAATGAAATAAAATTGCTTGCCTGTAAATTAAAAAATAGGCACCCAAGGGTGCCTATTTTTAGCGTAAAAAGCGTAATTTAGTAAATATTATGCTTTTTCTTGTAAAGTACGAGCAACTGTACGCATACCTTGAGTTGTTGCACCCGCTGCCCATTGACTTGTACTGCCCATGTTAAATGCAGCCGCTAAATCGATGTGTACCCAGCCTTTGCCATCGTTTGGCACAAAGCGCGATAAAAAGCCTGCAGCATTCGATGCACCGCCATAACCGCCACCTTTTTGCGCACGGCTATTTGCCGTATCAGCATAAGGAGATGGGCAGTTTTGTTGATGCCATTTTTCAAGAGGAAGTGGCCAAGCAGCTTCCATTTCTTGAGATGCAAAACTCTCAACTTCACGTACAAGTTCTTTATCAAGTGCAAATAATGCATTGTACTCTTGACCAACAGCAACAAGCGCTGCGCCAGTTAGTGTTGCTGCATCAATAATAAGTGGAGCGCCAGTCTCACCTGCGGCCATTAGGCCATCGGCAAGTACTAAGCGACCTTCAGCATCGGTGTTTACAATTTCAACTGTCGTGCCATTTTTATAAGTAAGAATATCACCTAATTTGTATGCATGACCCGAAATTAAGTTCTCAGCACAACATAAAAACAGTTTAATACGTTTTTCAATACCACGGTTAATAGCCAATGCTAAACCTGCAGTTACTGTTGCAGCGCCGCCCATGTCGCACTTCATACCAAGCATACCTTCGCTTGATTTGATTGAGTAACCACCTGAGTCAAACGTAATACCTTTACCTACAAGCGCTGCACTTACTGGTGCATTTTCGTCGCCTGTTGGGTTGTAATCAAGCTCAAGCAATACTGGCGGGCGAACACTACCGCGACCAACAGCATGAATACCAATCCACTGTTGTTCTAGTAACGCATCACCTTTAATAATTTGGTAACTTACATGCTCAGGCGCTAATGATTGAATAAACTCAGCCGCTTTTTCAGCAAGGCTTTCTGGGTAAATGTCATCGGCAGTCCCGTTAACCATTTCACGTGCCCAAATTGCTGACGTTTTTAAGTGAGCAAGTTCTTTAATATCTGATTGTGCGTTATCAACAAACTCAACACCGTTTAACGATTTTGGTGTTACAAAGCCTTGATAAAAAGCCCACTGACTTTCTGTACACCAAGCATCGCCTGCTAATTCAACGTTTTTAATACCTTGGATTGCAATAGTACGACCAGCTTTTTGAACATTTTTCAATGTTTCTTGCTCAGACAAATGAACAGTTGCACCGCGCTCATTAAAAGACAATGACGCATTATCGCCCCAATGACTCGCTGCTGCTTGTTCGCTTAGTTGAACAACAAATTTTTCACTCATGTTAGAATACCCTTGCACTTAAATGTGCCACCGAGTTTACTATAGAGCGCTTAAGTTCCCAACAGCTTGAGATAAATAACATAAACCACACTGCTGTGCAGTATTTACGCTTTGGAAGTTATCATGAAGTACACGCCAACTCTGCAACCTGCCACCTTATTAAAACGCTACAAACGCTTTTTAGCTGATTTACAATTAAGTGATGGCAGTGAATTTACCGCCCACTGTGCTAATACAGGTAAAATGACGGGATGCGCAGAGCCGGGTTTTGCTGCTTTTTATTCAACAAGCGATAACGCAAAACGAAAATACCCGCATTCATTAGAGCTTACGCAAAATAACTTATCGCAGCTTATTTGTGTAAATACAGCGGTGGCCAATAAAGTAGTAGAAGAAGCAATAAACAATAATGTGATAAGCGAGCTACTCGACTACAGTCAATTGCAAAGCGAAGTAAAGTACGGCAGCGAAAACAGCAGAATCGACTTTTTACTCACAGACGAAAATAAGCCTGATTGCTACGTAGAAGTTAAATCAGTCACATTATTAAGCGAAGATGCACCACAAAGCGGGCAAGGCTACTTTCCTGATGCGCAAACACTGCGCGGACAAAAACATATTCGCGAACTAATAGAAATGATCGAACAAGGCCACCGAGCAGTATTACTGTTCGCTGTTTTGCATGAAGGAATAAATACAGTAAGTGCAGCTGCGCATATTGATAAAAAATACGCCACGCTATTAAGCCAAGCAATAATAGCCGGCGTTGAAGTATTAGCATACAAGGCCACAATTTCTGCTAATGAAGTTTTACTTCATAAAAAAATAGTATTTGCACAATAGTGTATTAAACCAAGGGATTGAACTAAGCGTAATTTGCAAAATAAGCAAAGTACTCAAATTAAAAAAAGTTATACAAAGTGAATTATAAAAATTAACTTGTTTTTAAAGCTTTTGCCCACATAACAAGGCAAGTTTTAGAAAGCGAATATGTGAATTAATTAAAAGTGTAAATAGACTATTAATACACTTTTTACTCAGTAAGCATGGTTGAAGCTAATTCGATTAATTAAAAATAAATTTGCCTAGGATATAAGATTCTGTTATTTATACCGCCGGCTAATGCTGAGGCATTAAATTAAGGATTTAGGAGAGAGTTATGCCAGACCAAAAGAAACATGGTTTATTGGCTCAAGCCGGTTTAGAACCATACCAAGAAAAACCAGGCGAAGAGTACATGAATGATGCACAACGTGCTCATTTTAGAGCGATTTTAGAAACTTGGCGTAATGATTTACGTAACGAAGTTGATCGTACTAAATCACACATGCAAGACGAAGCTGCTAACTTTCCTGACCCAGTTGACCGCGCTGCACAAGAAGAAGAGTTCTCTTTAGAACTTCGTACTCGTGACCGCGAACGTAAATTAATCAAAAAAATTGAAAAAACAATTAATTTGATTAAAGAAGATGATTTTGGCTTTTGTGAGTCTTGTGGCATCGAAATTGGCATACGTCGCTTAGAAGCACGTCCTACTGCCGATTTATGCGTAGACTGCAAAACACTTGCAGAAATCAAAGAAAAGCAATCTGGACGCGGCTAATTAATACTTATTAATTAGTTATGTCTCCTACAGCCGTTACTGCGCCTATGCGTAAATATCGCGGTCGTTTTGCACCGTCTCCTTCTGGGCCATTACATTTTGGCTCACTTGTAGCGGCTGTGGGTAGTTATCTAGATGCAAAAGCTAACCAAGGAGATTGGTTAGTTCGTATAGAAGACATTGACACTACGCGCGTGGTTAAAAACGCCGACTCCGATATTCTTAATACCTTACATGCCTACGCCCTTCACTGGGACGAACCTGTTGTATATCAAACGCAGCGTCTGCCTTTATACCAAGATATTACCCACTCACTTTTAAAACAAAACCTTGTTTATGGTTGCACCTGTACTCGCAAACAAATAAAAGCCATTGGCGGTATTTATCAGGGGCATTGCCAAACACTTAATCATAATACTCAATCTGGTGCGCTTCGCTTAGTTCAGCAACATCCAACGACTCAATTTAATGATTTAATTCAGGGTGATATAACGGTAAATAGCGCCCTTTCCCATGAAGATTACTTAATTAAACGCAGCGATGACTTATTTGCATATCAACTTGTTGTGGTCGTCGATGATATTGATCAAGAGATTAATCGAATTGTAAGAGGTGCTGATTTAATTGAGCCAACCGCACGGCAAATTAGTTTATTTAAACAACTCGATAGCCCTGTGCCTGAATTTGCTCATTTACCTTTAGCGGTTGCCAAGCCTGGTTTCAAATTGTCTAAACAAAATTATGCTCCTGCCATTAGCAAACAAAATCCAAAGCCTGCTTTAATTAGTGCATTTGAATTTTTAGGATTGCCTGTTATAGCTGATTTAATCGATTTAAATATTGAACAATTAATCGCTTGGGGAATTAAAAACTTTAGCTTAAAACAGGTACCACAAGTATCCGAAATACAAATTTCTCAGCATCCACGTAGTCAGAAAGTCCAATTTACACATTTAAGTAAATAAAATAGCTAAAAACGGCTTAATTTCAACACATCAACTTAATTTTTAAACCCTGCTGGTATATGATAGCCGCCTAAATATATGCTAATTACGTCAAACAGCTTGTACTGGGCTTTAACCGCCCCATTTGCTGTAACTTTTGATTGCGATGCAGAGTCAATCACACCTTCTAGGAGACAGACTATTATTTCCAAGCTTTTTCAATTTTGCCGACAAATAATCGGCCCGAATACCAGTGCCGAAAGCGCTTCTGTAAGCAGTGAACCTATTGTTGTCACTCGTGGTGAGCATGGTATTTCTCGCAAACAATTTAGCCCAAATGCAATCAAAGTATTATACCGCTTAAAAGACGGTGGCTACGATGCCTACCTTGTTGGTGGTTGTATTCGCGATATATTGTTAGGCCAACAGCCAAAAGATTTTGACGTAGTTACTAATGCCACGCCAGATCAAGTAAAAAAACTATTTAGAAACTGTCGCCTTATTGGTCGTCGCTTTCGTTTAGCACATATTGTATTTGGCCGTGAAATTATTGAAGTGGCGACTATGCGTGGCCACCACGAAGCGCAAGAAGACAAAAATCAAATAAGCCAATCAAGCGATGAAGGCCAATTACTACGTGACAACGTATTTGGCAGTATTGAAGAAGATGCAGAACGCCGCGACTTTTCAATCAATGCACTTTATTACTCAATCAAAGATTTTAGTATTCACGATTACGCCAACGGCTTAGCGGCAATTAAAGCTAAACAAATTGAGCTAATCGGCGACCCTGAAACGCGTTACCGCGAAGACCCTGTTCGTATGTTACGTGCAGTTCGCTTTGCTACTAAACTTGATATGAGCATTGCGCCTAAAAGTGAAAAGCCAATTAGTGAGCTTGCAAGTTTGCTTGATAACATTCCGCCAGCACGTTTATTTGAAGAAATTCTTAAGCTGTTTTTAAATGGCAAGGCCGAAGCCAACTTTTTAATGCTGCGTAAATACGGCTTATTCCGCTCACTGTTTCCTGAGCTTGATAAAATCTTAGATAAAAACCCAAGTGGCTTAGAACACACGCTTATTCAGCAAATGTTTCAAAATACCGACAAACGTATTAATGCCGATAAAAAAGTAACACCAGCGTTTATTTTTGCCGCACTACTTTGGTTCCCGCTGCTTGAACGTACTAAAAAGATTCAAAGCCAAGAGCAACTTGCAGAATACGATGCTTTCGCACAAGCAATGAATAAAGTACTAAGCGATAACTCACAACACATTGCGGTTCCTAAACGCTTTACTTTAGGTGCTCGCGATATTTGGCATATTCAGCACCGTTTGGATAAACGCGCAGGCCAACGTGCTTACAGACTAACGCAGCAACCTCGCTTTAAAGCCGCCTACGACTTTTTACTCTTACGCGTAGATGCAGGCGAAACACAGCATACTGAGCTTGCCCAGTGGTGGACACAATACTTAAGCCAAGATATAAACGGCCAAAAAGAGATGGTTAAAAACTTAGGCCATCAAGGTGGTCCTAAGCCGCGAAAGCGCCGTCGACCTACTAAAAAGCCAGCTGAGTAATAACATGCACTGTGTTTATTTGGGTTTAGGTGCCAACCTAAACTCACCAAAAGAGCAGCTTGATAACGCGGTAATCGCGCTTAAAAAGCTGCCTAATTGTGAATTTATAAACGTATCGCATTACTATGCAAGTAAGCCTATGGGCCCACAAGATCAACCAGACTATATCAATGCAGTAGCGTGCATTAAAACGACCCTTGAGCCAGAGCAATTACTTGATTTAACGCAACGTATTGAACTTGAGCATGGTCGAGTAAGAAAGGCTGAACGTTGGGGTCCGCGCACTCTTGATATAGATACTCTATTATTTGATGATCAAATTATAAATACGGTGCGCTTAACTGTGCCTCATTATGGTTTGAATAATCGCGAGTTTGTGGTTTATCCACTATTAGAGCTTGCACCTGAACTTATTTTACCTAGCGGCATTGCATTAAAAACCATTGCAAATAATTTACCGCTCAACGACTTACAACAATTACCTCTGTAATTAACCTAGGCTTTTGCCTGCGAGGATATTATGTCTAAAATAACCGTTTCTACTTTAAATAAAATGAAAGCAGAAAATAACAAAATTACTGCATTAACAGCCTACGACGCTAGTTTTGCAAAGTTATTTCATGATAACGGCGTTGAAGTTATTTTAGTGGGCGACTCTTTGGGCATGGTACTACAAGGCGGCGATGACACCCTTGGCGTAACCAATCAAGATATTGCATATCATACCCGCTGTGTACGCGCTGGTAGCCGCGAATTATTTGTAATTGCTGACTTACCTTTTATGACCTACTCAAGCGTAAGTGATACTTGTAAAAATGCAGCTGAGCTTATGCGCGCTGGCGCAAACATGATTAAGCTTGAAGGCGGAGAATGGCTTTACGAGAGCATTAAAACGCTTACTCAACAAGGTATTCCAGTTTGCGGGCATTTAGGCCTTACACCACAGTCAGTACATGTATTTGGTGGCTTTAAAATACAAGGTCGTGAAGAAGCTCAAGCACAAAAAATGATTGATGACGCAAAAGCACTAGAAGCTGCTGGCGCACAATTATTAGTACTTGAATGTATTCCAAGTGCACTGGCAAAACGCATTACAGACGCCCTAAGCATCCCAACAATTGGTATTGGTGCGGGCAGTTTAACAGACGGCCAAATACTGGTAATGCATGACCTTGTTGGTATTTCAGCAGGTTACATTCCTAAATTTTCTAAAAACTTTTTGCTCGAAACAGGCAATATGCCTGCAGCCGTTCAAAAGTATTGTACAGACGTTAAAAATGGCGCGTTTCCAAGCGCTGAACACGAGTTTAAATAATGCAGTCAATTACTGAAATCAGATCGTTACGTAGTCAAATTAAAGCATGGCGCCAAGCGGGTCTTAGCGTGGCACTTGTGCCAACGATGGGCAACTTGCACCGTGGGCATTTTTCGCTAGTAGAAAAAGCAAAAAACTTAGCCGATAAAGTCGTTGTGAGTATTTTTGTTAACCCAATGCAATTTGGTGCTAACGAAGATTTAGATAACTATCCTCGTACACTAAACGAAGATAAACAAGGCCTTGCAGAACTAGGCACTGATATTGTATTTACCCCAAGTGTAGAGACAATTTATCCAAATGGACTTGGCGCACAGAGCTTTGTAGATGTGCCTGATATTTCATTAGGTTACTGTGGTGGCTCACGCCCTGGTCACTTTAGAGGTGTTGCCACGGTAGTTACAAAATTATTTAATCTTGTACAACCCGATTACGCCTGCTTTGGTGAAAAGGATTTTCAGCAACTGCAAGTAATTAAAACCATGGCGCGCGACCTATCAATTCCGGTCGAAGTTATTGGTGTACCTACAATGCGAGAAGTTTCTGGCCTTGCTATGAGCTCGCGTAATGGTTACTTATCTGATGAGCAAAAAGCGACTGCAACCGTATTATTTAAAGCACTTAATACATGCGCTGAGCAACTTAAAAGCGGCGAAAAAGACTTCGTAAAACTTGAAAGCTTAGCTAAACAGAGCTTAGAGCAAGCTGGCCTAAAGCCAGACTATTTTGAGATTGCTCAACGAGATACATTAAAAACTGCTACAATCGAAGATACTCAATTTGTTATTTTAGCCGCAGCCTATTTTGGTGGTGTTAGATTGATCGACAATATTCAAGTCGAAATTTAATATTATTGCGACTCCATTTTAAGGATAAGAAGCATGCACACTTTAATAAAAACAAGCGTAGTCGCCCTTACTTTTGCACTATTAGTAGGTTGCCAAAACCAAGTTGAAAACCCTGAAATGAATCAGTGTGCTCAACAAAATTACCAATGCGAAAGTACATGTGAACAGCAAACAACTGCTGAGGGCTTAAAACAGCAAGTATGCTCTGGTAAATGTGTTGAGAGCTATAATCAATGTAAAGCACAAGCCGAAAAATTAGGTAATATTTAATTCCTTAAAGTTTTTAGTTTTAGGCATAAAAAAACCGCTCAGTGAGCGGTTTTTTATTGCCTATGGTTTATCATACCAATTTTATTAAAAACATGACCATTCTAGCGTATTAAATAACTCACTAACTACGTTAAAAATTATTTATATAGAACAACTATGTATCATAATTTTAGCCTTGTTATTGCGCTATTTTCTTATCGCTATAATAACTCACTAATTTAATGCAATTGGTATTAGTTCAAACCAAGCTTTTTAAGTTCTGTTTTTACTAGCTTTGCAGAAAGTGGTACATAACCATCTTTTTCTACAATTTGCTGACCATCTTTTGAAAGTACCATTCTTAAAAATTGTTCTTCCATAGGTGATAGCGGCTTATTCGGGTGTTTATTCACATAAACATATAAAAAGCGCGATAGCGGGTATTTACCTTGCGCAACGTTATCAAGTGTTGCATCAACAAAGTTATCGCCTTTTTTAGCAAGCGGTACTGTACGTACGCCCGATGTTTTATAGCCAATACCAGAGTAACCAATTGCATTTAATGAAGATGAAATTGACTGTACTACCGATGCAGAACCCGGTTGCTCATTTACGTTATTACGGAAATCACCTTTACACAGTGCTTTCTTTTTAAAGTAGCCATAAGTACCTGACACTGAGTTACGTCCATAAAGCTGAACGTCTTTAGCAGCCCAATCGCCTGTTAGGCCGACATCGCTCCAACGATTAACTTGCTCTGGTGCGCCACATTTACGAGTAGATGAAAAAATAGCATCTACTTGGTCAATACGAAGACCTTCAATTGGGTTATCTTTATGTACAAATACAGCAAGTGCATCAATAGCTACGCGAACTTCTGTTGGCTTATAACCGTAACGTTTTTCGAACGCTTCGATTTCTTTTGATTTCATTTTACGGCTCATTGGACCTAGGTTAGCTGTACCTTCGGTAAGTGCCGGTGGCGCAGTAGAAGAACCTGCCGCTTGAATTTGAATATTTACATTTGGGTAAATACGTTTGTACTCTTCAGCCCAGAACGTCATCATGTTGGCTAAAGTGTCAGAACCTACTGATGAGAAGTTACCTGAAACACCACTAATTTTTTGATACTCAGGAATATTTTGATCTAAAGCAACTGCTTGTGCAGATACGAAAGTTGTAACAGCCACACCCATTGCGGCAACTAAGTTTTTAAATTTCATGTAGGGTTCTCCGGTTTGTTCGTCCCATTTTCTAACTGCTGCCCACTCTAAAGTGAGTACATGACAGTTACATTACTCTTAAATGACACTTTTATGACTTTGCTTTTCAGCCTAATTACTTAGCTAGCGAAACTGTCTTATCTATTGAAAATTCGAAAGAAAAACACGAACCTTTGTTAACTTCACTGCTAATATTTAATTTACTATCGTGGCGCGTTAGTACATGTTTTGTAATCGCAAGCCCTAAACCTGAGCCACCTGTTGTTCTGCTGCGGGCTTTATCAACACGATAAAAACGCTCAGTTAAACGGTTAATATGCTCTGGCGCAATACCATCACCATTATCGGTAACACTAAAACACGCTTTATTGTTTTTGCGCTGCCAACATACTTCCACTTTGCCACCGGGTTTAGTGTAATGAATGGCGTTAAATACTAAATTAGAAAACGCACTACGCAGTTCATCCTCAGAGCCTTTAATATCGAGGGTTTTATCAATATTAAAAATAAGCTCATGGCCTTTGTCTTGATTAATTGAGTTTGCCTCAGTGTGAATATAACCAAGTAATTGCGGCACATTTATAGCTTTATCGTTGTCTTGGCGCCGTGCACCTTCAATACGCGAAAGCGATAATAATTGGCTGACTAAGCTATCCATGCGCTTGCATTGTTCAAGCATAGTATTTTGCGCTTTGTTCCACATTGCTGGCGGCGGCATCATGTCGCCATCCATCATCTCAAGATAGCCAGTAACCACTGTAAGCGGTGTACGTAGTTCGTGTGACACATTGGCTACAAAGTCTTTACGCATCTGTTCTAGCTGTTTTAAGCGCGTTACATCACGCACAACAACCATAAGTTGCGTGCTTGCATAAGGCATTACCCTAAATTCTAGTACTTGCTCAATGCTATGGCCGTTATCCAGCTCAAGCGCGTCGTCAAATTCACCTTTGTGCATGTATTTAGCAAACTTAGGTTCGCGAATTAAATTATCAAGACGCTGACCATGATCGGTTGGCCACTGCAAACCAAGCACTTTAAGCGCTAGTTGATTACACCACACAATACTTAAATCATTTTGCAGTACCACTACCGCATCAGGTACTGCTTCAGCCCCATCGCGAAAGCGACGAATTAAATCAGCAAGCTCATTACGTTTTTTACGATTACGGTGCTGTAGATGATAAATACCTTCAAACACTTGCTCCCATGCACCCTCGCCCTCAGGTGGATTAAAGCTACGTTGATTAAGTAGCCAATCGCTCAAACGATAAAGTTGATGGTAGTGCCAAATAAGGAGGGAAAAAGATCCTAAAAATAAAAGCAAAAATGGCGCGCCAACTAGCACACCAATTAATAGTAAGGGTAAAAAATAGATAAACAGGCGCTTTACTAACGCCTGCTTATTAACAACTCGATACATACACTCACTTTACCTTAGAGTAGTAATACATGCGTATTTCATACATTAGCTAAGCTTTAAGCTGATCACAGCTTACTTGAAAAACGATATCCAGCACCACGTACAGTTTGCACCAAACGGTCATGTCCAAGTGGGCCAATTGCTTTACGCAGACGACGAATGTGCACATCAACCGTGCGATCTTCTACGTAAACATTAGTTCCCCATACATGATCAAGCAGTTGTTCACGGCTATAAACACGCTCTGGGTGAGTCATAAAAAAGTGCAGTAATCTAAATTCGGTTGGCCCCATATCAAGCTCGTTACCTTCTGAGGTAACACGATGCGAAATAGGGTCTAAACGCAGGCCATGTACTTCAATAGCTTCTTCTAATGAGGTTGGCGATACACGGCGAATAACCGCTTTAATACGCGCCATAAGCTCTTTAGGAGAAAACGGCTTAGTTACGTAATCGTCAGCACCTACTTCAAGACCGCGTACTTTGTCTTCTTCTTCGCCACGGGCTGTAAGCATAATAATTGGGATTTGGCGGGTGTGTTCGTTTTGCTTAAACTTTTTAGCAATTTGAATACCGCTTCCACCTGGTAACATCCAATCAAGTAAAACCATATCTGGGTAAGGTTCAACCATAGCTGCAATAGCAGAGTCGTAATCTTCTGCTTCAATTGCTTGAAATCCATTTTGCTCTAAAACAAAAACCAACATCTCCCTGATAGGAGCTTCGTCATCTACGACTAGTACTTTACGTGACATTCCAATTTATCTCTTACGCTATCGAATTAGTTTTCATTATTATGACTAAGTATGACATTTTTATGAAAGTGTAACGTGTAAATTAAAATGGTGGTAAAAAAAACACAAATTAGTGACAAAAAACCTCATTAACGTCATATTTTTAAAACCTTTTTAATATTTAACGTAATAAAAAGAGATTTACGATAAATTTATAAAATAGCTAATTTTTGAAATTATCTGCTTTTTGTCGCTAGTTGAATCATTAAATAATACAAAATTAACTGGGATCATTGTTTTACTAACCAAGACTTTTTTACAGATCGATCGTTTAAAAGTAACTTTAAAGCTATTTTAAAATTAACAAACCCGCCTGTGTAACAATCAATACGTTTAAAAATAGATCTAAATTTTACTAAGCCCAAAATAAAGGATCAGATTTTTACCAAGCCGATCCACTCTCAGATCAGAGTTGTACCTAGTCAAAGCCATAAGTTGTTGATTGTTTATACAAATAAATAACGATCAAATTATCTCAGAGCCTAAAATAGCGAAAAAGTGTATTTGGCTTAGTAAAGTAATGATCCGAAAAGGCTGTGTTAGTAAATGCGTGATCCCAAAGTACGGCGTTGATAGTACAGCGATCTGATCAATAGAAGCCGTAACCTGCAATAAAAAAAGGGCTGACATTAAAAAAGCCAGCAACAAAGTTACTGGCTTAGGGCCTGTTGACCTTTCAGGATTAAAATTTGTTCAATCTAGGGGCGATTTAATCGCGGCGTGAGGTTTGTAACCTAGCGGGCTAAGTAAAAACCGAGCAAAGCTTCCGCGTCCTGCTCACGCCCCTTACCTACATCCATGTAGGCAACAAAGAGTAAATTGCCCCTAGGCAGAACCCTTCGGGCAGCGCATGTTTGGCATTTATTCCACGTTATCGCCTATTTATGGGGAATAACCACACTTCATAGGCTCTGCCTTGCCTAAATACCAAACATACTGCTGCAAATTTAACCTCGAAAGATAAACAGGCCCTAATAATGATCAATTATAAATTGATCTATTATCTAATTTTAGGGTCTAGTTCGCCGCTTAAGTATTTAAGGTGCATTTCATCAAGTGAAATTGGCTTAATTTTACTAGCCTGACCAGAAGTACCAAACGAGTTATAGCGCGCAACACAAATCTCTGTCATTGCTTTAGTTGCTTCAGCTAGGTATTTACGTGGATCGAAGTTAGATGGGTTAAGCGCCATATGACGGCGAATAGCACCGGTAGATGCTAAACGTAAATCGGTATCAATATTTACCTTACGAACACCAAACTTAATGCCTTCAACAATCTGTTCAACTGGCACACCATAAGTTTCTGGAATTTCGCCACCATACTGATTAATAATTTCTAACCATTCTTGAGGAACTGAAGATGAACCATGCATCACTAAATGCGTGTTAGGAATACGTGCATGAATCGCTTTAATGCGGTCAATCGCTAAAATGTCATCTGTTGGTGGGCGAGTAAATTTATAAGCTCCATGCGAAGTACCACATGCAATTGCAAGTGCATCAACATGTGTTTTATTTACAAAGTCAGCCGCTTCTTCAGGGTCTGTTAGCATTTGCTCAGTGGTTAGTATACCTTCAGCGCCAACACCGTCTTCTTCGCCAGCTTCACCTGTTTCCAGTGAACCAAGTACACCTAGCTCGCCTTCAACCGATACGCCACAAGCATGAGCCATAGCAACAGTTTCGCGCGTTACTTCTACATTGTATTCGTAGCTTGAAGGAGTTTTACCGTCGCTCATTAACGAGCCATCCATCATTACTGATGAAAAACCAAGCTGAATTGAACGCTGACATACACCTGGCGATGTGCCGTGATCTTGATGCATAACAACGGGGATATGTGGCCATTCTTCAACGGCTGCTAAAATCATATGACGAATAAATGGAGCACCAGCATAAGCACGTGCGCCAGCTGATCCCTGAACGATTACTGGGCTGTTTGTTTTGTCAGCCGCTTCCATTATTGCGCGCATTTGCTCTTGATTGTTAACGTTAAAAGCAGGTACGCCGTAACCATGCTCTGCTGCATGATCTAAAAGTTGTCGCATACTGATTAAAGCCATTGGGTATTCTCCAATTTATCGACAGTAGTTCCCTACCATCTAGTTTGAACGGATGTGTTAGTTTGGCGTTATAACAACGCCACGAAAAACCACTGCTTTGCAGTAATATTCCGTCTAAATTAACTATTAAATTAGGGTGAGAGGTATTTAATAATTAATTGTCGGTGAGAGCTATTACCCCCTCACCTTACGCCACTAAAATTACTTAGCGCGCGACTCTAGCATTTCAACTGCTGGAAGTTTTTTGCCTTCTAAAAACTCTAAGAACGCACCACCACCAGTAGAAATATAAGAAACTTTATCGGCAATGCCGTATTTATCAATTGCGGCTAAGGTATCACCACCACCAGCAATTGAAAACGCATTTGAGTTAGCAATTGCTTGTGCAATAGCACGTGTGCCATTACCAAATTGGTCAAACTCGAACACGCCAACAGGGCCATTCCATACAACAGTGCCCGCATTTGCAATAATTTTTGCAAGCTTGCTCGCTGTATCAGGACCAATATCAAAAATCATATCGTCGCTTGTTACTTCGCTTACATCTTTAAGCGTAGCTACAGCAGATTCAGAAAACTCATTACCAACAACTACGTCAGTCGGTACCGGAATTTCGCCATTATTAGCAATCGCTGCAGCACATAAACGGTTCGCTTCATCCATTAAATCAGGTTCGTAAAGCGATTTACCAACTGGGCTACCTGATGCAGCAATAAAGGTATTTGCAATACCGCCACCGGTAACTAATTGGTCAACAATTTTAGAAAGTGAATCTAAAACGGTTAGCTTAGTTGAAACTTTAGAACCACCAACAATCGCCACTAATGGACGAGCTGGGTTATCAAGTGCTTTGCCTAACGCTTCTAGTTCAGCTGATAACAATGGACCTGCACATGCCACATCAGCAAATAAGCCAACGCCATGCGTAGATGCTTGTGCACGGTGAGCCGTACCAAATGCATCCATTACATATACATCACACAGTGCTGCAAGTTGCTTAGATAACGCTTCGTCGTTTTTCTTCTCGCCTTTGTTAAAGCGCACATTTTCAAAAACAACAACTTCGTTATCAGCAATATCAACACCGTTTAGGTAATCTTTTTCTAAACGTACAGTTTGCTCAAGGGCATCGTTCAAGTAATCAGCGACAGGTGCTAGCGAAAACGCTTCATCATATTCCCCTTCCGTAGGACGGCCAAGGTGTGACATAACCATTACTTTAGCACCCATCTCAAGCGCTAATTTAATAGTAGGTAGTGCTGCACGAATACGCGCATCTGACGTCACTTTACCTGCTTTAACTGGTACATTTAAATCTTCACGAATTAATACGCGTTTGCCGTTTAAATCTAAATCTGCCATTTTTATGACCGACATGAACATCTCCTTAGTTAACGATACTGAACCTGAAAAATACGTTTAAAATTATTATATTAATAAATTACTTATTCACTGCCATCATAGCACGCGCTGTGTCGAGCATACGATTAGCAAAACCCCATTCGTTATCACACCATACTAATAACTTTATCAGTCGTTTGTGACTAACACGTGTTTGTGTGCCATCAATAATACAAGAATGTGGGTCGTGATTAAAATCAACCGACACAAGCGGCTCTTCGGTATAACTTAAAATACCTTCTAAGCGGTCTTTTGCTTGTGCTTTAAGTGCGTTATTTACTGCGTTTAAATCTACATCGGTATTAACTGTTACACTTAAATCCATTGCCGTGACATTTATAGTCGGTACACGTACGGCGATGGCTTCAAAACGGCCTTTAAATTTAGGCAAAATACGGTCTATACCACGGGCGAGCTTTGTATCAACTGGAATAATTGATTGGCTTGCAGCGCGAGTACGGCGTAAATCATGATGATAACCATCAATCACTTGTTGATCGTTCATCGACGCATGAATCGTTGTAATAGCGCCCGACTCAATACCAAATGCATCATCTAATACTTTAATAACCGGCACAACACAGTTAGTTGTACACGAGCCGTTAGACACAATTGTGTGCTCGCTTTTAAGCTCATCGTCGTTAATGCCATACACAATCGTAGCATCAACATCGTTATCAGCCGGATGCGAAAACAACACCTTTTTAGCGCCTGCAGTAATATGTAACTGCGCATGTTCACGCGAGTGATAAACACCTGTACATTCAAGTACAACGTCTACATCGAGCGTTTGCCAAGGTAATTCAATTGGGTTTTCTTCACAAAAAAGTGCAATGGTATCGCCTGCAACACTAATGGTGTCTTCACCAAGTTTTACAGGAAAAGAAAAACGACCGTGGGATGTGTCGTATTTTAATAAATGAGCAATAGCTTCAGGATCAGCAAGTTCGTTAATCGCAACAATTTTTATATCGTCGCTCAAACCAGACTCGTATAACGCGCGGACAATATTTCGACCAATACGACCAAAACCATTAATTGCAAGTTTGATTGCCATGAAATATAAAATCCACTCTTTTAGCGTGCAGATAAAGGCAATACGCCTTTTAGATGGCTGTATTGTAATCGACCTTGAGCATTATTATAAGAGGGTAGCATTAGAAACTTTAAATTAAGGTTAAAGAGCTTACGCATTGCAAGCTCTTCGATGGTTCTGACTTTTTAAATTAAGTTTTTTATACTAAATTTTTCAATGCGTTAATTATATCTTCTGGCTCAGAACGAGTACGATAATCAACATCAACATAACGCCAAGTCACTTTACCTTGTTTATCTAAAACAAAGGTGGCAGGGATCGGTAAAACACTACTATTGCCATTGTTAACCGACTCTAAATCTAGGCCTCGGTCTACTCGCATATGCTCTAGTAAAAATGTGGGTACTTGCCATGCTACGCCGTAGCTTGCTGCTACATCGGCATTTTGATCACTCAACACTAAAAAATCCATTTTACTTATTTCATCATCACTAAGTGAGCCATCGGGTACTTGCGGGCTAATAGCCACCAATTGTGCGCCTAATGCGTGAATTTCAGGTAAACGTGCTTGAAGCGCTTTGAGCTGTAAATTGCAGTACGGACACCAACTTCCACGATAAAAAGTAACAACCACAGGTCCTTTAGCAAGTAACTCGGTTAACTGCACCGATTGACCATGTTGATTTGGTAACTCAAAACTTGGTGCGCTTTGGTTTAAATCAAGTGCATTAGCACCTTGCTGAAACGCTTTTGCTTGTGCAATCGTTTCATCAACACCTTTCATGAAATCAGGATTACCTTTTCGCCCTGCGGCTATTTTTGCCTCAGTTTGTGCTTTTAACGTGTTATTTTCATCGCTCATAATATGGCTACCTTCAAATTAATCAAAAACTTAAAGCCAGCTTACATTATGAAAATGTATTTGAAATGAAAATTTTAACTTATTCATTTACTTCTAAATCAAACACCACGTTTATTGATGATTTAAATGTAATAGTTTCTTGCAGGTATCTACCTTGCTCAAATGGATTTCTAGTAACTTTAGAACCGGTTACAACTATTCTCTCAAAATTATCTGCGCCATAACCATAACTTGAACGGTTAGAATTTGAATTAATGCTGTAAATTTTTCCAAGCTCTGCGCCAAATGCTTTAGCAAGCTTACCCCCTTTAACTATAGCGTTATCTATTGCGCCTTGTGTTGCTTCAGCTTCTAACTGCGCGGCTTTTGAAGACATAAGCTCAATATTCGTCAGTTCATTAATTTTTACACTTAATGCAAAATCGATAAAATCATTCAACTTTTCAATATTTCTTAATGTTACTTTAAGTGTTCTTGTTGCTACATATCCTGCATTAATTGCTGTACCGCTCTCGACATTAAACTTGTCGTCATCATTGTAAGTTAACAGGCTTGTAGCAGAAACATCCGTCTCCTTAACACCGTACTTGCTTAATCCTTTAAGTAACAAATTTACTCGATCATCAACATCACGTTTAGCATCAAGTGATTTGTCTTTAAAGCTTATTACTTCAAAAGAAATCTTAGCCATATCGGGCTTTGCTAATACCTCTGCAGTACCCTGCACTGCAATATGGCGATTAGCAGGCAAGCTTGAATTAGCAAAAGTGATAAGTGGGAATAAGGTTAAGAAAATAGTAGTGATGAGTTTCATGTTCGTTCCTTGAAGTAATTAGTAAATAATGATTACGTAACTGTACCTATAGTTATACGGATAACAATAAAAGTAAACTGCTCTTTATTGTAGGCGGGAGTTTATCTCGCGCGGCATAAAGCCCCGCCTACAGCCAACCTACGTCAACTCGCCTACTTTTAACTCTTTGCCACGGCTTATTTGATGGCACTGGGCTAGCAGTAACTCGGCGGTGGCTTGTGCATCGGTCAGTGCATGATGGCAATGATAGCTTGGTAACTCATAACGTGTGCGGCAAGCATTAAGGGTTAAATCATCTTGTTTTATTTCAGTTGAATGATGCAGTAAGCGCTTTTGTTCAATATTGAGTGTGTCGATTATGAGTTTAGGACGTATAGTTATATTGGCATTTTTAAGCGCTATTTTTAAAAACCCCCAATCGAGCATGGCATTATGAAACACTAAAATACAATCACTAAAGTGGCTGCTTAGTTGCGTTAATATACTGCACAAGCTCTGTCCTTTTGTTATAGCATCGTCGCTAATTCCATGAAAAACAGGACTTTGCTCAAGGCTTTTTACGTCTTTATTTATAAGGTGCTGTGACTCGCTCATTTTTATACATTGATTATCTATTATCACCCACGCTACCGATACAATTTCGTGCTGTTTTGCATCAAGGCCAGTGAGCTCTAAATCAATCACCAAATAACGTTGTTGTAAGGCATTTTTACCTAGTAATTTACGGCGCTTTAAATACCGAGTGAGCAGCTTTTTTACCATGTTAGTAATCCATCATTATAAACTGCCGCGAGCAAACTTAAACGCGGCGGCTTGCTGCGCTTGTTTAACAAGGTAAAACGCTTCTTTTAGTTGATGGCGCTCTAGTGAGTTTAATTTATTAGGGTTAATGCAATTACTCGGTAAGCCCTCTTCGTTTATTTGTGTACTCAAACGAAGCTGCGTTAAGAACCGCCAGCAGTCTTTTAGGTTGTATATATCTTCTTTGCTGATCAGTTTATGTTTTAGTAGTGCATCCAACCGCTCTTGTGTGTTGGCGCGCCTAATACCCGCTTTTAAAGCGTATAACCGCACTATGTCATTTATAATTACGACACCACGTTTTTTTAAATCTATGTATTTATTATTTTGATCTGTTTTTTCGGTTTTAAATTTATTAAATAAACCAATTGGCACGCTGTTGCTGCTTATGTCGGTTGCCATTGCGGCATAGAATAAGTCGTTACGCGATATACGAATTAATTGCTCGCAAAAAGCGGTATATAAAGCATTTGAACCTTCAATAAATCGCAGGTCAAAAAATATCTTACAGTTAAGCATTGCATTCGGTGTGGGGCTTTTTATCCATTTAAAAAAGCGCTCGCTCCAATCGTTTACGCTCATTCGGCACTCATCACTGCTTGCCATAATATTACCTGGGCAACGCCTAATGCCGCACTCAACTAAATTCTCACATACAAACTCCCCCATACTTTTAAAGTAAGCGTGTTGCTCGGTGGTTAAGTCGTTAGGGAGTAACAAGCCGTTGTCTTGATCTGAATGCAGAGTTTGTTCTTCGCGTGCTTGCGAGCCAAAGCAAATAAAACTAAAGCTGGTTGGCGCTGCGCCATGCTCTTCTTGAAATAAGTGAATCAGGCGCGATGTAAGCGCATCGGTTAAACCACTGAGTAATTTACCAATTAGCGATATGTCGTCAATGTTGTACGAAAAACCACGCAAAAGTTCGGGAATTTCTTTAGCGTAGCGTTTTAAATCAGTAACAGTATGCGCTTTATATATGCGCCCAATAAGCTGTACGGGGTCGCTTTTTTGTTGGCGTAGTAAATCGGTGCTGGTTATCATCCCTATTGGGTTATGATTTTCGTCAAGCACGGGTAAATGATGAATATTGTATTTAAGCATTAAGTGCAGCGCCGAAAACACCCTGTTATTTTCAAATATAAACTTAGGTTTGGCTGTCATAATACTGCTTACTGCGTCTTGTGGATCTACTTCGTCGGCAAGTACTCGATTACGTAAGTCGCGGTCAGTCACAACCCCAACTAAGTGCGCGTGCTGCGTTATCATTATTGACGATACGCCATGCTCTTTCATTTTTTTAGCGCTTTGCCTAATACTTGCATCGGGCGTAAGCGTAATTGCTGTGCGCGTCATCAGCTCTGATATTTTACGTTCAGACCAACTATCGTTTTTACTTTTATAATGCGATGACAACAACCGGTTAGCATGAGCGCGTACAAAGTATTGCTCAAACGATTTATATTCTCTGCGTAAAAAATCAAAGTGCGTTTGAGAGAGCATATACACTATGCCCTCTTTTTGTACTTCCAACCTATTTTGAATTGCCTCACCGGTTAACAGCGACGGAAAACCAAAATAGTCACCTTGCGCTAAGCGTGTAACAACATCGCCCTTACCATCAACTAGGTCATACAAACCAGAGCGAATTAAAAACAGTTTAGGGTTTTCACTTTGTAACCACTGAGTTTGGTTTTCGCGGGTGAGGTAAATAATATCAAGATGATTTACAAAATATTCGCATACGCTGCTATCAAGCATAGTAAAAGGCGCTTGTAAACAAACGTATTGGGCTATTTCTTGTTGTTCTACACTCATTGTATTCGCTCTTTAAATGGTGATGTACCAATCTAATGTACTTATTTATTAAACAAATAAAAAGCCCGACTAAAGTCGGGCTTTGGGTGCTTTATGTTTTCTAAACTATATCTATAAATTGTAGCCTAGTGGTCGTGTGCTTCTGCAGACCCTTTAGGGTTACGAATGCTTTCAACCATTTCTTGAATTTCAACCGGTGTAGGTTTAGTAAACTTAAGAACAATTGCAGCTACTGCAAAGTTAATAATCATACCAATTAAGCCAATACCTTCAGGCGAAATACCTAAGAACCAGTTTTCAGGGCTGTTTAGCTCTGGGCTAACAAACTTGAAGAAAATGATATATGCAGCGGTAAAGCCAATACCCGTTACCATGCCTGCAATTGCGCCTTCGCGGTTCATTGTTTTAGAGAATATACCCATAATAATTGCTGGGAAGAAACTCGCTGCCGCCAAGCCGAATGCAAATGCCACTACCGATGCCACAAACCCAGGCGGGTTAATACCAAAGTACGCGGAGATAACAATAGCGACCATGGCTGCCAACCTCGCTGCAAGTAACTCTTGCTTGTCGGTAATATCGGGCTTGAGAGTTCGCTTGAGTAAATCGTGCGAAACGGAGGTCGAAATAACCAATAGTAAACCTGCTGTTGTAGAAAGTGCAGCGGCAATACCACCAGCAGCTACAAGTGCGATTACCCATGCTGGTAAGTTAGCAATCTCTGGATTTGCTAATACCATAATGTCGCGGTCTACGTTTACTTCGTTAGCACTGTTCGGATCGGTGATTTTACCCGCCGTGTAGAACATTTTGCCATCGCCGTTTTTATCATCAAATGTAATTAAACCTGTGCGTTCCCAGTTTTTAATCCATCCTGGTGCTTCTGCGTAAGCTGTACCGCTACCGTCTTTACCATTAATAGTATCAACCATGTTTACTCGAGCAAAGGCTGCAACCGCAGGTGCTGTAGTATAAACAATCGCGATGAACACAAGTGTCCATGCTGCAGAAATACGCGTGTCTTTTACGCGAGGTACAGTGAAAAAGCGAACAATTACGTGTGGTAAACCAGCAGTACCTACCATTAACGCGCCAGTAATAGCGAACACGTCAATCATGCTCTTAGAGCCTTCGGTATATTGCGCAAAACCAAGTTCAGCGCTTAAGCCGTCTAGTTTATCAAGTACGTACACGCCATCGCTGCCAATTAATGTGGCACCAAAACCGGTTTGTGGGAAGAAGTGACCCGTCATCATCATCGAGATAAAAATGGCTGGTACAAGGTAGGCAAATACAAGTACACAATACTGCGCTACTTGTGTGTAGGTAATGCCTTTCATGCCGCCAAGTACCGCATAAAAGAATACAATCACCATACCAATGTAAACACCGGTTTCAATTTCTACTTCTAAAAAGCGTGAAAATACGACGCCTACACCACGCATTTGCCCTGCAATGTAAGTAAAACAAATGAATATGGCACATACAATTGCCACTAAACGCGCGGTGCGTGAGTAGTAACGGTCGCCAATAAAGTCTGGCACAGTAAACTTGCCGAATTTACGTAAGTAAGGCGCTAAACACATGGCTAATAGTACATAACCACCTGTCCACCCCATTAAGTAAACGCTGCCATCGTAACCTGCAAACGAAATAATACCCGCCATTGAAATAAACGACGCGGCGCTCATCCAATCAGCAGCCGTTGCCATACCATTAGCAAGAGGAGGTACGCCGCCGCCTGCTACATAAAACTCTTTAGTTGAACCCGCACGGGCCCAAATTGCTATGCCGATATAAAGCGCAAAGCTTAAACCAACAATTATAAACGTGAGTGTTTGAACATCCATTGCTTAGCTCCTATTCGTCTACGCCGTATTTTTTATCTAACGTATTCATTTTGAAAACGTACACAAAAATCAAAGCAACAAAGGTATAAATCGCGCCTTGCTGGGCGAACCAGAAGCCAAGTTTAAACCCAAAAAAACGCACTTCATTAAGTACATCAACCAGTAATATGCCAAAGCCGAAAGACACGATAAACCACACTGCTAATAGTTTAAATAACAGCGAAATGTTTTCTGCCCAATAAGCTTTTGCTTGTTCTTCATCTTTAAAAGCCATTTTTGTTTTCCCCTTTAAGCACCGCAATATCGCGATGAGTGGTTTTTTATCTTCGCTTACCAATTTAGCAACGCTGGTTACATATTGAATTGAGACCATAGTCGTAACAGCCTGTTAACGTTTACGTAAACTGTATTTATCATTCAAACGTACTTTATACATTTTCATTTTATTTCAATTGGTTAGCTTAATTTTTTGAATTGGCTTTACTGTTAAATTGGTAAGTTGGTTATTAATGCGACATTAGTCTAATGCTTGAGATGATTTTATTTTTGTTATTAATATTCAATAAGATAGAAATAAAATGAAAGTTTTATTTTAAATTCAAGCCTCACACTTAACCTCAGTTCTGGTATTGTGTTAATCCCTCATAGGGTTGAGGGACTATTTAAAATAATAAGGTTTAATAACAACATGACTGCCGTACTCATTATTGTTGCTTTAAGTTATATAGGTGTGCTGTTTTGGCTCGCCAATTGGGGCGATAAAACAACCCCTTTGGCAAAGCGTATTAGCCATCACCCTTTTGTGTATTCACTCTCACTTGGGATTTACTGTACCTCTTGGACTTACTACGGCTCAGTGGGTACAGCCGCCACCAGCAGTTGGAGTTATTTGCCAATATTATTGGGCCCTGCGCTGCTGTTTTTATTCGGCCAAGGGTTTTTACGTAAGCTGGTACTGGTAAGCAAAAAACAAAACATAACGACTATTGCTGACTTTATTTCAGCTCGTTACGGCAAACGCCAAACTACCGCTATTATGGTTACTGTAATCGCCTTACTCGCGACTATTCCCTATATTGCACTGCAATTAAAAGCGCTTAGTACCAGCTTTTTACTTTTGCAAAACAGTAATAAAATATCAGGCGATATGCTCGCGCTTTCTGCCACATTAATTATGGCCTTATTTGCAATATTTTTTGGTACCCGCAAAGTGGACGTAACAGAGTATCGCTCTGGGTTAATGCTTGCTGTCGCGTTTGAATCAATGATTAAACTTATTGCACTTATTGCTGTAGCAGGCCTTGCTGTTTACACCTTATTTAATATGCCAGAGCCTACTTCAAATAAAGTAACCGAGTCAATTTGGGCCCATTGGAGCGACTTTAACTTTTTTAGCTTTAACTTTATTGGCCAGTCTTTAATGGCTGCGGCCGCTATTATATGTTTACCACGCCAGTTTCATGTAACCGTGGTCGACAACCAGAACAAACGCCACTTACTTACCGCTCGCTGGGCTTTTCCGCTGTATTTACTATTAACTGCCGCAATGATTTTACCTATTGCGACTGCGGCAATTCATCCTGAAATTGGCAGCGGCTATTCGCCAGATAGCTTTGTACTTGCCCTACCGTTAATTAACGACAACGCCTTTTTAACCACCTTTGTATTTATAGGTGGTTTATCGGCCGCCACCGCAATGATAGTGGTAGCAACGCTTACATTAAGCACAATGATTTCAAACGATGTGGTATTACCCCTAATGCTACGTCGTAAATTTAAACGCAACTTAATTACTACCAGTTATAAGTCTCGAATTTTACTTGTAAGGCGCTTTGCTATTGCAGGCATATTAATTTTGGCCTATTTCTATCAACAATGGTTTGGCCATAGCAGCGCGCTGGCAAGTATGGGCTTAGTTGCTTTTTCACTTGTTACTCAATTATTACCCGCTATTGTGGGCGGTTTATACTGGCGAAAAGGCCATGCTTATGGGGTTTATGCAGGTTTAGTAGCGGGCTTTATTTGCTGGGTACTATTTTTAATGCTGCCAATACTCGATGCCGGAGCAACGCTTGATAGCGAGCTACAACAAACGCTTATAACACGCGGAACCTTGATAGCTTTGTTTGCCAATATTGGGTGTTATATTAGTTTTTCACTTGGGGCTGAGGAGCGCTTAATTGATAAGATTCAGGCAGCTGCTTTTGTTAACCCTAAAGATCAGGCTATTTTATCAAGGCGCTTAAATAAAGACGTAAAAGCCACTGTTTACGACTTTAAAATACTACTGCAAACCTTTTTAGGTATTCAGCGCAGCCAACAAGTATTGGCGCATTACGCACTCGCCCATCACTTGAGCGATAACAACGCACACCCAGAGCCTGAATTTATAGCCTACTGCGAACGCGCGTTAACAGGCGTGCTTGGCGCATCTTCCGCGCAAGCATTAATACATACGGTATCGTCGGGTAAGCGTATGGCGTTTGAAGAAGTTGTAAACTTTTTTGACGAAACCACACAAGCGCTGCAATTTAATCAAAATCTGTTATTTACCTCACTCGAAAATTTAAGCCACGGTATTTCGGTTGTTGATAAAGATTTAAAGCTAGTAGCTTGGAATAAGCGCTACAGCGAAATGTTCGGCTACCCTGAAGGATTTTTAGAAGTAGGCCAACCCATAGAAGATATTATTAGATACAACGCTAACCGTGGTGAATGTGGCCCTGGCGAAATAGAACGCCAAGTAGAAAAACGTGTGCAGCATTTAAAATACGGCAGCTCACATCACTTTATTCGCCACCGTCGTAATGGCCAAGTATACGAAATGATTGGTAACCCGCTGCCCGATGGCGGATTTGTTACCAGCTTTTCGGATATTACCAATCACATAAGTACGCAAAATGCGCTTGAAGAAGTAAACATGGATCTTGAAAACCGCATAGAAGCGCGAACTCAAGAAGTGCAAACCATTAATAGAGACTTACAAGCTCAAATAGATAGCCGTGTACAAACCGAGCAAGCACTTACTTTAGCCAAACGAGAAGCAGAGCAAGCCAACGACAGTAAAACGCGCTTTCTAGCACTGGCGAGCCACGACATTTTACAGCCGTTAAACGCAGCACGTTTATACCTTGCTGCGATTGACGAAAAGCAACTCGACAGCACTAACCAAAACAGTTTTGAAAAATTAGGCGACAGTCTCGATTCAACCGTGCATTTAATGTCGGCACTACTTGAAATAGCCAAGCTAGAACAAGGCGCTATGACCCCAACCCCTCGCCACTTTTATATTGAAGATATTTTAGCGCCATTGCAAAGTGAATACGCTATTTTATCAAGTGATAAAGGCCTTAAGCTTAGTGTGCGTTCTAACCAACAAATTGTGCACAGCGATATAACCTATTTACGCCGAATTATTCAAAACTTGGTCTCTAATGCAGTTAAATACACCGATAATGGCCGTGTATTAATTGCCTGTAGGAACCGAAAGCACAATTTACGAATAGAAGTATGGGATACAGGCCCTGGTATTAGCGAAGTAGAGCAAGCTAAAATATTTAACGACTTTTACCGTGTTGAGTCGGGCGATAACAAAGGCGTAGGCTTAGGCTTAGGTGTTGTAAAACGTATGGCTGACTTATTAAGTTTGCCGCTTGATGTGCATTCTGAGCCCAATAAAGGTAGCCGTTTTAGCATTGAAGTACCTTATGGTGACGAGCAGTTTGTACAACAAAAAAGTACGACAAACAGCCTAATAGAAAACCGTGCAGCAATTAATATTGTTGCCGTAGACGACGACCCTGAAAACCTAGCTGCAATGGCAAGCTTACTTAAAAAGTGGCAAGCTAATTACACGCTATTTGATAATGTAAATAATGTACTGGCGCACGCTAAGCAAAACGGTGCACCCGATGTTATTTTAATGGACTACCAATTAGGCAATGACTGCGATGGCATAACGCTAATTAAAACCCTGCGCGAAATTTGGCAAAGCCAAGTACCTGCTATTTTAATTACCGCAGTACGCGACACCGAGCTTAAACAAGAAACCAAAGCCGCTAATATTCATTATTTAAGTAAGCCAATTAAACCGGGCAAACTAAAAGCACTGCTTAATCACAGTACATAATAAGCGAGTAAAAAGTGATCAAGTTAAAAGCTATCAAGTAATAGCGTAAAACAAAAAGCCCAGTATCTTCACTGGGCTTTGCTTTATAAAGTGTTCAAAAGTTAAACTGGATTTACTCGGCTTCTAAGCTTTTGGAATAACCAACTTAACCCCACCAACGAAAGCCCTAATCCAATAAACGAAAGCGCTTTAAGTAAGCCCTCCAAGTTAGCCATATCAATTAAAAACACTTTAACAATAACGGCAGCTAGTATGCCTAGGCCTACTTTTTGTATTAATAATTGATTTTTTAAATGACCAAAAATAACAGTACCCGCCCCCATTACTAACCAAATAACAGAGTAGCTATAAAGCTCTGCATTACTTGCGCCTTTTGATAAGTAAATATAAGGCCCTTGCCAGTATTGGCGAATAAAGCTGTTTATTGCCAATAATATAAACCCACCCGCAACGGCCAATATAAATGGCGTAGCTTTAGCGTTTATTGGTTTTACAAGCTTGGCCAGCCAAAGCGTTAATCCTGCAGGTACTAACCACAATAGTAATAACCAGTTAAATATTGGCAGCTCACCTATGTAAAGTGATTCAAATAATGGGTTGTCGTCAAGCAGTGTTTTAATAGCAAAAAGCCCTGCTAACCCTACAAGTGCAAAGCCCGCCACTTGGTATAACTTAGCTAAAGTACCGGCAAGTTTTGCTCTATGTAAATACACGCACCCTAATGCCAGCCAGTTACAGGTAAGGAGTATTTGTTCATAAAAATTAAGTGAATCAAATTGCGGATAATGCCCTACTAACTGATAACTTGTTTCGGTTGTAATAAAAAGCGCTAAACAATGAAGGGCTGCACCTTCCAGCCATATTTTAAGTTTTGATGAGTCAAAGCACTTAGCTGCGGCAAAAAATAACGCGATACATAACGGATAAACCACAATACTCCAATGCAAACCAAATACCGTTAGCGCATAGTAGCTTGGCGTCCAAGGTGAAAGCGTAAGGCGCAGTAATAACGCAGCAACCAAGGCTTTTATAGGCCAATGTGGCATAGGCACGCTATAGCGTTTAATAAGTACGCTTATAAGTAATACTTGTACAGCAAGAGCAATGGTTAGGCCGCTGTCACTTAGTAGCATGGTAATTGCTAACGTAATATTGGCATTAGCGCCTACCCAATAAGTAAAACGCTGAAATAGCGTTGTATTATGCTGCGCGAGCTTTATTAAAATAGCGGCGACTACAAACAATACAACGGCCCAAAGTGGATATGCAGTACTTAACGCAAAATTAGGAATAAGCGTATATAAAGTCGCTATCATTACATATACACTAAATGCCCCCGTAATATGAAACGCTAAACGCTTAATCTGTTTTTTACCGTAATAAAGCCCAAAAGCAGTAAGTAACAATCCGAGTAATAAACCCAAACCATACTCATTTTTGAATATAAAGAGTGCGTCATCAAATAGGTTTGGCGAAAGATGCGTGCGTTCAGCGCCTATCACCAATAGCGTTGAAATAACTAACGCTACGCCCTGCCAAATATCCCAACGGCTATTTTTAAGGACTAAAAACAACACCAATACAATACTCAACACGCCGATTGTTTGCCACTGCATATCAAAGTGACTTATTAGCATGGTAAATATTAAGGGCGCCATAAAGGCGAGTAATAATGCATGATCTGGAAGCACTTTAATTAAGCGTTTTAAACTGTGCGGGCGATGTTCAATAACATTCAATTTTAAGCCCAATCGCGGTATAGCAATTAACCCAATAATACTAAGTAAAGCAAACGTTCCCATTAACCAAACGGTATTAACTTTAAGTAGCGTAAAACCAACTAAATACCAGCCAATGTGCCCAGCCCATAGTAAATACCATAGCCAAATACGTTGTACTTTATGTGCAACTAACGCAGCCGACAGGCTTACAAAGCCAATATACATTAACAGCGCAAATAAGTTACCACTGCCAGTGCTAACCCATATTGGTACGCTGTAAGCGCCAATAATACCAAGCACGGCCAATAGCGGGCCTAACCTAAGCGCCATCGCGCTTGCACTAATTGCTATAATAGCTAACGCAAAAAATGCCACGGTAGGGCTAAGCATATCGTAGCTACTGTAAGCTAAAAGCGTTAAAGCAAAACAGGTAATAAACCCGCCGCTTGCAAGCGCTGCGGGTATGTAATTATTAAAGCCTTCAAATACAATGCGTTTATGGTGTAAATAAGCTGCGGCTGCAATTAGGCCAAGCCCAAATAAGCCACCTAAACTCAACCTCATTACAGGCGATAATAATCCAGCTTCTAGGCTGTATTTAGCTAAAAATATGCCCCCAAACGCAAGCGCTATTGCGCCTATCCAGGTCATCCAGTTCTCTTCAAACCCTGCGCGTAATTTATTAAATAGTAATTCTATGGCTGATGCTTCAGCTGGTTTGGTTTTTTTAGGAGGCGCTGATGGCTGATTTATTACAGGTGGCGACGCGTTTTGGGACGTTAAGTTTGGCTGTGCTTTATGAGCAATTGGCTCAGACCTTGAAAGCGCTGCCTGAGCCGTAGATGCTTCACTTTGAGGTTCACTTTGCGATATCGATTTATGTGTTTGTAGATGTGTTATTTTGGCCCTTAAAACAGCAACTTCTTGTTTTAATCCATTTAACTGCACTAGCGCTATTAAGCCGCAAATAGCACCGGCAACTACAACCAGTATTACTATGACGGCTAACCCAACTAAATCATCCATGGCACACTCTTATTAATTATTATGCCCTGAGTGTACCTAATTATTAATGAGTAGGTAAATTTTGTTCAATAAAAAAGCCTAAGCACTTAAAGTGCTTAGGCTTTATGCTACTTAATATGTTTAGATTTATTCAACACTATCGGTAATAGTGCGCTCTAGGGTCATTTTATAACCTGAGCTTGTTGTTTCATCATGCTCTAAAATCAATATGTAGTTACCCTCTTGTGTAAAGTCCATATCGCTTTGCTGAATAAGCACAATTTGCTGGCCATTATCTTCGTAAACAACATAAACCGTGTAAATTTCGTTATCTACAACCTGTTCTTCTTGGTCATACTTATCTAGGCCATCGACTACGTTACTGGTGTCGTCTACTGTTTCGCCGTTAAGTGTAAAGTACACATCAACATCTGAAACCGATTGCCCTGCGTAGCTTTCAATTAGGTTTACAACCGATACCGTATGGCTGTAACTACTTGGTGTTAGGTTTTCTTCAACGCTCATCATACGTAAACCGTTATCAACGTCGTTATAAAAAATACCCACCGCACTTTGCTCACGCTCTAGCGTCATTAAAAAGTTATCAGCTAGTTTTGTACCTTCTTCGTCGTACATCGCTACGCTGTAACTATTAGGCGAAAGTTCAACATAATCGGTATAAGAGTCACTAGCAACTGTATTTGTTGTGTTTACAGTTGTACCGCGTGTAGCAGAAAAGCTTACTGGCGAGTAGTCATCAACCGTATTTATAAAACGTAATTGCCCCAGGGCAGATTGATGTTTAAGCTCAGTAACGTAGTTGTTATCGGTTACTACATCAAGCGTAATACCGCCTTCTTCTGTAGCATAACTTGGGCGGATCATTGCTACATAGCTTGCTTCGTCGTATAAATAAACAGATGACGACTCGTACACAACATCACTGCTGCCCGCTTCTGTTATGTAAACAGTGTAATAGCCTTCATCAATGCTTTGCAGATCTAACTCACTTAAATATTGAGCCGATGAAAAAAGTGTCGCGCTTTCAAATACGCCATCATCAGTTGCTAAATAAATATCGTAGTTAGTGTCCTCCCCTGCAATATTGTAAAACCCTAAGTTAAACTCACCCGTATCGCTTGTAATAGGTACGCTAAGCTCTGTAAATGTAGGCTCATCAAAGTTGCCGCTCATTACTACTAACTGTGTTTTGTCACCTTTAATAGAAATTTCTTGGTCGCTAATTGTTATATAGCTGTCGTTAGCATCTAGGTATTCAAAACTTACATCATAAGTGCCTGTGCTGTAGTTATGGCGAGTAGTTACATCGGCAAAATCAGCGCCTGAACGTTCTGTTTCTTCAACAAACAAACGTGTGTATGGGCTATTGTAAGAGCCGTTATACAATTGGATGTAACCTGTAGAGCTTGAGCTATCATCAGAGCCGCAGCCCGACAAAATAGTAATTAGACTTAAGGGTAATGCAGCTTTTAAAAGGGAGTTGGTCATTAAGGTTATTCCTTATTATTAATATCCCCATTATGACCCAAACATTCTATTTTAATTTCATGATTTACAAAGCATTACCCTCATTGACATTTCCTTACGAAAACGTTAAAAAGTGTAGTAAATGTGCAAACAATAAGGACGTGTTTTTATATAATTAAAAACGCTTACGGGGCAACTTCAAAACGATCTCGGCCATTCTTCTTAGCTAAATATAAAGCTTGATCAGCACGCTTCATTACTTTATCTAAAGGCTCATTGGGCGTTTGCATTGCAACACCTATACTTACTGTTAAGTGGCGAGAATTTTGAACATTTATGGTGTGCGCAAGATCAATTAATTGCTGCGAAAAATCACACGCTTGCGTCATATTATTTATAGGCAAGTAGCCACCAAATTCTTCACCACCGAGGCGAGCAAATTTGTTTTGGTGCGTAAAAGCATTGTCGTATTTAGTTGCTAGTTCTTTAAGCACCACATCACCAACATCATGACCAAATTCATCATTAATTGCTTTAAAGTGGTCTATATCGATAATTAAAATAACGTAAGGTGAGTGCTGAGCATCTTTAGCGTGCTGATAAAAATAACGTCTGTTATGCACCTTAGTTAAATCGTCAATAATTAGCTCACGCGCTAATCGATTATTAATACTTTGTACAAAGCGCATCGTTTTAAATAAACCATAGGAAGTTAAAAGCATACCGCTGGTTCTGCATAAATCTTCAAAATAGATACTTACCCAGTAAGGCTGTATCACTATCTCATCGATTAAATCAGCTGTATTACCCATGGACCAGAGCATTAATCCGAGAGTCGAAAATGTATATGCAAGCTTTGAAAGTTTGGAGCACTGAACCATCCAAAATAAAAAAATAAGAACAATTAAATTAATAAAATCAGTTGTAAAACCGTAAACATTATTTTGAACTTGTAAGGGAGGAAAGTTAGTTAGGGAGTAGGCTGAAAAAATAACAATATAAGCTAATAAAAATAGGCTTACAGTTTTATTTTTCCAGCTCATTTTAAAAAAATTAGAAAGCCTGATAGTGAGTTTTACAGTTTCAATCATATTAACCCTAAGCTTTTCGATACTATATTAAAAAACTATAGCACATTACCAAAAAGGCTTATTAGAATAAGGTGGTTAATAACCTTTAATAATGAGCTTAAATCACCAAGCTTAATCCCCAAACTCCTAACACAAGTAACGTTATTAAAACCATTGCCTTAGTTTTGTGTTTACTAATGATTCGCTCAGCTTCATTACCTGCATAATAAACAATAATAGCCAGACCAAAGTAACGAATAGAACGCGCAATACCCGAGGCCAACAAAAACAGCCAAATAGAGTACTTAGTCGCGCCAGCTGCAAGCATCGCTATTTGAAACGGAATAGGCACTATGCCTAGTGTTATTACAAACCAAAAACCTTGATCTTGCATTTGCTGTTTAACGTTTTCAAATTGCTCAGGGCTCGAAAACGTATTAATAATCCAATCGCCAACCGCATCAAATAAATAATAACCCAACGCATAACCAAACAAAGCGCCTACTATGCAGCCCAAGGTCGCCATTAATGCTATAAGCCATAGCTTTTCTCGACGAGCCTGCATAAGAGGCACAAGCACTGCTTCAAGTGGAATAGGAACTATGGTTGACTCTAAAAACGACGCCACTGTAATACCGCTAAGCATATGCTTAGAGTCAATAAAATTACGCGTTTTTTCTTTTAGCTTTTTTTGAATGGCCATAGTAAATCCTTTTCACTTATAAATAAGAACAAGAGTATTCAATGAACTAATAATTACATATTTAGGTTAATACACGCTGAAAACACTGTGCTAAATTTATCAGGTCCTAGGGCGTATTGATCTTTGTGGATTGAAATTTGTTCAATCTAGGGGCGATTAAATCGCGGCGCGAGGTTTGTAACCTAGTGGGCTAAGTAAAAATCGAGCAAAGCTTCCGCGTCCTGCTCACGCCCCTTACCTACATCCATGTAGGCAACAAAGAGTTAATCGTCCCTAGAAAGAACCCAGAGGGCAGCGCATGTTTGGTATTTATGCTGCGTTATCGCCTTATTTATGGGGAATAACCACACTACATAGGCTCTGCCTTGCCTAAAAACCAAACACACAGCTGCAAATTCAACCACCAATGATCAATACGCCCTACTGCATTAACAAATTAGTAATATCCATAAGAATATTTTATTATGTGCCCATGCAGTTAGATTCCCTATCACAGTAGTTATTAATTTATGCAAAGTGCGCGTTTTATTCCCTTTAGAAAGCAAGATATTGTTGATATGTGTAGCGAAGAGCTTAAAAGCAGTACACAAAAAACATCGTTTAAACAATTTTGCGATTTACTAGCAAGCCTTATTCATTACGATTACCACTCAACACTTGAGTCACTTAAAAACAACTACGCCCCTTTTGATCCCAACAGTGACACGCGATCGTTAGCGCCAGTATCGGCGGATCAAAAAGCGCAGTGCCAACATGAGTTTGCTAAAGATTTTGCTAAGGTGCTTAATGCCGCTAATTTTGAAGTGATAACCAATGAAGACTTACAAGATGCATTAAATGAAGAGTCATTATTTAAGGTGCGCCTTGAAGTTGAATTTGACGACTTTGAAGAAGTGGTTTTTTATCGCCGTGGCGAGTCGCAACTCACTGAAACTATTACCAGCTTTTGGGGCTTGCGTAAAAAGCCGCTGCACTTTACTAATTACGACCGAGTTGCGGTGTTTATTCGCTTTAAAGATAGCGCTTATTTTGAAGCTAAAAATAAAACGCCAATGGGATTTGAGCCAAGTTCAACCATAGTAAAGCTGTTTCAAAATGTGCCAAAGGCCGATCTCGAAATGCTATTTCCTAATAGCGAAGTACGCATGCGCCCAATTGATAAAGCAATTATTGGCTCATCGGCTTTAGTTGGCGGTGCAGTGGTACTTATAACTAAACTTGGCGCATCAATCGTATTATTGCTTGCTCTGTTTGCTTTTTGGGGTGGTTTTAGAAGTGAAGCTGTAGAAATGACCCAACAACATTTTATTACCTTTGCTATTGGCATGGGAGTATTTGGCAGCTTTATTTTTAAAGAATGGAGTAAGTTTAAAAACCGTAAAATTAAATTTATGAAAGCGCTTAGCGATAACCTCTACTTTAAAAACCTTGATAATAACGCGGGTGTTTTTCACACGCTTATTGACGCTGCCGAAGAAGAAGACATAAAAGAGACCCTGCTTGCGTATACCTTTTTACTCAAATCAGAAAGCGGCTTAACCGCACAAACGCTTGATGAACAAATAGAGCATTGGTTTAAAAGTAAATACCAGTGCGATCTTGATTTTGAAATTAGCGACGCACTTGAAAAGCTGGTGCGTATGCGTTTGGTAACGTGCACTAGTGATGTGTATAGCGCAATAAATTTAGATCACGCAAAAACGATACTGGATGAGCGCTGGGATAATCTTTTTCAATATAATTAATGTAGTATTTTGGCTAAATAACACCCAAATAAAAAAGCAGCTGTAAGTACAGCTGCTTTTTTGATTACATTATCAATAGCTAGTATTTAAGCTAATTCAGCTTCTGCTTTTTTAGTAAATTTAGAATGTACTAACTTATAAAGCGCAGGCAATATTAATAGTGTCAGTAGAGTTGATGAAATAATCCCGCCAACCACTACTGTCGCGAGAGGTTTTTGCATTTCAGAACCCGTTCCCGAATTAAGCGCCATAGGTATAAAGCCTAAACTTGCCACCAGCGCCGTCATCAGTACTGGGCGCAAGCGCTGTAGTGCACCGCTGTGAATTGCATCAAACAAACTTAAACCATCGCTTCGTAACTGCTTAATAAACGACAGCATAACCACGCCGTTTAATACCGCTACACCGCTTAGGGCAATAAAGCCGACACCCGCTGAGATTGAAAGCGGCATATCGCGCAGCAATAACGCAAGCACACCACCCGTTAATGCCAGTGGCACACCACTAAATATAATCAATGAATCACGAAGCGATCCAAAGGCGCTATACAGTAAGCCAAATATAAGCAGTAAAGTGACCGGCACAACCAACGACAATCGCTTACTTGCCGATTGTAGCTGCTCAAACGTGCCGCCGTATTCAAGCCAATAGCCACTTGGTAAGTTAAGTGATTCATTCATGCTTGCTTGCGCATCACTTACAAAGCTTGCTAAATCGCGGCCCTCTACATTGGCAGTTACCACGACGTTGCGCTTACCACTTTCGCGGTTTATTTGATTAGGCCCTTTTTCAATGCTGATTGTCGCTACTTCGCCAAGCGGTACAAATGCAAGTTCTGGGTTACTATCTTTAGGTAAAGCAACTGGCAAACGAGCAAGAGCTGATACATCGCTAGACCAACGTTTATCAAGGCGCACTAATAACGAAAAACGTTTATCGCCTTCGTAAATTAGTCCGGTTTGCACACCACCAACAGCGGCGGCAAGTGTCTGTTGAATATCGTTTACGCTTAAACCCAATAACGCCATATGGTCGCGCATTGGTGTTACCGAAAGTGTTGGCAATCCTTCCATTTGCTCCAAACGTACATCGGTAGCGCCTGCAATATTACGCATTAGCCCTGTGGCTTTTTCGCCAAACTCTTTAAGTACGCTTAAGTCGTCACCATAAATACGCAGTGCCACATCGGCGCGCACGCCAGCAATTAACTCGTTAAAGCGCATTTCTATTGGTTGTGTAAATTCGTAATTATTACCAGGGACATCGTTAACACGGGTACGAATTTGCTGAACCAATTCTGCTTTAGTAAGTGCTGGATTAGGCCACACATCTTGCGGTTTGAGTATTAAAAAGGTGTCGGCAACATTAGGCGGCATAGGATCGCTTGCTACATCGGCAGTACCAATTTTTGAAAATACGTTAGCAACCTCAGGCTGATCTAATATGGCTTGCTCAAGCTCTTTTTGCATTTGCACAGATTGCTCAATACCGGTGCCAGTAATGCGCAGCGCGTGCATAGCAATATCGCCCTCATCAAGTTTCGGTAAAAATTCTGCGCCCATGTTTTTAACTTTAAAACCAAGCACCAATACTAATGCCGTGGCAATACCCACCATCAGCCACGGTAATTTAAGCGATATACCAAGTAATGGCTTATACACTTTTTTAACGCCGCGCATGACTGCGTTTTCGGTTTCATCAACCTTACCGCGAACAAACACTGCAATAGCAGCCGGTACAAATGTAACGCCAAATATAAGCGCGCCAATTAACGCCGCAACTACAGTAAACGCCATTGGCTGAAACATTTTGCCTTCAACGCCGCTTAGTGCAAATAAAGGTAAGTAAACCAGCATAATAATAACAATGCCAAATACAGCCGGTGTAAATACTTCTTTGGTGGCTGCGGTCACTACATTTAAACGCTCGTTTAAAGTAAGTAGCCTGCCATGTTTATGCTGAGCTACACCCAATTGGCGCAGGCAATTTTCAACTACAATTACAGCACCATCAACAATTAAACCAAAGTCGATTGCGCCTAGGCTCATTAGGTTACCCGATACGCGATTACCTACCATACCTGTAACGGCAAACAACATACTCAACGGAATAACCATTGCCGTAATAAGCGCGCCCGTTACATTACCCAGCAGTAATAGCAAAATTACTATCACTAAAATGGCACCTTCAAATAAGTTGGTTTGCACGGTTGCTATGGTTTTATCAACAAGAGTAGTACGGTCGTAAACTGCCTCAACAATAACGCCAGCGGGTAAGCTTTTTTGCACATCAATTAACTTATCAGCCATAGCTTTTGCCACTACGCGGCTGTTTTCGCCAATTAGCATCATGGCGGTGCCGAGCACGGTTTCTTCGCCGTTATAAGTGGCCGCGCCGGTTCTAAGCTCTTTGCCTAAAAGCACGTTAGCCACATCTTTAATGCGTACAGGTGCATCGTCGCGCTTAGCTATAACGGTATTGGCTATGTCTTCTAGCGTTTTAAGCTGCCCAGGCGAGCGTACTAAATATTGCCCGTCAAAGCGCTCTATATAGCCTGCGCCTCGGTTACTGTTATTAACCTCAAGTGCACTAATTACATCGCTAATAGTAAGCTTATAGGCAATGAGTTTTTCGGGCACTGGCGCTACTTGGTATTGGCGCTCAAAACCACCTTGGCTGTTTATTTCGGTAACGCCTTTTACTTTTAAAAGCTGCGGACGAATAACCCAATCTTGCAAAGTGCGTAAGTCTTCGGCGTTGTAAGCAGTGCCATCTTCTTTTAACGCATTAGGCGCGGCGTGCACACTATAAGTAAATATTTCGCCTAAACCACTGGCAATAGGACCCAAGTTTGGCTCTACGTTATTAGGTAAGTCGGATCGAATACTTTGAATACGCTCACCAATTTGCTGACGCGCCCAATAAATATCGGTGCCTTCATTAAAAATAACCGTTACTTGCGAAAGCCCATAACGCGAAAGCGAACGGGTATAATCAAGCTTAGGTATGCCCGCCATGGCGGTTTCTACCAAATAAGTAATGCGTTGCTCTACCTCTAATGGCGTAAAACCCTGCGCTTTGGTATTAATTTGCACTTGTACGTTAGTTATATCGGGTACTGCGTCTACTGCTAAATTTTGAATGTTGTATACACCAAATCCAGCAAATAAAAATGTAAGCGCAAGCACCAGCATCCGGCGTTTAACCGCAAAAGAAACTATCCAATTAATCATGGTGCCTCCTAGTGAGCGTGGCTTGCGCCGCTTTTTAAAATATCAGCTTTAATGACATAACTATTGTCTGTTACGTATTCGCTACCCGCGTTTAAGCCTGTAAGTACTTCTACCCACTCACTATTTTTTGCACCTAAGGTAACGGGGCGTACTTCAAATACATTATTTTTACGAACAAACACACTGGGTTGACCGTTAAACTCTTGAATAGCTTGTGGCTTTACACGCACGCTGGCATTTATTTTAGCCACACTTACATCGCTATTTATATGCATGCCTGGGCGCCAATGCCCGTCTGGGTTATTAAGCTCTATACGGGCGCGCGCTATGTGCCCGCCAGTCATCATTGGAGCTATAAAAAACACTTTTCCTTGCGTATTTAAATGATGATGTAGGTCGTACACTTTAGCGCTTTGACCAATGGCGAGTTTTTCAATGTTTTCAGGAAAAGCCGATAACTCAACCCATACTTTATCAAGGTTAACTACCTGCATAAGTGCGCTGGTGCTTGCAAGCTCGCCACGCTTTAAGTATTGCTCGGTTACAACGCCGCTAATTGGGCTTTTAATGGGGTAATTTTGCAGTGTTTCGCGGTTGGTTACATTGGCAAGTACTTCGCCTTTTTTAACGTTTTGACCAATGCTTACAAAAATATCACTGATCAATCCGGCATACGGCGCCATTACTTCTACCGTGCCGTGTTGTGTTGGAGCAATAACACCAAAAAGCGTATCGGTAATATCTACTTCACCACTTTGCGCTATCTCGGTTTTAATGCCTGCGCGCTCAATAGCTCGCTCTGTTAACGTGGTTTGCCCTTCGTGTTGATCGTACTCATAGCTAATGCTCTCACTGTTATAATTAGCAGTAACGGTAAGTGCAAACGAATGCGGTTCGTTAATTGATTGCGTGCTCACAAGATAGTCGCCCTCAGCTGTAAACTGTATATTTTGCGGGGCTTCAACTAAGCGCTTTAAACTCATTGTTATGTTTAAGTCGTTTATATTAATCGGCTGATTTTGCTTATAGCCGTATACGCGCAGCTCAACATTACCTGCAAATTCTTGCAATTTAAGCTCAAGGGTTAATTTAGGATCAGTTAATAAAAAGCCGCCGTGTGGACCTTGCTTTTGCTCGTGTTGCTCTGTTTCTTTATGACCTGACTCGCCATGCTCAGCAGAGGCAAATACATCTGTGCTTACAAAGCTGCTGGCAAACGAAAGTGATACTAGTAATGCGATTATATTTTTATTCATGATTGATGAGTCTCAATTAAAGATTGGCCTGTTAAACGCTCAAGAGTAAGTAGCACTTGGTACAGCTCTGCGTGAGTTGTAATAAGTGTGCGTTTAGAATCAAAAAGTGCTTGTTGAGCATCAAGTAATTGCAACACCGAAATTTGTCCGCGTTGATAACTTTTTAAGCTTTGCTCAATCAATGTTTGTGCCTGAGGAATAATTTGATCAGATAATAGCTTTGCCTGATTAGCTCGACCTTGATAATAAGCGTACAAAGTACGTACTTGCTGGCGTAACTGGATGCGCAATTGCCCTTGCTGCTCATTTAAAAGCATGAGCTGACTATTTGCAGCTGCAATATTTCCGCTATTTGAATTACTTAATTGCAGTGGCATAGAAAACGAAAACACTAATGAGCTGGAGTCGCTTTGTTGGTTATAGCGCACGCCTCCCCCTATATTAATATCGGTTTTTCCGTTTGCTTTTTGCAGTGTTAAGTTAGCTGTTTGCTGTAAATATTGCTGCTGTAATAATGCAAATTCAGGGGCTTGGTTAACCGCATCTAAAAGTGCTTGTGCTGATTTAAGCGCAGTAATTACATTAATATTGCCAGCAAAAGTATCGTAGGGTTGCTCCTCACTCCACAGCTCGTTAATCGATAAACTTGCTCGCTCAAATTCACTATTAAGCATGGCTTTATCAAGCTCTACTTGGCTAAGTGCATAACGCATGCGCGTTACATCGGCTTGCGACGCAGCACCCGCATTAGCTCTTTGTTCAATCGCTTTAAGTGCTTGGGTTACGACCTGTTTACGCTCGTTGTTTAAACTTAATAATGTTTGAAATTTAAGCCCTTGGTAGTATCGCTCAGCAGTGGTTGCTAATAAGGCTAAACGGGTATTTTGATACTGTATTGCTTGGGCTTTAATATTGGCGGTTGCGTAATTAATACGGCTTTGGCGCTTATCGCCCAGCTCTATTAGTTGGCTAAGCCCGAGCGTTATTTCAGCGCCTTGAATGCCACGCGCCTTGTTTGTGCCCAGTAAGTTTTCAGCTTCAACATTCAATACAGGATTAGGCGAAAGAGCAGCTTGGGTTTTAAGCGCACTCAATATTTTTTGATGATACGGGTAGCGTTTTAATACCGGGTTTTGTTGTTCGGTATTACTCAGCGCTTGCTTAAGGGTTAATGTTTTAACATTCGCCAAAGTACTAAAAGCAGGTAGCGCGCACATTAGCGCCACCAGCATAATTGGTTTTTTATTCATATAGCGTGTCCGTTTTTTAACAAACAGAGTTAACTTAATCACTACGCCTATTTTAAAAATAAGCGCGATCAAGCAACCTAAATATGTAAATAACTAGCCTAATAGCGCACAAGCGCAGGCAGTTTTTTACAAAGTATTTAAAATTAAAAACTAACTAAGTGAATTGGGTGGCGGTACATCTGGCGGGTAATTTAACCCGTTATAGCAAGCAGGCGAAGTTGCTTTACTTTGCTCTGGGCTTATTGAATGGCTAGAGGTGCTGTTGTAGCCACAATGGCAATGTTGGTGGGCATGAATCTCGGTAGTTGATGTTTTATCGCTTTGGTTATCATCGGCTGTGGAGTCGCCTTGCGATAACGAACTGGTTACGTGATCAACGTCTTCTTGCAAATGATACGCAGCACCATCACAGCTAATAAAGCTATGTACAAGCACTAATAATATCACTATTAAAAAACGGTTTGAGCGCATTACCTACCTAAAACTCTAAAATGCAATTTAAGAAATCGCACAATACCTTAAATTTATTCAAATGTAGAGAGCCGCTCACGTTATTTTCTAAATTCGCTTGGCGACACACCTACCGACTTCTTAAAACGTTTGGAAAAATTAAAAATATTAGAGTACCCCACATAACTTGCTACATGCGAAATTGGCCAAGCCGTGTTTAACAGTAAGTTTTTAGCTCGCTCAATCCGTAAATAAATAAGTTGTTGTATAGGGCTTTTACCAAATTGGGCTTGGCATAAACGGTGTAAATGCGGCGATGAGTAATGCACATGTTCGCACATTGCCTCTATTGTCCAATCAAACTGCAAGCGCTTGTCTACCTCTTCAAACAAACTAATTAAACGGTTATGCGCCGCCCCCTGTGAGTTATTTTGCAGCGTAGCATTTAAGTAATGACTTAAAATAGGCGTTACGCTTTCGCGTAAATTAGCATTAGGCTCGCTGTATAAAAGCTCCATAGCAAGGTGTAACGGTTCAAGTTTTTGCTCGGTTAGTACCAGTGCTTGCGCTAAGTTTAAATGCTGCCAACGTTTAGTATTTGCAAGGTTTAACCAAATAATATCCCAATGTTCAGCATCAATTTTCACTTCAAAGCTTTGCTTTGCTGGTAGCACAATAAGTGTATTGGCATTAAGTGTGTACTGCTCATTTTGTGTTGTTAATTTACCCTGCCCTGCAAGCGTATAAAAAAGTGTATGTTCTAGCGGTGCTGAGCGTGCTACGCAATAACGACCCGATAGATTTGAGCAACCCGCAAGTGCTATTTCAAGGTTTGGCATTTGCGCGAGCGTTTGTGAATCAGTAAAGCGTTCTATACAACGCGGACCAATATCGAGTATGTCTTTAATGTTATAGCGCATAATTACAATGATAGTTTTGGATAAACAAAGGAGAGCTTTAAGCATAACCCCTGCGATTATTTTTAGCTATATTTAGCGCATTATAATTGCCCGCTTATGCAATAGGATAAACATGACCTCTTTACAGCACATAATTAATCGCCGAGATTGGGAAAACCCAATTTCAGTACAAGTTAATCAAGTAAAAGCGCACAGCCCACTCAATGGATTTAAAAGCGTTGAACATGCCCGTACTAACACGCAATCGCAAAAACAAAGTTTAAACGGTCAGTGGGACTTTAAATTATTTGATAAACCCGAAGCGGTTGATGAATCGTTGCTAAGTGAAACACTAAACAGCAACTGGCAAAGTATTACAGTGCCTTCTAACTGGCAATTACACGGCTTTGATAAACCTATTTACTGTAATGTTAAGTACCCATTTGCAGTTAACCCGCCTTTTGTACCAAGCGACAACCCTACAGGCTGTTACCGCACTGAATTTAATATAAGCGAAAGTCAGCTAACTCAGCGTAATCATATTATTTTTGAAGGCGTTAACTCGGCGTTTCACCTGTGGTGTAACGGACAGTGGGTGGGTTATTCACAAGATAGCCGTTTACCGAGCGAGTTTGATTTAAGCGAACTGTTAGTTGCAGGCACTAACCGTATTGCCGTTATGGTTATTCGTTGGAGCGATGGCAGTTATTTAGAAGATCAGGACATGTGGTGGCTAAGCGGTATTTTTCGCGATGTTAACTTACTTACAAAACCACAAAACCAAATACGTGATGTGTTTATAACCCCCGATTTAGACGCTTGCTATCGCGATGCAGCACTACATATAAAAACGGCGATTAATGCGCCGAATAACTACCAAGTAGCAGTGCAAATTTTTGATGATAAAACACCACTATGTGAGCCACAAATTCAAAGTACTAACAATAAACGTGTTGATGAAAAAGGTGGCTGGAGCGATGTTGTATTTCAAACAATTGATATACAAAGCCCTAAAAAATGGACCGCCGAAACCCCGTACTTATACCGCTGCGTTGTAAGTCTGCTTGATGAGCATGGCAATACCGTCGATGTTGAAGCCTACGACATTGGCTTTAGAAAAGTAGAAATGCTTAACGGGCAACTGTGTGTAAACGGCAAGCCGCTACTTATTCGCGGTGTTAACCGCCACGAACACCACCCAGAAAACGGTCATGCAGTTACTACCGCCGATATGATTGAAGATATTAAGCTGATGAAGCAAAATAACTTTAACGCCGTGCGTACTGCTCACTACCCTAATCATCCCCGTTTTTATGAGCTATGTGACCAGCTAGGTTTATACGTAGTTGATGAAGCAAATATAGAAACCCATGGCATGTTTCCTATGGGCAGGCTTGCAAGCGATCCGCAGTGGGCTGGTGCATTTATGTCGCGTTATACACAAATGGTTGAGCGCGATAAAAACCACGCCTCAATTATTATTTGGTCATTGGGCAACGAATGCGGACACGGCGCAAATCATGATGCCATGTACGGCTGGTCAAAAAGCTTTGACCCCTCTCGCCCAGTGCAATACGAAGGCGGCGGCGCAAATACAACGGCTACCGACATTATTTGTCCAATGTACGCCCGTGTAGATACCGATATTAAAGACGATGCGGTACCTAAATACTCTATTAAAAAATGGTTGAGCCTACCGGGTGAAACTCGCCCACTTATTTTATGTGAATACGCCCATGCAATGGGTAACAGCCTAGGTAGCTTTGACGATTACTGGCAAGCATTTAGAGAATACCCACGCCTGCAAGGCGGCTTTATTTGGGATTGGGTAGACCAAGGTTTATCTAAAACAGACGAAAACGGCAAGCATTATTGGGCTTACGGCGGCGATTTTGGTGATGAACTAAATGACCGTCAATTTTGTATAAACGGTTTATTGTTCCCAGACCGTACGCCGCACCCTAGCCTGTTTGAAGCTAAATATAGCCAGCAACATTTACAATTTACATTGCGCGAGCAAACTAAAAATCAATACAGCATTGATGTATTTAGCGATTACGTATTTAGACACACCGATAACGAAAAACTGGTTTGGCAACTAATGCAAAATGGCATCTGTGTTGAGCAAGGCGAGCATGTACTTAATATTGCCCCGCAAAGTACGCACACGTTAACTATTAAAACTAAAACAGCGTTTGAGCAAGGTGCGCAATATTACCTTAATTTAGATGTAGCATTAGTTAACGACTCACACTTTGCAAACGCTAATCACGTTATGGATTCAGAGCAGTTTAAGCTTATAAATAGTAACAATTTAAGCAGTAAGTCATTTGCATCAGCTACAGAGCAAAGCGCTATAAGAATTAATGAAACCGACTCTCAACTAAGTATTGAAAACGATAAATTTAAACTTATTTTTAGCAAGCAATCAGGGCTTATAGAGCAGTGGTTACAAAACGATACTCAGGTTATTAGTAGCCCACTGGTTGATAACTTTTATCGTGCCCCACTTGATAACGACATTGGTGTAAGCGAAGTAGACAATCTAGACCCCAATGCATGGGAGGCTCGTTGGTTGCGTGCAGGTATAGGGCAATGGCAGCGCACATGCAGCTCAATTCACGCAGTGCAATCAAGCGTTGATGTACGTATTACTTGTGTATTTAATTACGAATTTAATGGCGTGCTACAGGCTCAAACACAGTGGCTATATACACTAAATAATACCGGCAATATTAGCTTAAATATTGAAGTGCACTTAAACGACACTCTGCCGCCAATGCCGCGTATAGGGCTAAGTACAACACTTAACAAGCAAAGCGATACAAAAGTAAACTGGCTAGGTTTAGGACCTTTCGAAAACTACCCAGATCGCAAAGCCGCAGCACGTTTAGGTTATTACAGCTTGAGCTTAAATGAGCTACATACACCGTATATATTCCCAACTGATAATGGCCTGCGTAGTGATTGCCAATTACTGAGTATTAATAACTTAACCGTAACTGGCGCGTTTTTGTTTGCAGCCAGCGAGTATTCGCAAAGTACGCTAACGCAAGCAAAACACACTAACGAACTAATTGCTGATGATTGCGTACATGTACACATTGATCATCAACATATGGGTGTAGGTGGCGATGATTCATGGAGCCCAAGTACTCATAAAGAGTATTTACTTGAGCAAAAGCAGTACAGTTATTCTTTAACTTTTTCAGCTAAATAATTTAGTAGTTAACCTACAAAAACAGCGGCCAAATTGGCCGCTATTCTTCAATTAATAAACTCTATTTATTAGCTAGTTTTTTAGCTAATGCGTTATCAAGCGAAAAGCTTCCCGCTCCTTGAATTGCTAAAACTACAGTTACTACAAGTAACGTTAATGCGTATTCATAGCCATTATTTGCCATAAATAAGCCATTACTAATATGTACGCTAAAAATAGCAATCAGCATAGTAAAGCCGGCAACTACAGCAGCTGGGCGAGTTAACAAACCAATTGCTAATGCAATGCCACCAAAAAACTCAGCGCTACCTGCCATCATTGCTAACCAATAGCCAGGCTCTAAACCAATACTCGCCATCCATTGACCTGTACCTTCAAGCCCGTAACCGCCAAACCAAGCAAATAGTTTTTGTGCACCATGCGCCGCTAAAATAAGGCCAACTGGTACTCGTAAAATTAATGCTGCTACGCCTGCTTTTGAGCTAAGTAATGTGTTTAGTAATTTCATGAGTTTAGTCCTGTTTTAATTTATTTAATCGTTAGATTTTTTCTAACCGTTGAGCACAGTTTACTATCATCATTAAAAAACATTAATACAGACTTTATTGGTTAATTAGAAACGCAGTATTTATAATAAACCATAAAAAAACCGCCAACCTAAAGGTTGACGGTTTTTTATTAACGCTAAAACTTAGTATATTTAAGTAAGCGCTTAGCTTTGAAAATTAAGCAACTGCTTGCTCTAAAATTTCGCGGCTTTCTTTAAGCGTAATAGCTTGGTTTTCACCAAGTGCTAGCATGCCGTGTGCTTCAAGTTTGCCAATAATATTGTCAATAGCAGCGGCTTTATCATCGCCATGTTCAGTAAGCTGGGTCGCTACGTCAAGGCTGTGGTAAAACGCTTCGATTGCTAAAATTGTTTTCTCAGCTAAATCGTCAGATTGCTCAAGACCAAATACGTTTTTACCCATTTGCTCTAGTTTTGCTTTTTTAACTGCAAATTGGTTGCGTAGTAAAGAAGGCTGAACAATAGCAAGTGAACGAGCATGATCAACGCCGTAAGCAGCTGTAAGCTCGTGGCCAATCATGTGTGTTGCCCAATCTTGCGATACACCAGAACCAATTAAACCATTAAGTGCTTGGTTAGCTGCCCACATAAGGTTTGCACGCCATGCGTCGTCTTGGTTTTCAAAGTTATCGCCCAGTGTTTTAAGCGTTCTTAAAAGTGCCTCTGCGTAACCTTCTTGAACCAATGCTGTTTCAGGGAATGTTAGGTACTGCTCACAGGTATGTACCCATGCATCTACTAATCCATTCACAAGTTGGCGCTGTGGTAATGTTTTCATTACATCAGGGTCCATAATCGCAAATTTAGGAAGTACTTCTGGTGATGCAAACGGTAGTTTTTGCTTTGTTGCTTCTTTGCTCACAACTGAGTTTTGGTTAGACTCTGAACCCGTTGCAGGCAATGTTAATATTGCACCAATTGGTAATGCGCTAGTAATAGTGTGCTTACCAGTAGGAATATCCCAACCTTCTCCATCATAAACTGCAGATGCTGCAATGTATTTAACGCCGTCGATTACTGAACCGCCGCCTACACCTAGTACAAAGTCGATACCTTGTTCTTTACAAATTTTTACTGCTTGGTCTAGTACTTCTATAGTTGGGTTAGCGCCTACACCCGAAAATTCAACCCAGTCAAAGCCTTCAAGTGCTGCTGCAACTTGGTCGTACACGCCGTTCTTTTTAATTGAACCGCCGCCGTACACTACAAGTACTTTTTGATCCTTTGCGATCAAATCAGTTAGTGAGGCAATTTGTTCTTGGCCGAACTGGATAAGTGTTGGGTTTACGTAGCTAAATTTCATTATTTTGCTCCTAGGTGACGGTTAAATACTAAATATAATGCTTAGTTACTAACTAAGCTAAACTTCAATGAGTGCATATTAGTGGCAAAATAAACATAAAAAAAGCCCAATAACTCGCAAAAGCTTGCCTAAAACTGTCAGGATTGATATTTTACGCAAAATTCGTACGATAGTAGAAGTTTTAATGTCCTCAATAGCCAACATGATGCAAAAATTTGCAGAGCACAATAATTTACTTAACTTTGAAGGCAACATGGAAACCATTATTCCAGGTGTGTATTTTCATCGTGCAAGTAAAAGCTCGCCGCGCCAGCCACTTATATATAACTCAGGTATTATTATTGTTGGGCAAGGACATAAGATAATTCATTTTCCTGATCATCAAATAAAATATGGTGAAGGCGACTACCTTGTTTTAGGTGTACCAGTGCCACTTGAATGCGAAGCTTTTACCGATAACAACCAGCCTGTTATGGGTATTGTTATAGATATAAACCCGGTAATGTTACATAAATTAGTAAACCAAATTGGTACACATAAGCCATTCACCACTGGGCAAATGAGTGGCGTTCAATCGGCTAAAATAGATGGCGCAATGGAGCAAGTAACCCACCGTTTACTTAGCGTGCTTAATAACCCCATTGAGGCTGACGTTTTTGGCGAAGATATAGTAAAAGAATTGGTATATCGTGTACTTTGTGGTCCACAAGGACATACTTTAATAGGGCTTGCTATGCATGATGGGCATTATGCGCGTATCGCCCGTACGCTCTCAACTATGCACAGTAGTTATGCCAATCAAATTACAGTTGAGGGGTTGGCTGAAGATGTAAACATGAGCGTATCGTCGTTCCATCGTGCTTTTAGGCAAGTAACGTTTGAGTCACCTTTGCAGTATTTAAAAAAAGTACGCTTAGCTAAAGCTAAAGAGCTTATAACCAGTAGTGGAAGCAAAGCCAACGAAGCTGCATTAAAGGTTGGCTATACCAGCCCATCGCAATTTAGCCGCGAATTTAAACGCCACTTTAATAAAACCCCCAGTGAAATGTTAATTCAACTACATAACTAGGTAATGGCTTTAGATATGTAAGTTAACCGAGCGAGTCAATCTTAAGCACTGCTTTTTTGGTGTTTAGCATAACTTGCTTAGTCAATTGGCGATTAATAAGTTGGCTAAAAATAATAGTAAATAATGTTGAGCAAATGGCAGCTGTTGCGTACACCTGCCAAATCATAAAGTTATGTTTTAACATAAACGCAATCACCGCAAAAAATACACACCCACCTAATGAACCAATAATACCGCCATTAAGAATTTTAAACGTTGAGGCTTGTTTGTCACTAAAATGGGCAACACTGCCCATTACCGCTAAAATAACCGGAAAGGTAGATATTAACCCGCTCCATGCAGACCCTATATGCTGCGATATAAACGTAACAAGCACGATAAAGCTCGTCACTAATATCATTTTTACCGGAAGCTCCCAGCGAGCATTTAATGGTTTTGCATCAACTGATATATTTAGCTTTGTAGAGATAATAGTTAAACCGAGTAAAATACAAAGTGAAACCACACTCGCCACAATAATATTCACTGGTAAAAATAAAGTAATAACGCTAAATACGCACCAAATACTCAACGCTGTAAAAAGCGATTTAAGCATTCCAAATCTTCGTGATACAACCAAGTAACTAAAACAAAATAAGCCTATACCGCTCATACCATAAAGAGAGGCCACCGCTGAGTTAGCTGCAAATAATTTACCTTGCTCTAATGCTATAAAATAAGAAATAGGCCCAGAGGTAATAGGCAAGCCAGGAATTATGCCGCTAACAAAACTACCAAAGCGTTTTTGGGCGCATGTTATTAGTAAAATAAGCAAAGGTGCAATTATGAGTTTAAGCAGCATAAATAACAATAAAGTATGAGAATTGAAATTAAGTCTACGTGTCTATACCTACATTGTAGAGTGAATAAAAATCATGCATGTAGTGTAATTTTTTTCACCTGTAAATATTAACTAATTTATCAAAACACTGATTAATAGTTATAAAAAAACCACTTATTAAAGTGGTTTTTTTAGCTTAACTTAAACAACAGCATTTATACTTTTTTAAATAAAACCTCTGGGTTTACCATGGTTTTCATTTCAAGCACATTGCCATTTGGATCTTCAATAAAAAACGTTTCTTGCTCAAACTCATCACCAATAAATCGGCGGTATGGTTTATCTAAGTATTCAATACCCGCATCTTCAATACGTGTTTTTAACCCGTTAAATTCATCTTCAGATAAGTGAATCCCAAAGTGAGGTACTGCCACAGCTCCCATATCTACATCATGGCGAACTGTTGGTAAGCGCTCAACACTCTGGTGCAAGGTAAGTTCATTACCCCAAAAATCTATATCTACCCAGCGACCTTCTTCACTGTTACCCGTTTTACAGCCTAGTACGTCACAATAAAACGCTTTAGCCACTTTTAAATCGCCAGCCGGAATAGCCAGATGCAAACAGTTAGACATAAATAACCCTTGGTTAACACTTTAATACATTAAATTATCGCCATTATACATAACTTGTGATTTATAGAACATTAACAGCGGCACTATTAAGCATATTTAATACCTAAAAGCCGTTTAAAAAACACGCTTTTAAAGTTTGTAATTACTTATAACATTTATTTGTTAGAGAGTATTAGAAAGCGCAAAAGGATTAGTTTAAAATGCGCCGCTATGATTAAATTCTTATTTTTAAAATTCATCACTTTCTTTTTAGGCTTTGTAGCTTGCTTTGCTATGCACACTACTTTTGCATTACCTTTAGTGATTTCTGCTGCGCTAACGGGGCTTATTGGCTCGTTTATTCCTTTTCCTGCACTTTATAAAAACCATCCGTATGCTGCAATTTATGCTGGTAGCTTTGCAGGTATGTGTTCAACTCATTTAATTACCAGTTACTGGGAAATTGCTATTATTTCGCTTATTGGCTCAAGTTTGTATGTGCTTACTATGAATATGTTTACAGGTTTTGGTGGCAAGCTTGGCAGCGTAGCTTTTGCAAGCGTAGCACTTTTTGTATTAGCCAAAGGAATTGTATTATGAGTATTGAATATCCATTACTTGTACTGCTTGGGGCTTTTTTAACATTTTATTTAGCTAAGCATAGTCGCTTTGACGGGGTTAGAGCGTCGTCTTCACTTTCTATTATTGCTTATTTAATTTTTAGCGCTTTAAATTTGAACCCCGATTTATACGCAATTGTATTTTTTGGCGGCACATTCATAGGTATGAGCGCCCCACATCGATTTGGTATTTATACTGTAGCAAGCTCATCTATTTTGTTTTCAATCTTATTTGAATTTCTTGTACCAAAGCTTGACGGCTATGGCGGTGCATTGGGTATTAGTGCATTTTTATCTGTATGTATTTGCCATACTTGTATTTTATTAGGTGCCCCAAGAAGTAAAAAACCGCCACCAGTTCAATAAAAAGTGGAAACTAGGCTGATTTTTATCCTGACATTAACTTTAATATATTTAAAAATTAGAGTGTAAAATATTCATGTTTTAGCCTGTTCCTTTTTTCTGCAAGTCTGTTAGAATCTTCCGCGAACTTTATTTACCCTAAATAAAGACAATCATATATGGATTTATGAAAATGAAAAAACTAATCGCAGTAGCAGCTCTATCTTTACTTCCTTTCTCAAACGCAATGGCTGACCAAGATATTGGTTGTGGTCTTGGTTCTATGTTATTTGCTGGTCAGCAAGGTAAAGGCGTTAAAATTTTAGGCGCTACAACAAATGGTACATCTGGTAACCAAACTTTTGGTATCACTTTTGGTACTCTTGGTTGTGATGGTACTGGTACAGTAACTTCTTCAGAAAAAATCGCTTTATTCATTGACGGTAACATGGAGCAACTTGCTCGTGATATGTCAAAAGGTGAAGGCGAAACTTTAGCTACTCTAGCTGAAGCTTGGGGTGTTGCAGATCAAGATAAAGCAGCGTTCAATAAGCTTGCTCAAGCACAGTTTTCTTCAGTATTTACTTCTGAAAACGTGACTTCACAAACAGTTTTAGAAAACCTAAACACTGTTCTTGCAAGTAACGCACAACTTGCTTCTTATACTCTTTCTTAATCAGCTAAATTAGCCGGTTTTATACGTATAAATAAAGCCGCTGGAGTATTTCTCTAGCGGCTTTTGTAATTTAGTGATTATGAAAAAAATATTATTTGGTTTACTGCTCGCTCTTTTTAGTACTTACTCAAACGCTCAAAGTATTGAAACAAATACATTAGCAACACACCCTTACTGGCTTAAATTAGGTCACTACCGCTTGGCCGCATTAGGTGATTGGAAAAGTGAAGTAGACAGTGCTGAGTTTTTTTTATCTCCTACAGGTAAAACAAGCCCATATGACGAACTTAAAGCCACTATAGCTGCATTTAGTGGTAAAAATACTGACCCAAAAACAGCACAATATCGTTGTCAGTTTCCTGCACGTTATAAATGGCTAAAAACAAAAATTAAAAATAACTGGCCCGAACTTAATTGCCCAGAACTACAGGCGTGGCAAAAAATAATAAACCCTAAAGGGGTTACGTTAGTTTTTCCAACTGCATTTATGAATAGCCCATCATCAATGTTTGGCCACACTTTACTTCGTATTGATGCAAAAGATCAGACTCGCCATAAAGAGTTGCTCGCATTCGCCGTTAATTTTGCAGCAGAGCCAGACGGCTCAGATAACGCAGCTATGTATGCACTAAAAGGCTTGATTGGCAGCTACCCAGGTAAGTTTTCGCTTATGCCGTACTATAAAAAAGTACGCGAATATAATGACTTAGAATCTCGTGATATTTGGGAATACAAACTTAATTTATCAGAGCTACAGGTAGAGCTTATTTTATTGCACTTGTGGGAGCTACAATTAGCTACATTCGATTACTTTTTTATTGATGAAAACTGCTCTTACCAATTACTTGCATTATTACAACTTGCACAAGAGGACCTTGATTTAACATCGTCATTTAATATGCAAGCTATTCCATCAGATACCGTTGCAGTACTAAGAAATAACAACTTATTACAAACACCTAATTACCGCCCTGCTTTTGGTACTAAGCTATACCATTACTCTACTCAAATGACTGACGAACAACTTGATGATGCAAGAGACTTAATGCAAGGTGGCTCCCTCAATACTCGTAATTACTCACAGTCGCAATTAGTCGCTATATTAGAAATGGCGTACGAATGGTTAAATTTTGAATTTTACGATAAAGCGTTAAATCGTGAAGAAATTGCCCCGCGACTAACTAAGCTACTCCTAATGCGCAGCAAATATAATGTAGCTTCGCCATTTACTAAGCCAAGCCGCCCTATTGCTTCCCCAGAGCAAGGTCATGGTTCTTCTAAAGTATCGCTAGGTAGGGTACAAAATAATAACCAAGCAAACCTTACAAATTTTGGTTATAGGCTTGCGTATCATGACTTACTAGATAGGCCTGAAGGTTTTATAGCGGGTGCACAAATTAGTTTTTTTGATTTGGAAGCCGCTATTACTGACGAAGGAAATGCAGATATTGAACATTTTTACTTATTAGATGCTATGTCGCTTGCACCCGATAACCGCGTATTTGATAGCTGGTCGTGGAACTTTAAAATGGGCTTTGACCGACAACCAAGTGACAATAAACGTTTAGGCCGCTTTTTTACAAAAGGAGGTTATGGTAAATCTTATGGCGATCCTAATAATCTACACGGCTATATTCTTGGTCAATTTGAGCTAAATACAGGCGATATAACCGACCGACTTAGTACTGGAATAGGCAGTGAAGCCGGTGTAATTTGGCAAATAAGCAATAACCATAAACTCGCTTTAACTGGCAATATATTATGGCTAACTGATAACGCAGCAAGTAAGCACAGCGAAATAGCTATAACATGGAATTACGCTGTTTCTCGCAATGTATCGCTGCGCAGCAAAGTACAGCATGCTCAATGGCATAGCCATAATTCATCAATGAGTTTAGCTATGCAGTTTTACTTTTAACTTTTTCAATATTATTTATATTTAATGCTACTTGTAGGGTAGCCAAATAGTACTCTACATTTAGCTTTTATTCCCGATGCCTTATAAACACTTTTAAATAAGTGCTCCCACTGATGAAACGTAATAACGACTGGGTTATTGCTATTAAGCTGCCCTATAATGCCGTATTTACAAGGCCTTGATTTATCTTCTTCTACAAAGGTGCCAAATAACTTATCCCAAATAATAAGTACACCTGCAAAGTTTTTATCAAGGTAACCTGCATTTATTGCGTGATGAACTCGGTGATGCGAAGGCGTATTAAATACTTTTTCAAACCAGCCTAACTTACCTACTATTTGAGTATGTACAAAAAATTGATACGCCAAATTTAATGCAACCACGCTAAATACTGTTAGCGGTTCAAATCCAATTAAAATCATAGGTAACCAAAACACCCACATACCGGCTAAGGGGTACATTAAGCTTTGCCTAAATGCGGTGGTGAAATTCATTTTAGTTGAGCTATGGTGCACCACATGTGCAGCCCACAACCAATGAATATGATGCGATGCTTTATGAAACCAATAATATAAAAAATCTTGCAGTAAAAATGCAAATGCAATACTTAATACACTCACTTCAATATCAAACAATCTATAGTCATACAACCAATTAAATAAAGGCATTAACAGCAGTAACGCAATAGCATCTGCGCCTTGGTGTAATAGCGCTAACACTGTATTTGCTAGGCTATCTTTTATGTCGTAATAGCGCTTAAACTTAATAAACTCACAGCAAACAAATATCAAAAATAACGGGCTAAGAGCGAGCAAAATAATTTCTGAGTTCATACTTTACCCGCCAAAAAATAATTATTTAAATTGTTTAACGCTTGGGTTATATCTTTTGTAATAACATATTTAAGTAATGCATTTGGCATCCACCATGGAGCTGAGCAGCTTATGCAATAGTTAAGTTCGGTAACTAAAGTATTGATGTCTTTATTTGCAGTGAGGTATATATCGCCTCGATGATTAGCTACTGGTTTATCGCCTACTATTTGGTAACTGATCTGATTTTGATCGGCACTGATTATTTGCTCTGAAAAAGTTATTTTACCTATTTTCACTTGCCTAACAGATCCTTTTCCGCCTTCTATTTGCCCTTCGTCTTGTGCTTGTAGCAGCGTAAATTTGGCATTAAAAAATCGATGCAACTGTTGATGATCCAATAGTGTGCTTATTATTTGTTTTGGCTGTGCATTAAGCGTTTGTTTTATTGTTATAAGTATCATTTTTACAGCAAGAGGTTATTAGGCATTCAACTAGCATATAAAAATTTAACGTGGCAAACTTGCTAATACACGACTATTTTTTAGCTTTAGATGACAAATGCACACATTGGCTGATCATTACTTTTCAAGTATTCTTGATTACTTACAAGCGCAAGGCATTAGTACTAAAACGGCTTTGCACGCTATTAGCTTTGACGAATTTAGTAATCAGCGTACCCATCAATTAGCGCCGCGTATTAGTTTAAATAGTTACAATGCCTTATTAGTTTATGGCAAAAAAACACTTAACGATCCTCTTTTTGGTTTTACCCTAGGTCAGCAAATTCGCACTGCTGACTACGGCGTTTTAGGTTACTTAATTGAATCAAGCGATAACTTAAGCAGTGCCATTAAAGCATTGTTAAGCTACGACAGCTTGGTGGCTGATATTGGTAAAGCCAAGTTTGAACTAAATACTGATACAGCAACTATTCGTTGGATTGCTCACCAAAGTTGTAATGAGCATGTTGTTTTACGAAACATGACCGCGTGGGTAAGTGTAATTCGCCAGTTAATAAATTTAACGCTTTCGCCAAGTAGTATTAGTTTCACTTATAATTGGTTGCCATCGCAAAGGCGCGCCCTTGAATCATGGTTTAAATGCCCTGTAAAAAGCAGTGCTGAATATAATCAAATTAGCTTTCCGAGCGATTATTTGACGCTGCCCTTTAAAACCGATAACGCCATTATTAATTCTACTTTTAAGCAATTGTCAGAGCAGCAACTCTCTAACTTTAAAAGCCAGCAGTGTATTGACGATAAAGTTAATCAGTTACTTACAGCTAAAACTACCTTGCAAAACTGCAACCTAATAGGCATAGCTGATGCGCTTAATTTAACACCCCGAACGCTACAACGACGCTTAAAACAACAAGACTTAACCTTTGCTCAGCTACTTGAAAAAGAACGTAAAAAACGTGCAGATACATTAATAGCCAGCATGCCACTTGCTGATTTATCTAATATTTTAGGATTTAAAGATCAAAGCTCTTTTAATCGAGCTTTTTTACGCTGGCATAAATGCTCGCCATTACAATTTATAAAATACAAAACAGCAAGTACAGCCAAGTAAATGCAAATTATTTACGTTATATAAACATAATATATATATGTTTTAGTTAATACTCTCTACACTAGGTGTATTATTGCTTTAAAAGATTTTTTATGTTTTTTCGTGTTTTATTAAGTGCTTTTGTATTTATTTTATATAGCCCCCTGTGTAACGCCGATTCGGTTACTTTTATAGCTGAAGACCTTCCTCCTTATCACTTTAAAAATCAGCAAGGTGAAGTAAGCGGCGCTTTAGTCGACATTGCCAAAGCAGTTGTGAAGCAAACAAACTTAACCGCTAATTTTGAAATAATGCCTATGGCCCGCGTTTTTAAGGAGCATCAAACAAATACCAACGCCATAATGTTGTCTTTGTTAAAAACCCCAGAGCGGATTAATAAATATACGTGGTTAGGCGAAGTGTATTTTGCAGATGCTTATTTAATTAGCTTAAAAAGCCATGTAGATGAAGTTGTTCACTTAAATTTTGCTAAAGAGTATAAAGTAGCAACCATTCGTGGCTACCTGAGCGAAGCCTACTTAAAGCAAAAAGGCTTTACCGAAAATAACAATTTAATACTGGTCAGTTACTATAATCAACTTTGGCAAATGCTTTATAAAAACCGGATCGACTTTGTAGTAACTAATACACTTACACTTAATAACGAGCTAAAAAGCCTAGGACTCGATCCTAGTCTAATAACAAAACGAATTCATTTAAGCGATCTTCCCTCCTCACTTAATTTTGCAGCAAGTAATCAACTTAATCCTAAAACAGCTAAAGCACTCTCTGACGCATTAAGTAGTATTAAAGAAAATGGTGAATACCATGCCATTTTAAACAAGTGGCAACTTTTATTACCAAACACGACTAACTTGCAGCACTAACCATAGTTAAAGCCCGACATTAGTTATTGGCAGTGGTTATTTAGTTATTTGCTAAACGCGGCAAAGCAAACTACAAAATTAAAAATCTCCTCCCCCCCCAAAATAAACTACACCTTAGCGCCAAAATCTACGTTAAACATCACTAAATGAATAGCCAAGCACATAAAAAGTACATACCGTAAACACTTCCATAAAAGCCGTTAAAAAACACCTAAACCAAATTGGTATAACAAAAGATCATTTAAAAAATATTTAATTTTACTAATTGGTAAGTTTTAATTGTTAAATTGGTATGCTAGATTGAGATTAAGCGATGCCTGTACCGCACAATTTTTACTTCATCACACAGAGACAATAATGATAAAAAATACATCCACATTTAAACTTACGGCTTTAGCCGTTATCACCCCTTTACTTTTTACCGCTTGTTCAAGTACCCAAAGCACTAATCAGCAAAGCGGTGCGCCGGTACCTGCAACAAAGTTTGATTTATCTCACTGGAAAATAAATGTACCAGTGGATTTAAACAACGACGGTAAAATTGATGAAATAGATGTAGAAGAAATTCAGACTTACGCACACCCTGATTTTTTCTACCTTGATGATAAAGGCTACATGGTATTTACCTCCCCTAATAAAGCGCTTACAAGTGCTAACTCTACTAATACCCGTAGTGAACTTAGACAAATGATCCGTGGATCAAATACTAAAATTAAAACTAAACACTCTAAAAACAACTTTGCTTTAGCTGTTCACCCGCTATCTGACCGATTTGGTTCTGTTGGTGGAAAAATGGAAGCAACGTTAAAAGTAGATCACGTTGCACTACGTGCTACCGACCCTGATAAAAAAGCAGCTTACTCGGTTGTTGTAGGGCAAATTCACGCAGGTAAAGATCAGGCACTTATTGATACCAAGCTTGGTTATGGCTGGGGCAATGAGCCACTTAAAATATATTACAAAAAATGGCCAGGACATAAAACAGGCTCAGTTTTTTGGAACTACGAACGTAACTTAGCTAAAACGAATCCTGACCGTACAGACATTACTTACCCTGTTTGGGGTAATACATGGGAAAACCCTAACGAGCCAGGCGGCGCAGGTATTGCACTAGGTGAAGAATTTAGCTACACGGTAAATGTGTATAAAAATGTTATGCACCTTACATTTAGCGCACAAGGCAAAGAAGACGTTAATTACTCTATTAACTTAGGTAATAACGTAGATGCTTATGGCAAAGTGGACGAAAAAGACCATCCACATGGCTACGCTGCAGATTGGCATTACTTTAAAGCCGGCGCTTATAACCAATGTAGTACTAAAAGCGCGAAAGGTATTTGGTACCCAGGTTGTTTAGGTACTGGCGATTGGTCTACAGATAAACAAAATGGCGATTACGCTCAAGTAAGCTTTAGTAAACTTACGTTAAGCCCAGCGACACCGCCAACAAAATAACTAGGCTAGTACAGCCTCAGATAAGTAATTTTTTAGTGATGTAAACAGTGGCGTTGGTAGATTATTAATATCGCACCAGCGCCACTTTAAACATTTATTAGGCTCTTTAAGCTCAGGCTCTCCGCCTTCAAAATCAGCTTTTACATACAGCGTAATATAGTGCTTGTTCTCTGCTGTAAAAATATCATTGGTAAAATCAAGCTTAGTAATTTTACTTACCTTTAGACCTGTTTCTTCAAACACTTCTCGTATTGCACATTGCTCAACACTTTCACCAAACTCTAAATGCCCACCAGGTGTTGCCCATGTATTAGCACCATGCGCGCCAATGCGCTCACCTAGTAAAATTGTGTTTTGATGCTTTATGATAACCGCAACCCCTACTCTTACTACGTTACTCATATCGTGTTTTCTCTTATTTTTACTGCCCGCCATGCTGAACCACACGCTTTGTATTGTCAATTTGGTATTTTTAAAACCAGTGTATTGATTAACTTTTAGCCGACCAAGGTCGAATAGCTTGCTTGCTAAAAAAAGCCTACATTTTGTAAGGTCTCTCACACACAAATTTAGCTTTAGGAGCCTTACATGTCAGGCGAATATAAACAGCAATATAATGCCTTTAAACAAAACCCAGCCCAATTTTGGCTCGAACAAAGTAAGAATATTCCATGGTATAAAATCCCCACAAAAGCATACACACAAGACGACGACGGGCTTTACCATTGGTTTAGTGACGGGCAATTAAACACCAGTTATTTAGCGCTAGACCAACACGTTATTGCCGGATTTGGCGAGCAAACTGCACTGATTTACGACTCTCCAGTCACTAATACAAAGCAAACTTATAGCTACTCACAACTACAACAAGAAGTTGCTAAATTTGCAGGCGTAATACAATCGTTAGGTGTTATAAAAGGCGACCGCGTTGTTATTTATATGCCAATGATCCCACAAGCTGTTATTGGTATGTTGGCGTGCGCTCGCCTTGGTGCTATTCATTCGGTGGTATTTGGCGGGTTTGCTGCACACGAATTAGCTGTACGCATTGATGATGCCAAGCCCAAACTTATACTTAGCGCCTCATGCGGTGTTGAAGTAAACAGCGTTATTGAATACAAACCACTTATTGATAACGCAATAGACTTAGCTGCGCATAAAGTAGAACACTGCGTTATTTATCAGCGTCCACAAGTAACCGCCACTCTTAAGCCTAAACGAGACATAGATTGGACTCAGGCAATGCAAACAGCTGCAATCGCAGATCCGGTGCCTGTAAATGGTAACGATCCGCTTTATATTTTATATACCTCAGGCACGACAGGCACACCCAAAGGCGTAGTGCGCGAAAATGGTGGTCACGCAGTGGCAATGCAATACAGCATGGAAACCGTTTATGGTATGAAGCCCGGCGACGTATTTTGGGCAGCGTCTGACATTGGCTGGGTAGTTGGGCACTCTTATATAGTTTACGCGCCGCTAATGTATCGCTGCGCGACCGTATTATATGAAGGTAAACCGGTTAAAACCCCCGACGCCAGTGCATTTTGGCGCGTGGTTGAAGAGTATAAAGTAAATGCATTATTTAGTGCCCCCACCGCCTTTAGAGCAATTAAAAAAGAAGACCCAAATGCCGATGGTTTTAATCAATACGATACCTCTAGCTTAAAACGTTTGTTTTTAGCCGGCGAGCGATTGGACCCTCCCACTTACGAGTGGCTTAAAGAAAAAACCAAACTGCCAGTGCTCGATCATTGGTGGCAAACCGAAACTGGCTGGGCTATTGCTTGTAACCCTGTAGGGCTTGAGTACTTAGCAACAAAACCTGGCAGCTCTACCGTGCCTACTCCAGGTTTTGACGTGCGAATATTAGATATGGATGGCAATGAATGCGCAGCTAACGAGCAAGGCGCCGTGGTAATTAAACTGCCACTTCCACCGGGTTGTCTACCAACAATTTGGCAAGATACCCCGCGCTTTAAAGCAAGCTACCTAAATGAATACGAGGGTTATTATTTATCTGGCGATGGTGGTTATATTGATGAAGACGGCTACCTATTTATTATGGGCAGAACCGACGACGTTATAAATGTAGCAGGACATAGGCTTTCTACCGGCGAAATGGAAGAGATAGTAGCCGCGCACCCTGCTGTTGCCGAATGCGCTGTTTTTGGTGTGAACGATCCTCTAAAAGGGCAGCTCCCTATGGGAATGATCGTGCTTAAAAATGATTTTATGGGCTCAAGTACCGACGTAGAACAAGCGCTTGTTTTAAGTGTTCGTAATCAGATTGGCGCTATTGCGTGCCTTAAAAATATAGTTAGCGTAGATAGGTTGCCCAAAACACGCTCGGGTAAAATACTGCGTAAAAATTTACGTCAACTAGTTGATGGCGAAGAGCTACAAATACCTTCAACCATAGATGATGCCAGTATCTTTGAAGAAATAAACCAACAACTAACACAAAGATAAACCCAACCAACCTATCTAAAGCCATTTTTATAATGGCTTTTTATTTCATCCTTATATTTGATCCTTTTACTTAGGTTTAGGTTTAGGCTTAAGTTTTAAGTTTTAAGTTTTAATTTAACCAACAGCTGAAATTTTTTACGGCTTTGTACTTTCTTCTTTTAATAGCGTTATTAATTTAATCAATTTTAAAAGGAATGGTGTATGCCCCGCTTGCTACAAAAACTATTAACTACAGCCCTATTATTTATAGGCTTTGCCACACAAGCCTATGAAATAGAAGACTTAGGGGACGGCTTACACCGCTTTATAGACGACAGACACCGCTCAGTATTTTTAATCACTCCTGAGGGCGCAATTGTTACCGACCCACTTAATAAAAAAGCCGCCACATGGTTAAACGAGCAAATTAAAACTCGCTTTAACGTGCCTGTAAAATATGTAATTTATAGCCATAATCATAGCGATCATATTTACGGCGCCGAGGTATTTAAAAGCCCGCACACCACTTTTATAGCGAATAAACTCGCTGCGCAAGATATTAAAAACACACAAATGAAAACAGTAACGCCCAGCCTTACTTTTGATGATGAGCTACTACTTACCCTTGGTGATTCCACAGTAAAGCTTAACTACCACGGTCCAAACGATGGTCGTGGTTCGGTTAGTATATTATTCGAAAAGCAAAAAACGTTATTTGTAGTTGATTGGATTGTTATTGGCAGAATGCCGTGGCAAAAACTGTGGAGTTACGATATTCAAGGCATGATTAACTCAACCCAAGCGGTACTCAAATATGACTTTAATACTTTTGTAGGCGGACATGCCGATATTGGCAGCAAGGCTGATGTAGCGCGCTATTTAACTTATATAGAGCTTTTATATAGCCAAGTAACAGCAGGCGTTTTAGCTGGTAATACGCTTGACGAAATTAAACAAAATGTAAAGTTAGACCAATTTAGTGACTTTAAACAGTTTGGTGCATGGTTACCACTTAACATAGAAGGCGTGTACGAGCGTTTAATGGAAGAGTCTGGTATGGGTTGGCGCAGCGATTTATAGGTTTTTTAGGCCTTACTTTTTTGTGCAAATCTAATATTCAAATACAAAGGCATTAGCTTTAAATGCGCTATTGCCTTAGTGAACATTAGCAACATTTACACTCCACTTACGTTTATTGACAGCACTATACAAAAAAAGATTTATCTTAAAGCTTATACAAAGCCAAAGAGGATAAATACCTATGAACTTATCTTTAAAAATTATTAGCGTAGCAGCAATAGCATTTACCATGAGTGGCTGCACTGTATATCAACATAGTCCCAGTGCGCATAAACCACATAAAAAAGCAGTTAAAGTAGTTACGCCTGTTTTAGTAACTGAGCACAACTCTCCAAGCATTGTGATCGTAAAAGCCAAGCCCACAAAACAAGCCTGCACTAAACATGATGATCATTGGCATTGCAGGGCTCGCTAACAGATACTTTGCTAAGTAAATCACTAAGTTTTTATATTCTCAGCGTTAAATTAAATATTTTTGAATGTAAAAAAACCGCGCTAAAGCTTTTTTAAAAGTGCCTTAGCGCGGTTTTTATATTTCAAATCTAAGTATTAAAAAAGCTCGTTAACTAAAATCGACCAGCACTTCATAATGCCCTAGCATGTCGCTTACTTGATATACTCATCGTGCCATTTTATTATTTTTTTGCTTAACTCCAGCCCTAAACCGCAGCCAATATTGGCAGGCCTGTTTGTGTTATGAGTCGCGTGTTGCATATCAGCTTGTGCGCTGTATTTACTTATAGAGATCTCGCTGTGCAATATGCCATTATCTTGATAGCTTGGCTGGCTGCTACATGCAGCAAGTGTGCAAGTAAAAAACCGGTTGAGTGCTTTTTAAAATAAACCATTTAATTATGCCTAATTCGTACCATTACATTAAGTGAATTAGCTTGCTATATTTTTCAATAATAAATAAAAATTACTAGCCGTTTAACAGCTCAGTAATTATTTAATTATTAAACCATTACTTTATTACGACCTGCATTTTTAGCTGCGTATAATTTTTCATCAGCTCGTCGAGATGCATCTTTTGGGGCTTCGCCCGCTTTAACTTCTACTACACCAATACTTACTGTTGATTTTATATGGAGTGAGGTATGAGTAACATTCTCAATATTTTCGCGTATACGCTGGGCAACTTCATGCGCAAAACTAAGTGCTGTATTAGGTAAAACAACTAAAAACTCTTCTCCGCCAACCCTACCTGCGCAATCTGTTTGACGAATGTTTTTTTCTATAAATTTAACTGTAGAGATAATAACTTCATCGCCAATATCATGTCCGTATGTATCGTTTACTTGTTTAAAGTGGTCTATATCAATAACAATTAATGAACACGCGCTCCCTAAAAACTCACTTTTTTTAATCGCGTTGTATTTAAATGCAAATATTGCTCTACGATTAGCGATATCTGTTAATTCGTCTTTTAATGCAAGTGTTTTGAATCGCTGTTTATGCTGAGTTTGTTTATAAGTTATGTAAGCTAAAATCAATATTAACCCAATAGAAAATAGCAACGATGCGATTTGCCAAAATGCTTTTTCATTAGCTAAATTTAATAACTGCTCTTTTACCTCTGACGATTCTTTCAGTCTTGTTATTTCTCGTTTTTGCTGATCCCAGTCAAATGCTAAACGTTGAGAAAGTAATGTATTATCTGCAATTTCTTGCACTTTTTTATCTGCGATTTTTAATAACTCTCTTTGAGCTAAGGCTTCTTGCTGATAATTACTTTTTTGCACTGCTAATTCACGCTTAAATTCTAAAAAACGAGTTAAAGAGTCAACTGACCATACTTGAGAACTATTTTGTTCAAAATCTAAATAAAGAAGTTCTGCTTCATCTAGGCGGCCCTTTTTAATTAACCACTCAGCTGTTGTTATTGATTGAATAAATTTAATCCACTCACTATTTAGCGTTAAATCCCTAGCTTGATTTAAGTATTGTTTAGCCTCTTGCAGCTCATTTAATTGAATATTTATTTGTGCGATTTTAAAGAGTAGGTAAGCACTCCCTTCATCGTCTTCATACTTAATAACGGCTGGGAGTATACTGTTGTACAGCATTACCGCTTTTTGGTAATTACCTTGGGCTTCATAAGCTTGGGCTAGGATATCTGTGGCTATGTACCACTCTTGCTCATTGTAATTTGTCAGCTCATTAATCGCTCTTTGTAATTGTTCTTCAGCCAGCAAAAAATTGTGAAGATCGGCATGAATAAGCCCTATCTCTTTAAGTATGAGCGCTTTGTCGTAAGAAAAGCCGCCTTGTTCAAAGGAATTATAAGCTTGCTGAAATGCTAAAAAAGCTTGCTGATACGAGCCTTGCGAACGAAAAATCCTTCCTAAAATTAAGTTAGCTGTCGCATGTTGGTAATAAAGTTCTGGATTTTTAGAGGTGTCACTAATAACATTTTTGGTCATTGAAGTGGCCGCACTTACTTTTCCTTGTTGGTATAAATTAAATACCTGGCATGTTTGTAAATCGAGTTTTAATTTAGGGGAGTCAGCTTTTTTGATTGCTTGATTAGCATCTGACAGTAAATCATTTAATGCTATATGATTCTTGTCATTTTGGGGGTCATAAAACCAACACTTTACAGTTTTAACTCGAGCAGTATCGAGCACAGAAGGATAAGGTAGGTTGCGCTCTAACTTATCCATAAGCCCACGACTTTGATTACTCGTTAAATGACCACTTAGTATTTTTTCAACATCTTCTTTTACTGCGTTAGCCAAAGTACCGAAACAAAGTAGACAGCAAAAAACACCAAAAAATAACTTAAACATTTAGCTTTATAATTCCTTTACCGCACTTAAAACACAATTGAAGGACACTGCAATTAGCTGACGACAATCTTTAATAACCATCGTTAATTATGGTAACAGTATTTGCTTTAATACTTACATTAATACTTGCATTAAAGTTTACTGTTATAGATTTTGCAGCTGCTCTATCAACCATTTATGGATTGGGCTGTTATTGGTACGCGGATGCCATGCGGCTATTACTTTAAATGTAGGAGGCAGAGCTTCTATTTTTAGCTGTTTAACTTTGCTGTTTGGTAATAATCTTGATGGGTAAAACGCTAGCATATCAGTAGTATGTAAAATATCGGGCACTGCTGAAAAACTCGGTACCGACATTACAATATTACGTTTTAGCCCTTGGCTTTCAAACCACCGATCGTGCGATCCGCGCAAATTAGCGCGCGATGGCGACACCACTAGCTGTGAATGCTTTGCAAATTGCGCCAAGCTCAAAGGTTCAGTGTAAGTAGTATTACCTATACCGGTAATACACAAATGCTGTTCTTCAAACAAAGTGATATAAGAAAGGTTGTCGGGTATAAATTCAGGAAAGCTTATCAGCAAATCAAGCTCGCCTGCCGTTATAAGTTGATTAACGTTATCTGATGCAAAGTCGCGCACAATCAGCTTTAAACCTGGCGCTTCGCGGCGGGTAATATTAAATAATTGCGGCAATAAGGCCTGCGTGGCGTAGTCGGTTGCGCTTATGGTAAACACACCTTTATAAGTTTGCGGACTAAACAGCTCGGGCTCTAGTAACGATTCTAATTGCTTTAAAATATGATTAACAGGCGCCTTGAGTCCTTGCGCTTTAGGAGTAGCAACCATGTTATTACCTTGGCGAATAAACAAGCGATCGTCAAATAAGTCTCGTAGCTTTCGTAGTTGCTCACTAATAGCTTGTTGCGTTAACCCCATTTTTTTGGCTACTTGCGAAAGATTTTGCAGTTCTAATAAGCTACTGAGTACTCTTAACTGTTTTATATCGAGCCGACTAATACCATTCATAATTGTATGCTGCACAAAAAAGTGTTGTTTCAAATTGTATCTTTAAATCTCTATGCTGCCAATGTTGCTTAACCACTATTTAAGCCTTTGTTTGCTTTATAAGAGAATTTAAAATGAAATCAGAATTAGTTAATACCGCCCCTTTATTCTCATCAATTGAGCTTGGCCCTTTTACACTTAAAAACCGTATTGTGATGCCACCTCTTACTCGCTCTCGCAGCACTCAGCCTGGCAATATTCCTAATGAATTAATGGCTGAGTATTATGCGCAGCGGGCATCGGCTGGTTTTATGGTTACCGAAGGCACACAAATAGAACCTCGTGGACAAGGTTACGCTTGGACCCCAGGTATTCACTCGCAAGCACAAATTGAAGGCTGGAAAAAAGTAACACATGCAGTACATGCTAAAGGCGGTGTTATTTTTGCTCAGCTTTGGCATGTAGGGCGCGTATCGCACGCCACACTACAACCAAATTCAGGTAAACCGGTTGGCCCTTCAGATATTATTGCTGACAATGTAAAAGTATTTATTGAAACCGCACCTGGTGAAGGCGCATTGGCTGAACCAAGTGCCCCCCGTGCACTAAGTACTACTGAGGTTGGCGAGCTGGTAAACATGTATGCGCAAGCTGCACGTAATGCTCTAGAAGCAGGCTTTGATGGCGTAGAGCTTCATTGTGCTAACGGGTATTTAGTTAATCAGTTTATTTCTGAACATACTAATAACCGTGACGATCAATACGGTGGAACGCTTAGTAATCGCCTGCGCTTTTTAAAAGAGATAGTTGAAGCGGTAAGTGACGTTGTAGGCTCTGATCGTTTAGGTGTTCGCTTTGCTCCTTTATTTGAAAGCACAGATGAAACACGAGTGTATTTAGGACTTGTTGAATCAAACCCTCATCATACTTATGTACAAGCCGTTAAAGTGCTTGAGCAAGCAGGTATTGCTTACTTATCAATAGCGGAAGCTGATTGGGAAAATGCTCCTGATTTACCACAAGAATTTTATAAAGCAGTACGAGCTGAATTTTCAGGTCGCATTATTTATGCTGGTAAATACACAGTAGAAAAAGCGGTGCGTATTTTAGGTGAAGGTTACGGTGACTTATTTGCATTTGGTCGCCCATTTATAGCTAACCCTGATTTACCAGAGCGTATAGCGAATAATTGGACGTTTAACGAGGCCGATGCAGCCACTATGTATGGCGGTACTGAAGTAGGTTATAGCGATTATCCTTTTTATCAAAAGTAGTCAACCTAAACGATATATGGAATTGGTATAGAACCGATACGGCTTTATAACAGGTAGCTTAATTAAGCTACCTGTTTTGAGATGAGACAACTATGTTGATAACACTGCTGAATTTGTTATTAATTGTTCTCGACAATTGCTCTTTCATTTCTCTACCTTCTGCATTTATGCAGCCATATATCAGTCATTTTTTAATAGAGTTAGCGTTAGATTGAATCCCTCAAATTGATTAAGTATTACTGCGGATTGGTATTAGCGTCAAGAATAGTAAAGATAAGTAAAAGGGTGTAAAGCCTCCCTACAGTTGCCCCTATATGCAGTTGGCATTCAGTTTCAAACGTCAATACTAGCCATGTTAACCACAAACGAGGCAATATTATGAAACTTACATTTATACTACCTGCACTATTAGTTATGGGCACTTTATCTAGTTCTGCATTTGCAGCACCACATGATAGATATACAAAGCAAGAATATAAAAAGGTTCAGCTAAAACGAGAACTGAAAAAAATTAACCAGACTAAGGTAATCAAGTATGTTCCAGTTAAAGTTGTTAAAAGAAACGTTAATAACACAGCATTTGTTAAAGTTAATGTCATAACGTATCACCCTAGCCTTAAATTTATTAAAAGATAAATGCGTACTTTAAAATATAAAGTCATGTTTGCGGCAATAAACAACGCGCCGCAAACTTAGCTTTTTACACCATTTAAACTCTATTATTGGTATTTTCCCATCTAAAATGCACGGAAATAACGTTTTCTAAGCACAACAAAAAAGTCCAAATATATAATTTAATAGCAGTATTATTAAAATATCTCTCGTAATAACCCCCCTTAAAAAGAACAGAATTACCCTTAAAAATCGTCAAAAACTAGATATTATGTCAAGAACCGTCAGTAAAATGTAAAAAGCTGTAAGCATAGCTCCGTTTGCTGTTGTATGTCAGTTAACATTCAGTTTGAACCGCTAGTATTGAACCCAGTTATGTAAAAACATAAACGAGGCAATACTATGAAACTTACTTTTTTACTACCTGCACTGCTCGCCATTGGCGCAGTATCAGGCTCTGCGCTTGGAGCACAAAACGAGCGAGAGAATGATAAAAGCTTTAAACGTGACCACGACAAACGTGTTGAATATAAACGCGATGAACGCCGCCATGAAAAAAAGCAGCGTATTGAGCATAAAAAAGAAAAACGAGAAGACCGTAAGCAAGAAAAACGTAAACTTGCTAAGTACAAGCAGGAAAAGCGTGAACAATACCGCTACAACCAGCGCAAATATAACTACTTAACAAGCCATAATAATTCAGTCGCTTACAGACAAAATCGATTTATAAACCATTTACCACGCAATAGCGCATCGATTAGATTTAATGGTATTTCGTTTACGTTTAACGACGGCCTTTACTACCGTAAAGCTAAAAGAGGCTACCATGTAGTTACGCCACCTAGAGGCCTGCGTATAAATACGCTACCAAGAAATTACAGGCATTTTAAGCATCACAATACCACCTACTACACATATCAAAACGTGTATTACGTCGCAAATAATGACGGTTATACAGTGGTTGATGAGCCACCAACCCGTCTTAATCAGGCAATAAAAGTGGGGAATGTGAATGATTATAGCTTGGGCCAAACTTACGATTCATTGCCTCAGGCAGCACAGGCCGTAATAATTAACTCGCAGCAGTATTTTAAATACGGCGATATTTATTTTTTACCGCAAATAAGTGGTGACGACATAAAATACCTTGCTATCAAGCTAGGTTAAATCCGCTATAAATTAAAAGGCCTTGCTACCAATAGCAGGGTCTTTTTCATTTCCCCTGTAGGTAATAACTTAAAGCAATAAAATCAATTCCCTCTCTAAACATTAACATGTCTTAGTATTTGTAAGCTTTTTTGCTAAACTAGCTCGCATATTAATAGTGAGAGTGTATTTATGTCGGGTGAGTTTCCACGTGCTGGTTTTTGGCGCCGTTTTGCGTCGTTAGTTTACGATACGTTAGCCATTATTGCGTTTGCGATGTTAACTGTAGTGCTGTATTTATTTGCAGTACAAGGGCTTATTTCTCTCGATGTAATTAGTTTAAATGGCGCAGAGGATGTATCTGCCTTTATTCAAAATTCAAATCTTCTTTCGGGTATTCGTACCGCTCTTTTAATTATTGTTACCTTAGTATTTTTTGGCTACTTTTGGACTAAAAGCGGGCAAACCATTGGCATGCGTGCATGGCGTTTAAAAGTACAAACTCTCGAGGGTAATTTAATTAGCTGGCCGCAATCAATTATCCGCAGCGTTAGCGCTTTACTCGGTTTAGGTAATTTGGTGGTGTTAGTAGATTTTAAAAACAAAAAAGCACTGCAAGATTACATCTCTAAAACAGAAGTTATTGCACTTACTAAAGAAGAAAACAGACGTATTTATAGTGAGCTTGATTAATACCAACTTTTCAAATCGTGAGTTAAGCGGTAATTAAGCAGTAATTAAAAAGCAAAAAGGGTGACCAGTGGTCACCCTTTTAATGCTTTGAATTGGTACTCTATACCCGTTTATTCATCAAATATGTCGCAAAGCCTATAAATATAATACTGGGCAATACCGCCCCTATAATGGCAGGTATTTGGTAAACCATAACGACAGGGCCAAATATTTCATTAGTTAAGTGAAACACAATCCCCGTTACAACACCCATAATAATACGTGCGCCCATAGTAACGGTACGCAGTGGGCCAAATATAAACGAGAGCGCCACCAGCAGCATTACCGCAACAGATACTGGCTGCATCAACTTACGCCATAGAGCAAGCTCATAGGTACTTGTGTCTTGTTCGTTTTGCTCTAAGTAACTTAAATACGACCAAAGCCCAGTAAATGAAAGTGACTCCGGTTTTACCGAAACAACCCCTAACTTTTCAGCTGTGAGTTGCGAAGGGTAAAACTCTTCTGGTAATTGCTCTGTTGTGGTTTTTTCGCTAGTAATAATAACCTTATTTACGTCACGAAGTAGCCAGCCTTCTTTTCGGCTCAGTGCATCTCTTGCTTTAGTAATTTGGGTAAGCTCTAACGATTTATCAAAGTGGTACATGTGTACCCCGTTGAGCCTGCCGTTTTCATCAACATCTTCAATATTAATAAAATTATTGCCGTCTTTAGCCCATACACCTTTTTGTGTATTAAACACATCGCCGCCATGTATTGCTTGGTTTCGCATTTCTTTAGCGTGTAATTGCGCTTCAGGTGCACCCCATTCGCCAAGTGCCATCATGCATACAGCCATAAATATGGCTGTTTTCATCACAGAGCCAATTATTTGTAAGCGCGACATACCAGCGGCTTGCATCACTACCAGCTCACTGTTTGAGGCAAGTGCCCCCAAACCCGTTAAGCCACCAATTAGCGCGGCCATCGGAAAAAACACCACTAAATCGCCAGGTATTGTGTAAAGCGTGTAAAGCATTGCGGTCATTAAGTCGTAACTGCCGCGCCCTACTGACTTTAACTGGTCGATAAATTTAATTAAGGTGCTAATACCAACAAGTACCAACAATGCAAAGCCAGTAGTTTGTAAAATACTGCGGCCTAAATACCAATCAAGCGTTTTCATCATGAGCCTAACTCCCGCTTAGTTACAACGGCTTTAAGCCAAGCGCCCAGTGGTCGCCCTTTTATAATTAATAACCCACCTATAAACAAGGCACTTAGATGAATCCACCACAAGCCGATTGAAGGCGGGATTTTGCCATCTTCAACTGCAAATTTAGCGGCATTTAGTAAAATAAAGTAGCCTAAGTACAAGCTAATAGCAGGCACTAGTTTTGCAAATTTACCTTGGCGAGGATTAACCACACTTAGTGGCACTGCCAGTAAGGTAAGTAGCGGGATTGATAACGGAATAGCGAGTCGCCATTGCCATTGAGCAATAGATTCAGGAGTGTTTATAGCCAATAATTGGTTAGTTGGCACAGCCTCTAATTTACGGCGTTGATGCTCTATTTCTTGTTCTCGTATTTGTACGCTGTAACCATCAAATTCTGTTAAATTAAGTGCAGGCGTTGTGCCGTCTGTTTCGTAACGTTTACCGTCTGTTAGTACTAGCTGTTGCTCACCATTTACGGCTTCAACCACAACACCTTGCTGTGCATATACTAAGCGCGCTAGATTGCCTTTTTCGCTATCAGGTAACTGTGCAACAAATACCTTATTGAGCTCTTTGCCGCCTTTTTCAATATTATGAATAAACACCACGGCTTTTTCGTTACCGGTTTCTTGGAACCGCCCAGCTCTGAGTGCAGATAACCCTGCATCGGCTTTGGCTTGTTCTTTCAATTGATACTCTTGCTCGCTTGCCCACGGCGCTATATACATAGTCAATGCAGCGGCTAATATGGCAAGCCCAACGCTTGATATAAGCGTTACGCGCACAACATACCATTCACTTACGCCACAGGCTTTAAGGACGGTCATTTCGCTATCGGCGTAAATACGGCTGTAAGCCAAAATAATGCCTAAAAATATACTCAGCGGAAGTATTAGCGAGGCCAGTTGTGGAAGCTTTAGTGCAATCATCGATAGCACTAATTTAGCAGGAATGCTGCCCTCAGAGGCATCACCTAAAATACCAACTAACTTTTGTGACAAAAAGATTGTCATTAAAGTTAAAAATACGGCGACCTGCGATTTTAAAACCTCAGCGGTCAAATAACGGAAAATTAGCAATGCTCGCCCCTGTTAAACATGGAATTTCACTACGATAGTGAGAATTGAATAGTTAAATAGCTATTTTACCCAATTAATACCGGCAAATAGGCTATTATTATAAGCCATCAAATTTAATTATCCTACCTAAGTGCACGATATAATGTTGCATTAGTAGCCCTTAAGCATATAAAGTTCAATTACACAGTAAGAGTCTAGCAAAATCAGCTAAAATTAAAATTATCCGCACATAAGTTACGTAGATAAGACTAGAAAATACTTTTTTAGCCCCAACTTACTAACTTAAATGACTCAAAATCAGGAGTGACAATGGAATTTAACGTAAAAAGTGGTAGCCCAGAAAAACAGCGCAGCGCATGTATTGTGGTTGGCGTTTACGAGCCACGTAGGTTATCCCCCATTGGTGAACAACTCGATAAAATTAGTGATGGCTATATCTCTAATTTACTTCGCCGTGGCGACTTAGAAGGTAAGCCAGGCCAAGTTTTATTATTGCATCATGTACCCAATGTATTAAGCGAGCGCATATTGCTTGTAGGTTGTGGTAAAGAGCGCGAGCTTGACGATAAGCAATATAAACAAATTATTTCTAAAACTATTAATACCTTAAACGAAACAGGCTCTATGGAAGCAGTCTGCTTTTTAACAGAGCAACACGTTAAAGGTCGCGACACTTACTGGAAAGTTCGTCAAGCAGTAGAAACAACGCAAGATTGCTTATATACGTTTAACCAATTAAAAAGTAAAAAAGTAGACCCTCGTCGTCCACTTCGTAAAATGGTGTTTAACGTACCAACACGACGCGAACTAACGATTGGCGAAAGTGCCATTGAGCATGGTTTAGCCATTGCAGCAGGTAGTAAGCTGTGTAAAGACGTGGCTAATATGCCACCAAATATTTGTAACCCAGTGTACTTAGGCGAGCAAGCACAAGAGTTGGCGACTAATTTTGACAACATCACTGTTGATATTATTGGCGAAAAGCAAATGGCAGAACTAGGTATGAATTCTTACCTAGCTGTTGGCCGAGGTAGTGATAACGAATCAATTATGTCGATTATTAACTACAAAGGCGCCGCTGACGACCAAGCCCCTATTGTACTTGTTGGTAAAGGCTTAACGTTTGACTCAGGCGGTATTTCATTAAAACCAGGCGAAGGCATGGACGAAATGAAATACGACATGGGCGGCGCTGCAGGTGTTATTGGCGCAATGCGTGCACTTGCACAAATGCAATTGCCAATTAACGTTATTGGTGTTTTAGCTGGCTGTGAAAATATGCCTGGCTCAAACGCGTATCGCCCGGGTGATATTTTAACAACAATGTCGGGGCAAACAGTTGAAGTGTTAAACACCGACGCTGAAGGTCGTTTAGTATTGTGCGACGCACTAACGTACGTTGAACGCTTTAATCCAGATACGGTTATTGACGTAGCAACACTTACTGGCGCTTGTATTGTAGCCCTTGGCGCGCATGCGACTGGTTTACTATCAAACCATAACCCACTTGCACACGATTTATTAAAAGCGTCTGAGCAAAGTGGCGACCGCGCATGGCAGTTACCGTTATGGGATGACTATCAAGATCAGCTAGAAAGCCCATTTGCTGACTTTACAAACTTAGGTGGACGCTCTGCGGGTACTATTACTGCGGCATGTTTCTTGTCTAAATTTACTAAAAAGTATCATTGGGCGCATTTAGATGTTGCCGGTACAGCGTGGCGCAGTGGCGCTAAAAAAGGCGCAACGGGTCGACCTGTACCAATGCTTACTCAGTATTTATTAAATAGAGCTGGCGTAAGTGAAGCCGCTCAAGATTAAACACACTGTTTAGCTATTTATAAGGCGCCATTTGGCGCCTTATTTATTTGTGTATTAATTGAAGCAAACCCCGTTATATGGCAAAATCTGCCTCTTAATTTATGTATATCAATTTGGTATACATTCAATGTCATGGGAAACCCCGATACAATGAACATGAACGCTAAATTTTTCGTTCTAAAGCAACAAGATGAGTCTAAAGCGAAGGCTGACGATCATTTTGCTTTGGCTGCTCAAATTGCGGCCGATCAGTATCGAAATGGGCAGCGTGTGTTTATTTGTGTTAACGATAACGAAGCTGCCTGTGCCATTGATGAAATAATTTGGGCATTCGATCCAGATAGTTTTGTGCCACATAATTTACAAGGTGAAGGCCCTAAAGGCGGCGCACCTGTAGAAATTGGTATTACGCCACCTGTTGGCAATCGTAAAGTTTTAATTAACTTGGCTACTCAGTTACCGGATTACATTCGTCGGTTTAACCAAGTTTTTGATTTTGTACCCGTAGAAGCAGCGGCTAAACAAGCAGCCCGCGAGCGTTTTAAAAAGCTACGCCAACTCGGTGCCAATCTCACCACGCAAGATATTAATAGCTAGCCAATCAGGCAAACTAACCAACTAATTTAAGTACTTATTTAAGGTTCTGTGTAATGGATAAAACCTACAATCCGCAAGATATTGAACAGTCTCTATATCAAGACTGGGAACAAAAAGGCTACTTTAAGCCATCTGGCAAAGGCGTACCATATTCAATTATGATCCCGCCGCCAAATGTCACTGGTAGCTTACACATGGGCCACGCCTTCCAAGATACAATAATGGATACCCTAACGCGTTTTAAACGTATGCAAGGTAACAACACATTATGGCAAGTAGGTACTGACCACGCAGGTATTGCAACGCAAATGTTAGTTGAGCGTAAACTGCATGCCGAAGAAGGCAAAACACGCCACGATTTAGGCCGCGAAGATTTTATTAATAAAATCTGGGAATGGAAAAAAGAATCGGGCGGCACTATCACTAAGCAACTTCGCCGCCTTGGCGCATCTGTTGATTGGGATCGTGAACGTTTTACAATGGATGATGGTTTATCTGAAGCTGTTAAAGAAGTGTTTGTACGCCTTCACAAAGAAAACCTAATTTACCGAGGCAAGCGCCTAGTAAACTGGGATCCAAAATTACACACGGCTATTTCTGATCTTGAAGTTGAAAACAAAGACAAGCAAGGCCACATGTGGAACTTACGTTACCCACTAGCTGATGGCGTTACAACGCAAGACGGAAAAGACTACATTGTAGTAGCGACAACCCGTCCAGAAACCATGCTTGGCGACTCGGGTGTTGCAGTAAACCCTGATGACGAGCGCTACATAGATTTAATCGGTAAAGATATTTTATTACCTATCGTTAATCGTCGTATTAAAATTGTTGCTGACGAACATGCCGATAAAGATAAAGGCACGGGCTGTGTAAAAATAACCCCAGCGCACGACTTTAACGATAACGAAGTGGGCAAGCGTCATCAAATGCCGATGATCAACATTTTCGATAAAGACGCCGCTATTCTTACCCAAGGTGAAACATACACCTTTGACGGTAAAGAGCTTGAGTTTGATGCGCCAATTCCTGAGCGCTTGCGCGGGCTTGATCGTTTTGCAGCGCGTAAAGCAATTGTGGCAGAATTTGAAGAACTTGGCCTACTTGAAAAAATTGAAGACCATGGTTTAACGGTTCCTTACGGCGATCGCTCTGGTGTGGTAATTGAGCCACTACTTACCGACCAATGGTATGTACGTGTTGCACCACTTGCTGAGCCTGCAAAAGACGCTGTTAAAAACGGCGATATTCAATTTGTACCTAAGCAATACGAAAACATGTACTTCTCGTGGATGAACGACGTACAAGATTGGTGTATTTCACGCCAGCTTTGGTGGGGTCACCGTATCCCAGCTTGGTACGACAATGAAGGTAACGTATTTGTTGGTCGCGACGAAGCTGAAGTACGCCGTGAAAACAACATTGCAGATAGTGTAACGCTAAGCCAAGACGAAGACGTACTTGATACGTGGTTCTCATCAGCGCTTTGGACGTTCTCTACACAAGGTTGGCCAGAAAATACCGATGATTTAAAAACCTTCCACCCGTCTGACGTGTTGGTAACTGGTTTTGATATTATTTTCTTCTGGGTTGCGCGCATGATTATGATGACGCTGCACTTTGTAAAAGACGAAAATGGCAAACCACAAGTTCCGTTTAAAACCGTGTATGTAACTGGCTTAATACGTGACGATAATGGCGATAAAATGTCTAAGTCAAAAGGTAACGTACTTGACCCACTAGACATGATTGACGGCATTGAACTTGAAGACCTAGTACAAAAACGTACTGGTAACATGATGCAGCCAAAACTTGCCGCTAAAATCGAAAAAGATACGCGTAAAGTATTTGCAGGCGGTATTGAAGCACACGGCACCGACGCCCTTCGCTTTACCCTTGCTGCAATGGCATCTACTGGTCGTGATATTAACTGGGATATGAACCGCCTTGAAGGTTACCGTAACTTCTGTAACAAATTATGGAACGCGAGCCGTTACGTATTAATGAACACAGAAGAGCAAGACTGTGGTTTTGCAAACGGTGCTCAAACGGAGCTTTCATTAGCTGACCGCTGGATTTTAGGTCAATATGAAGCAACCGTTAAAACCTACACAGAGCATTTAGATAACTACCGTTTTGACTTAGCTGCTAACACACTTTACGAATTCACTTGGAACCAGTTTTGTGATTGGTACTTAGAGCTAACTAAGCCGGTATTATTTAAAGGTAATGAAGCGCAGCAACGTGGTACACGTAATACACTTATTACCGTACTTGAAAGCTTACTGCGTTTAATGCACCCAATGATGCCATACATCACTGAAACTATTTGGCAGCGTGTTGCGCCACTTGCAGGCCTTGAAACAGCAAACACCAGCATTATGGTTCAGCCGTTCCCTGTATATAATGAAGCAAGCGTTGATGCTAAAGCAATGGACGACTTAGAGTGGGTTAAACAATTCATTTTAGCTATTCGTAATATTCGTGGTGAAATGGATATTAGTCCAAGTAAACCACTTAGCGTATTACTTGCTAATGCATCGGGCGACGACGTGCGACGCATTGAAGAAAACAAATCATTTTTAGCATCACTTGCAAAAATTGAAGAGTTTACAATGCTTGAAAACAAAGACGACGCACCAGCATGTGCAACGTCTTATGTTGGCAACCTTGAGATCATGATCCCAATGGCGGGCTTAATTGATGTGGAAGCCGAGCTTTCGCGTATTAATAAGCAACTCGAAAAAGCAGAAAAAGGCCTAGCACAAGTGCAAAACAAACTCGCTAACGAAAAGTTTGTAAACAACGCACCAGAAGCTGTACTTGCTAAAGAAAATGCAAAACTAGCTGAGTTTAGCGATGCTAAAACTAAGCTACTTGAGCAAAAAACTAAAATAGAAAGTTTATAAGCTTTCATAAAATGCCTATTAACACTATTTAATAGGCATTAAAAAAGCCGCTCACTTTAATTAAAGTGAGCGGCTTTTTTGTGCCCTGTGATTAACCACAAGACACTTCTACATTAGAACTTGTAGTTGTACTGAGCGCCAAGTAATACCGCGTGGCCTTTAGATTCGAAGCCCCACTGGCTGCCCGAGTCATCAGCTTCTGTGAACGTTTGTGTTTTACCACGGATGATACTTACACCAAGGTCAACGTTAGAGTTTTGATCAATTGTGTAGTTACCGCCAAACGAGAACCAAAAGCGATCTGTATCTGGAATAGAGATAGAAAGGTGTGTTTGCGATACTGGAGACTCATCAAATGCAACACCGGCACGAAGTAGTAAATCTTCGTTGTATTGGTAATCAGCACCTACAGAGTATCTGAAAGAGTCATCAAACTGCTCTTGCTTTTCAAACGCAACAAACTTATCACCTGTTGGTAACGTTACTTGTGCTTCTAGTGATTCAAAGCTGCTCCAACCTGTCCATAATACACTGTAATGTAAGCCTAACTTGTCATCTAGCTGATGTGAGCCAGAAAACTCAGCAATAGCTGGTAGTGTTAGATCAACTGCACCTGGAAGCTTAGCACCACCAGTACCGCCTACTGGTAACTCGTTTGAGAAGTCACCATCAAATGTGATGTCTGTTTCGCTGCGATAGTTAAAACCAAAACGGCTGTTATCATCTAGCTGGTACATTAAACCAACGTTTAAACCAAAACCAGTATCATCACCTTGAAGGTTTACAGCATCAGCACCAAAATCAATACCGCTTGCATTAGCACCCACTTTACGAATAACAGTTGCATCAGCATAAATAGCGTTTAAACCAATACCAAAGCTGAATTGCTCAGTTACTTTATAAGCAACGCTTGCATTAAGGTTAACAGTAAAGATTTCTGTTTCGCCAGCAATTTGGCCAGCAACGTATTCGTCGTTAAACTCTGTAGATAAACCAAAGTTAGAAAATGCACCAAAACCAATCGATACTTTATCGTTGTAAGGCATAGTAAAGTAAATAGCAGGTACTACAGCACTTGGTGCAATGCTGTCGTCATCTAATGCACTTGGGTCAATACCGTTATTAGTACTTTCGCCTTCAATACTTACATCTGGAATTACACCAATAGCAGCAACACTTAGTTGCTTTTCTTTAAATAAAGTCATTAGTGCAGGGTTACGTGCAACTACAGACGCGTCGTCTGCGATAGAAGCTTCACCAGCGTATGCACGGCCTAAACCCGATGCATTTTGCTCTGATAATTGAAACGCAGCTGCAAAGCTATCAGCTGAAACAAATGCAAGCGAAGCTGCAATAAGAGTTTTAGAAAATTTCATTGTTGAGTCCTTAACCAAACTGACTGTCTGGGTACTATGTGTGTTGTTATTAGGATTTAAAACGTGATTACACTACCTTAATTTTTTGTAAAAAACTCTATGAATACGTCAAAAGACAGTAAAAAACATGTTTTTTAACGACATTTTAACAACTATTTAAAACTCATCGGATGAGAAGTGTGGTATTAGAGCAAACACTCTAAATGTAATTAATTATCATTTAGATTGACTTGAAATTAGTAGCAACTTACACTCATTATAAAATCGCAATGGAAGTAAAACTGTGATCATTTTATTTATTATTACAGGGCTAATATTTTGTGGGGCGAGTGTGTTTTGCTTTTACAAAGCAAACTACTGTGCATGTACTCAAGCAGGACAATGCGATAACCCCGTAAACCATTATTGGCTAGGGGCAATGTTAAATGCGTTGATTTCTTTAGCGCTGTGTTGTTTTGCATTGCACGTAGAGCTAGGCACTTTGTTATGGTTAACACTGATGGGAAATTGCTTTTTGGGTGCGTTTATTTCTGCAAAACAAACTAAAAAAAGGCAATGCAGTAAAACTAGTTCAACAAATGCTCTTTTAGCAGGCGAGACAAATTAATCTGATAATCTAAGGGCTTAACACTTGATAGTATTTTAAGCTCTTGGGTGTGCTCACTTAAATCGATGTCTTTCGGTGTAACATGATGATTGTGCTTAGCATTATAAAATAGCTTAATTTTAGGTTTAATAGGATTTAATACGTTCCCTTCAAGCACTAAGGCTAAACGTTCATTCGTTAATTTTACAATAGTTCCTACCGGATGAACCCCTAAACACTTTATAAAACGCTGTACTAACTCACCATCAAACAATTGCTTATTGGCTAATAAGTACCGCAATGCGTTGATTGGTTCATCACCATCTTGATGCATTCTATCGGCAGTCATTGCATCGTACACATCTACAATTGCCATTATACGCGCTGGACGACTTAACTTCTCTGCCTGTAGGCCTCGCGGATAACCAGAGCCATCTAAGCGCTCATGATGATTTACTATCATATCAAGCATAAGGGGTGTTATACCCTTCTCGCCTTTAACTAAACCCAAACCTTGCGCTACATGCTTTTTAATCGCTAAGAGCTCATTATTAGTAACCTTAGTTGGCTTTGAAAATATACCCTGCGGTAATTTAGCTTGGCCTAAATCATGAAGTAACGCGCCCATAGCAAGCTCTTGCACAACAGCCATTTTGTACCCTAAGTATTTAGCAAATACAGCGGTAAAAATGGCGCAGTTGATCATATGCCGCCAGTTATAGCTGTGTTTATCTTTTATACGAGTAAGAATAGTCATGGCGTTGGCGTTACGAAAAACTGAGCTGACTATTTCGCTGGCTATTTCATCAAGCACTTTTATATTAACACTCAGGCCAGATGTTAAGTCACCGTATAACGACTGTAGCTTTCGGCCATGCTGATCGTAATTGACACTCGCTTTAGCAAATTCTTGTTCAATTGAGATTGCTATAGGTGTTTTTTCGGCTTTTTGCTGGCTATTAGATGTTTTAGGTTTGCTTTGAGGCTTATATTTGGCAGGAACTGGGGCATCACCTTTAGCAAAATCTATAAGCAGCTCAAGCACCCCTTCAGAGACTAAACGCTTAATAATAGATCTATCGCGTACTAAGCCACTGGTCTTAATTTTTATGCTATTGATCCCTTCATGTTGCTTAGTAACGCTATCAACATACATACCAGGAGTAAGCTCAGATACGGGCAAAGTAATTAGCATAAAGGCGGGATTTTTCTATTAAGGAATATGTACCTTAAATAGCATTAATTAAGCCTAAAAGTCTAGTTTTTGAGTTGTAAGTAGTTATATATAACTAAAACCATTATTTACAGCCCTATTAGAGCTGCACTGTAATTCTGATTATTTTACTTTTAAATAATTAAACGCTTTCATCTCAACTACACTAAATTGCTTATCACTAAAAAGCAGGTGATTTAGCTATAAAATTTATCTAATTATTATAAAAAAGCGAACTTTATTAACCTTTCTTGAACATAATATTGTTTTGCCTCGGTCTCAATATACACAGCACTTAATAACAACTGCTTTAAATTCTTAAGAGTACTAATATATGACAAAACTAAACCACCCCGTATCAAACCTAAGTGTGGCTGCAATAAACACAGCCTCGCCTTTGGGTCATATATTAAAAGTAGCCGCTCCACTGCTCGATAGCTTACTAGGTATAAATAAACTGCGTGATATATACCTCTCTAATAATTTATCGGGTTTAGATAAGCAGAAGTTTAGTGAAAAGCTTTTAAATGTATTGGGTATTAATGTACTTGGCGCACAAGGTGTTATTAACAAAATACCTAAGCAAGGCCCTTGCATAGTAGTATGTAACCATCCTTATGGCATGATTGAGGGCGTAATAATTGCTAAATTACTCACCCATTATCGTAGCGATACTAAAGTAATGGCTAACGTTGGTTTAAAAATATTTACAGAAATTAAAGACTATTTTATTTTTGCCAATCCGCTAAAACCAAAAGCAGCCATTAACACCAGTGCAATTAAACAGTGTTTTAAACATGTAAATAACGATGGTTTACTTGTGGTTTTTCCTGCTGGCAGGGTTTCGTTTTTTCAATCAAAAAAACAACGTGTAACCGACGGTCAATGGAATCGCTTAGCGGCTCAACTAGCCTTAAAAACACAAGCCCCTTTATTACCTGTGTTTATTAGTGGTCAAAATAGCCCTATGTTTTACAATTTGGGACGTATTTACTACCGATTTAGATTATTAATGCTAATACGTGAATTACTTAAAATTCAAAAAAGGTCCATTAATTTAGGTGCTGGTAATTTACTTACACCCAAGTTATTAAATAAATTTGAGAAAACTGGCGACATTAACGATATTGCGCGCCTGCTTTGCTATTTAAACGATGAACGCTTTGTAACACCTTGGCAAGACGATGCCCAATCAATGCAACTAAAAGCGATTATGCAGGATGTTGATAAAACAAAAATGACGAGTGAACTTGCTAGCTTACCAAGCGAGCAGCATTTATTAGACTTTAAAAGTTACTCCGTTTATTACGGTTATCAAGATCAAATACCTAATTGTGTTGCTGAAATAACACGCCTTAGAGAAATAACCTTTCGTACATTGAACGAAGGAAGCGGCGAGCCATGTGATACCGATAAGTTTGACGCAAGCTACATGCATTTATTTATTTTTGATCATAAAAATGAAGAGATCATTGGAGCTTATCGAATTGGACAAACTGATTTATTACAAAAAAATAGCGACGTGAGCGCCCTTTATTTATCGCAAATGTTTAATTTTGAACCCTCTTTTATTAATCAACAACAGCCGTGCTTGGAAATGGGTCGCTCGTTTATAGTTCAAAAACATCAAGGCAGTTACCATGGCTTATTACTGCTATTTAAAGGGATCGGTGCGTTTATGTCGCAAAACCCACGTTATAGGACTTTATATGGCACGGTTTCATTAAGTAAGCTTTACGACCCTCGTTCTGTCGCAATTATTGACCATGCTATGGTTAATAATAAACAAGGTGTTAGCGCCAATACGCCTTTTAATAAAAAAATTCATCCAGAGTTTGAAGACTTCATTAGTGATCACACGTTAAACATAGATCATGTATCAACATTGGTTATGGGAATAGAAGAAGATAAAAAAGACATACCGATTTTATTAAAGCAATATCATAAGCTAGGCGCTCAATTTCATTGTATGGGAATTGACAGTAACTTTAATCACACCCCTGGATTACTTTTAAGTGTGCACCTACCAAGTGCGCCTGAAAAGCTACTTAAGCTCTACCTTGGTGATAAAAAAGATGATTATATAAATCACTCATAATTTTCATCTGCTGTATTAATACAGCAGATGAAAATAGAGCAACAAAAAAGTCGACGCAATTAATTGCGTCGACTTTTTTAGTTATGTAACAGCTATAAAAATATTTAGTTAAGCTGTAGCCACTTTTAAACAACTAATGCTGCTAATGAGCTGAGACTGCTTATCAAAATAATTAAAGCGTATAGTGTTACCAACTTTAATATGGCTAATACTGACTGTCATTGCATCTTCTCTTTGCATATTTACACCATATTGGCCTTGCTCGGCTTTGCTGTAATGAAATGCTAAAAACTGCTCACTTGCAGGATATCTTAAGTCAATAAGTTGCTTAAATTGTTGTTTACGCTTTTGTGTAACTGTTTCTAGCTCAACGCCAGACGACGTTGCAAGCGATTCAACTTGGCAATCGATTAATTGTTTTGTGTCCCATCGAACAAAAGCGATGTGACCATTATTTAGCGATAATTCATCCGGAAAAATACACAATTTAAAAGGCGCGTAACCCGATAAATCCATATTTTTTAATTGAGACAATGCAGGGGTATTATTGCTTAGTAAATGCGGGATTAAGAGGCCTCTGCTGTGCTTTACGGCAGTTATATCAAATGCACTTTGATAATCGTTTAATAAAGCTAACGTTTGCCCCCAATGCGATACACCAAGCCAAGTACCACCCCCTTGCGGATCGATAGGGTAAATTGCGTTATCTGTGTGCTTACTCGGGGCGAGTGCCATTTCTCGTGTTTTTTGTTCATCACGATTAAAAAACAACTCGTAGCCATCATCAGTTAGGAAGTAACTTAAAGTGCACATATTAACTTTGCAGTGATTTTAATTGGCTTTGTTGGCTTTTTTCTCTCAAAAAAGTGGCTGTACTTGGTGCTAACCCAAAGTTCTGATCGAATGATGCTTTTTGTGCAAAGGTAATTTGTGAAATCATCGCATAGTGATGTACTGCATGGCTTCCTACAAATATAAGCTCTCGTGCTAATGAGGTTGTTACAGTTTGTACATTTTTACTTTTAATTGATACTTCGCTTGAAAGTAACAGCGGTTTATTAAAATCATCTGTACTTAGCTGTTCAATCCACGATGCTATCTCGGCAATTTTTTTTATAGCTTCACAGGGGTTACTTTCAATATTACTGCCGCGTAGGCGACTATCGTAATCAATATTATTTATACCAAAGCCCGTCATTAAAGACTGGTAATGATCGATAATGTGGCGCATATGTGACCCAGCTGAACTAATGAAATTAGGAGCAACGATTTGCGAATAATCCTCTTTAGTTACACTTTCAAGATAAGCATGTCCTTGAGCGAGTATTTCTAACTGACTATTTAACATTGAATCGGTTTTCCTCATTTATAATTTCGTCGTATATGCATACATAACGTTAGATAACATTTTGAATAATGCAATTTTGCATTGTATAAATAACTAGAAAGCTGTTCTTACAATAAAATTTCAAAATTTATGCAGTAATACATTTTTAAATATAAAAGTAATTAATGAGAAGCTAGATAATATAGAGAGGAATATTAGTAGATGTAAAAGCAAATGGCGCTCTCGGTAGGGATCGAACCTACAACTCAGCCTCCGGAGGGCCACGTGATATCCATTTCACCACGAGAGCACATTTGTTGCCGCCACACCAACTCGCGATATCAGTGCTTTAGCATCAGCAATGATAAAGAGATCTTTAAATAAATACCAGTAACATCAGCTTATATGCTTATTAATTAAACTCTTTTAAATAAAACACTTCACAATGGCTTAAAAACACGCTATTTATTCTTATTGAATAGGAAACAGTAACGGTTTAGTAACATTGAAACTATGATTGTCGCTGTGCGGATGGATTTAATACGAGGAAATAATGATGAGTTTAATGTCTACTGAGCAAGTTGCTGAGTTTTTAGGTGTAAAAGTAGAGCGTGTAAAACGCCTCTCTAGAGAAAGTTTATTAATTGCTAAATCAGAAGATGAAAATGGTGAACCACAATTTGATACAGCCGAAGTAACAAAATACAAAGAGCTCGCCGAGCGCTTTGGTGGTCTTTAACATCTATAAAAAAGTATTATTAACGAGTTTAGTTAGCTGCGCGCGTAACATTACAGATTTACTAGTTATGCTGCGCTCTTCATACCAGCCAATACATAACACTAAAAAAAACAGCTTATAGTAATTCAGCTTATCCATTGAAGGATTAAACGTTTTTGTTTTATCGATACTATTTTTATAGTTATTTAACAATGCACTTTCACTGCTCTCATTAAGATTAAAGCTCACTGCAAGGGCTGCCAAATCAAAATACACATCATTAGTTTGTGCATATTCAAAGTCAATTAAATACATGCCTGAAGCATTTACAATAATGTTGTCTTTTACTAAGTCGTTATGACAAAAGCCTGCATTAAATGACATAGCTGCAACGGCTTTGAGTGCCTTCTCTATTTGAGGTTTATATTGCGTATATACGTCGGTGCTTTGATAAAAATGAAGCTCTTTAGCTATATCCATTGGCGCGGTAGACACTTTGTAATTGTGCACTTGAGCAAGTTTATTAATAAAGCTAAGCGTTATATCCGATTGCGCGCTCTTGCCTTCAATATAATTAAATACCGCACGACCATTTTCTTTATCAAGCCAAATAGGCACAGGACATATATTAAAGTCACTTAAAAAGCGCTGCGCTTCAAGGCCGTCACTTGGCCAATGGCTTTTATAACACTTTAACAAATACCCTTGTTGCTCGGTACGTATTAAAAAGTTATCGTTACTAAAGCCATTAAGTAATCGCTCGCTTGAAACAATGCTTGTAGGCTCTATAAGCGCACTACACATTTTTACTAACTTAGTATGCTCAATCATTGATTAAAGCTGTGCTAGAGGCTTAGCTTGGCTTTGTTCGTACTCTTCGTACCAAGTTTTAAAGCCCCACGCTGCCATAATCGTATAAAATATAAAGAGTGCTAGCGTTGGGTAATAGCCTTTTTCATAATATAAATACATAGAAGCGGCATCTATTACAATCCAGTACAGCCAGTTTTCGAGGACTTTTTTAGCCACTAAGTAAGTAGTTACTACGGCAAAACACGTTGTAAAACTATCAAGATAAGCAAAATCGGCATGAGTATAGTTTTGCATAACGTAACCAATAACTATTGCAGCTACGGTTGTTAAACTAATTAAAACAGCATGACGGTTTATCGACCACGATGTAATATTTAAATTTGCAGCTTTGCCTTTACGCCATACAACCCAGCCAAATACAGCCATATACATATAATAAAAATTAAGTAACGACTCCATAAGTAATGCGCCATTCCAGTACATTATTGTATAAATGAGCGTGCTAAAAAATGCCGCTGGCCAACACCATAAGCTTTCTTTTATTGCTAATAATAAATAAGCCATCGACAACCCTACCGCAATATATTCCCAATGCGACATTGCTGTAAAACCACTTAAGGTTTGTGTTAAAAAGTCCATATTATGCAGTTACCGTTTAGTTGTGCCGATTGTTATACCAATCTGCTTATATACGGGGTCTATTTAACGTTAAGAAAATTACGCTAGAACTAGGCAAAAATTTTTGTATCTAGTTGCTCTAAATAAAAAATTTTTAACGACGTTATAGTGCAATTTAATTCGTTAAATTGATCAAAGATTTATGCAGGTTGGTATTATAGGTTATTCAGGCGATAAGTCGCCAGAGAGAAACTTACATACAAAAATAGCTTTACCAAATTCTTCATATGAACGTTTAATTTCGGTATTTAACACCTGCATTACTAAATCGTAATCACCAAAAATTTGCGTTGATAACGTGTTAGTAATCACTTTTAAATCATCGTATTCGTTTAATCTGTCAATAAAGCCCTGAATAAACGGGATATAATCTTGGTGAAGTGGGTATTTACTGATCTCTACTGATAATTTCATTTTTGACTCTTTATTTTAATTACCGATTACAACAAGTCATTCAATGCTAGAGCCGTTATTAAATACAGTGTAAAATCGCTGCAACACTCAATTGAAATGAGCTTAATATGGCACGTAGAATAACCTACAAATATAAAAACGAACCGCGCGAGATTAATTTCGCTAAAGATAAATACCACGACATGTATCAAGCAATTGCTGCCGCCGAAGGTATTGATCTAACTAATTACTTAAGCATGGTACAGCAAATAGAAATGACCTCAAAAGGGTCTGCTTCTGTTCGTAACTTTCGCGACCAAGAATTTGCCCGTATGGGCTTTAGCGACGTTTACTTTATAAAAGAGTAAATACCGCTTTATAGCTGTATTAACGCTGATACTCATAACTTACGCGCGGTGTAATATTACATAATAGCTCGTAGGGGATAGTATCAGCGCATAATGCTATTTCTTCAACTGGTAGCTCAGGGCCCCACATAGTGACTCTGTCGCCCACTTTAATATTGTGCTCATTAGCGCCTATATCTACGCTAATCATATCCATAGCAACACTGCCAACAATACCATAACGCTGCTTACCAATTATTACTGGTGTGCCCTCTTTAGCGTGCCGAGGATAACCATCGCCATAACCCATAGCCACAACGGCTAATTTGGTTGGTTTATCGCTTTTCCAACGACCACCATACCCTACCGCCTCATTGGCTGGTACATTACGCACTGCAATTACGCGCGTAGTTAAGCGCATAACTGGTTTTAATTTGTGTTGTTGCCCAATGCTATTTGCCATTGGCGATACGCCATATAACATAAGCCCAGGGCGTACCCAATCACCATGGCCGCTCGGCCATGCAATAATACCAGCAGAATTTGATAAACAATGTGCTTGGTCAATGCCATTCACTAAGTTATCAAATAACGTGATTTGTTGAACCGTTTTGGCATTATCAACATCATCAGCACACGAAAAGTGTGTCATTAAATTAACGGTATTTTTGGCGTTAGGTGTTTTTTGTAAGCGGTTATAAAACTCTTCAAACTGCTCTGGCGCAATACCTAGTCGATGCATACCTGTATTTACTTTTAACCAGCATGTTATTGGCGCATCGAGCTTTGCTTTTTCAAGCGCGGCTAATTGGTATTCATCATGAATAATAGTTTGAAAGTTATTAGCGAGTAAAATAGGTAAGTCGGCTTTGTTAAAAAAGCCTTCTAGTAAAACTATTGGCTTTGTTAAGCCCCCAGCTCGAAGGGCAAGCCCTTCATCTATTCGCGCCACAGCAAATGCGTCAGCATTATTTAAATGCTGCGCAATCGTTACTAAACCATGCCCGTAAGCATTTGCTTTTAGCACCGCCATTACTTTGCTGTTAGGTGCAAAGCACTTAACTTGCGCTAAATTATGCGCAAGTGCAGCTAAATTAATTTCAGCAGTGGCTAGGCGCATTAGTAATCATCATCTACCGCTGGTCCCGCGTAATTATCAAAGCGAGAAAATTGACCTTGGAATGTTAAACGCACTTTACCAATTGGGCCGTTACGTTGTTTACCTATGATAATTTCGGCAATACCTTTGTCAGTACTGTCTTCGTTATAAACTTCATCACGGTAAATAAACATGATTAAATCGGCATCTTGCTCTATCGACCCCGACTCACGTAAATCTGAGTTAATAGGACGTTTATCGGCACGTTGCTCTAGCGTACGGTTAAGCTGCGAAAGCGCAACAACCGGACATTTTAGCTCTTTTGCTAGTGCTTTAAGTGAACGTGAAATTTCAGCAATTTCTAGCGTTCGGTTATCAGCAAGGCTTGGTACACGCATTAACTGCAAGTAATCGACCATGATCATACTAATGCCACCGTGGTCGCGGGCTATACGCCTTGCACGTGAACGTACATCGGTAGGTGTTAAGCCCGATGCATCATCAACGTACATTTTACCTTTTTCCATCAACAAGCCCATTGTTGATGAAAGTCGTGCCCAATCGTCATCATCTAATTGACCAGTACGTACCTTAGTTTGGTTAATACGGCCAAGAGACGCTAACATCCTCATCATAATTTGTTCTGAAGGCATCTCTAGAGAGTAAATTAATACTGGTTTGTCTTGAGTCATTGCAGCATGTTCTGCAAGGTTCATCGCAAAAGTGGTTTTACCCATTGATGGACGCGCTGCAACAATAATTAAGTCAGAAGGCTGTAAGCCCGTCGTCATTTTATCAAGATCGGCATAACCTGTACTTACACCCGTAACACCATCTTGTGGTGATTGATAAAGCTCTTCTATTTTATCAACGGTTTTTTCAAGGATGCTATGAATGCTTTGCGGGCCTTCATTATTTTTTGTTCGTTGCTCAGCTATTTTAAACACTTTGCTTTCGGCAAAATCGAGTAAGTCGTGACTGGTACGTCCTTCGGTGTTAAAACCCGCTTCTGCAATTTCGTTCGCTACGCCAATCATTTCACGTACAACAGCACGTTCGCGTACAATACTTGCGTAAGCGTCAATGTTAGCAGCACTTGGCGTGTTTTTAGCTATTTCTGCTAAATAAGCAAAGCCACCAATTCCTGCCAGTTTATTATTTTTTTCTAAACTTTCAGAAATAGTGATTAAATCTATCGGATCGCCAATCTCAGCAAGTGCCGTCATCGCCTCAAAAATTAACTTGTGCGTGCGGGTATAAAAATCCTGTGATACAACAAGCTCCGCTACGCGGTCAAAAGCTTGGTTATCAAGCATTAAGCCACCTAAAACAGATTGTTCAGCTTCTATTGAATGGGGAGGAACTTTAAGTGTATCGACTTGCTTATCTGGTTTGGCCATAACTTCACAGTAGTAAAATTGAATGGCTCTATTCTATCGACTTGAAGGGGCTGTGCAAATAGAAAAGCAGGAAATCTTTTCCTGCTTTTTGTAATCGTGAAGGTGAATGAGCGTTATTTAATACGAAGCTCTATGCGTCCACTAATTGTATCCATTTCAACATTAGCATTACCGCCATTAATGCTAAATTCTAAATCACTGGCTGGGCCGTATTTAGCTTTACTGACTTTATCGCTAGTAACTTTATTAATGATTTTGCCATTAGCGTGCGCTTTAATTTCAAAATTTGCAGATATGCTGTCAGGAAAGTAAAAATCACCATCGCCACTTACCGATTCAAAACGTACATCACCGCCTTTTAAAAGCTCTTTAATATGTACTTCGGCTTCGCCATTTACCGTGTTAATACGTAAGTTTTTAATTGACGATAGCGTAAAATCTATATCGCCATTTACATTTTCAAGGCGCACATCATTGGCGCTTGAGGTTGATTTAATATCGCCATTAACAGCGCTAAAACGTAGTTCACCACTCGATTCCCTATCGTTAATTTCGCCATTAACGGTTTCAAATTGAATATTACCACTTAGGTTTTCTGCATTTACATCACCATTTACGGTGGTGAGCTTAATGTTGCCAGTAATATCATCTACCGTAATTTCGCCATTAACCACGTCAACTTCAGCGCCATTTTTTAGCTCTTTTGCAGTCACCGATACATTAACGCCAGCAAACTCTAAACTACTGCTTTTAGGCATAAATATGGTTAGGCTTGAGCCATCGCCATTATTACTCCAATTTGATTTACGTGGCATTTTTACAATAAACTGAGTTTTATCGCCATTTGTTTTAAGCTCATAACCCTCGGCTTTGTCATCAAGCTCGCCAGATACTTTAAATTCGTTTTTATCCCAGCCTTTAATATGTATATCACCGCGTTGGTTTTCAATAAAAATAGTGCCGCCACTTGGTACGTCTATTTGCTTATCTATTTTTTCACCCGCTAATACCGCCAACGGAAATAAGCTCAGTCCTAATAAAATCGCTTTCATGTCGTACTCCTAAATGTGCTGCCAACGTGGCGCATGCACCTTGTTAATTAAATCAAGTTGTTGTTGATATATTTGCGCTAACATTGTTAGTAGCGCTTGGTTTTGTGGCTCATTTTTAAGAACTTGCTTTATTGCTTGCTCTGCGTTTTCAAGCTCTTGTAGCTGCGTTTGCCAGTTAGTGGTCAATGCTTCTTTATTTTCATATTCAACCAACAAACTGTTTTTTTGCGCCGAAAAGTAATCACTTATAGCCACTACGGGTTGTGGCTCAGGCGCTATAACAAATAGATTTACAGCAATTAAAGCAGCTAATGTGCAGGCAGCTATTGCTGTTAGTTTTGGCCAAATAGCAGTGCCTTTTAGGTCCTGCTTATTACTAACCATTGCTCGCTCAATTCCCGCCCACAGGTCTTTTTGTGGCGTAATGTCTTTATCAAGCGTGTTTAATGACTCATTTAAATAGTCGTCAAAATTTGGTTTATTCATTTTCATACCACTCTTGTAGTAGCTGCCTAGCACGATGATATTGCGATTTACTTGAACCAACAGCCATACCTAATTGCTCGGCTATTTCCTCGTGCCTGTAACCTTCGATTGCAAACAACACAAACACCATACGTGCGCGCTCAGGAAGCCTTACTATTAATTTATCGAGACCATTTAAGCCTTTGCAGTCATTAGCTGATTGCTCATCCATACCGCAGTGTTCAATGCTCACTACTTTTTGCAGCCAATTTTTTTGCTTGCGTAAGTAGTTAATCGCAACATTACTGGCAACGCTGTAGAGCCAAGTAGAAAACTGCGAGCGACCGTCAAATTGCGCTATTTTACGCCATACCTGTACAAACACTTCTTGGGCTGCATCTTCAGCATGCGCTTGGTCCGCTAATAAGCGTAGACATAAACCGTAGACTCGTTTTATATGTAACTCATAAAGCGTTGTGTATGCGCCTTGATCACCTGATTTAAAACGCTCAATGAGTTTAGCTTCGCATAAAGGCGTTTGTTCGGGTTTAACGTGTAACATCCGTGATGTCGCCTTTTAATTATTATTATTGAGTTAGTGTATTGATAAGTTAGACGTAATAACAGTTCGAAAAGGTTTAAAGGGAATGAAAAAATAATTGAATAAAAAAGGGGCTTGTACGAGGTTGTATTTAACAGTGCCCTTAACTAATAAAGTTAGCCAAATTACAGACACAAAAAAGCCGTGCTAATAGCACGGCTTTTGTCGCTTAATTAAAAATTAAGCTTCAGCGATTACGATTACTTTAATAGTAGCCGTTACGTCTGAGTGAACTGAAATTGATACGTCAAATTCACCTGTCTCACGGATAGTACCTAGAGGCAAACGAACTTCTGACTTAGCAACTTCAACACCAACAGCTGAGATAGCGTCAGCGATGTCACGAGTACCGATTGAACCGAATAACTTACCTTCGTCACCAGCTTTAGATACTAATGTAACTTCTGCTAATGCTTCTAGTTTTTCAGCGCGTGCTTGTGCAGCAACTAACTGTTCAGCGATTTTCGCTTCAAGTTCTGCACGACGAGCGTCAAACGTTTCAATGTTAGCTTTAGTCGCAGGAACTGCCTTACCTTGAGGGAAAAGGAAGTTACGTGCGAAACCAGATTTAACTACAACCTGTTCACCTAGGCTACCTAGGTTAGCGATCTTATCTAGTAGAATAACTTGCATGTTTCTACACCTTTTAAAAACTGTTAATCCGCTGCTTACTTATGTAAGTCAGTGTATGGAAGAAGGGCTAAGTAGCGAGCACGCTTAATAGCAGTTGCTAGCTGGCGCTGAAATTTAGCGCTAGTACCTGTGATACGGCTAGGTACGATTTTGCCACTTTCTGTAACATAGTTTCTAAGAGTAGCTAGATCTTTGTAATCGATTTGTTTTACGCCTTCCGCTTTAAAGCGGCAGAACTTACGACGTCTGAAATAACGTGCCATGAGATTAATTCCTCAAATAATTCTTTCTATATGCTGAGCATGCAAAACCAATTGGCTAAGGCCGTTACGACCTTCGTGGCGATTTAAAAAACCACTCACTTGCAATGCCTGCCCAACGTGCAAATGTTGAGTCTGTTGTTGCATTTGCTTTCCACTGGCAACTACCTGAAGCCTCACGTAACTATTACGGTTAAGGTCTGCTTCGGTTTGCATCGATTTATGTTCTACAACAAAAATACAATGCGGGATGCCAGCAGGGCTTTGGCTAAACTTGGGAGTTTTACAAACTACCCCAGATATAACCAGCTGATTCATATATGGGCTAACCATTATAGTAACTGCTGATTACATGCCATGCTAGGACTCAAAACAATTAAGCAGCTGGTGCTTCTTTCTTCTCTTCTCTTGCAAGAGGAGACGCTTCAGTTTCAGCAGTTTTAGTGCGGATAACTAAGTTACGAAGCACTGCATCGTTGTAGCGGAAAGTAGTTTCTAGCTCGCTGATTACTTCAGTTGGTGCTTCAACGTTCATAAGAACATAGTGAGCTTTATGAAGCTTGTTAATTGGGTAAGCCAATTGACGACGGCCCCAATCTTCAAGACGGTGGATAACACCACCAGCTTCAGTGATAGAACCAGTATAACGTTCGATCATACCAGCAACTTGCTCACTCTGATCTGGGTGAACCATGAATACGATTTCGTAATGACGCATGGATATTCCTTACGGTTAATAGAGCCTTCTACCGTTTCGGCCGGTCGGTTTAAGGCAAGGAATTAATAGTTTAAAAGCCGAAATGAGCGCGCATTTTACGCTTAGACGGATAATTAAGCAAGCAGGTTTTTTAAGCTTTTATAGATAAGAGTTAAAAGGTAATTATTACGAGCTTCGCTCGTCGCGTCAGCAAGCTGCTCGCCTACCGAAAAAGTTAAGCACAGAGTGCAATGTCTCTTGTAGAAGCCGAGCTTACTCGCATGAAAAGCGATAGCTTTTAATTACTTAAGCTTTATGTTTACCCCGAAAATATAAACATTTACTCAAGCTTAAAGCCGTGCAATTATTAAGCAATACATTATTAAATAAGGATATTTATGAAGCTCTTACTATCGCTTGTATTAATACTTACTTTTAGTACACCATTTTTAAGCCACGCAAAAACCAATACAACTGACATAACCGTTGGTAAAAAAGTCATTCTGCAATCAAAAATACTTAACGAAGACAGACCCATTAAAATTTTCATACCTGACACTGTAAAAGACGATCAGCCGCTTTATGTTATTTATTTACTTGATGGTGTTGAGCACTTTCATACGGCGTCTGGTGTTATTAAATCCCTTGTTGATTACGAGCAGATACCTAACGCAATGCTCGTTGGTATTGATACAACTAACCGTGTTCGTGATTATTTACCAAAAGTAGAAGGCGAGCCTAAAACAGAGTTTCAAACTTTTGTTAAAAACAAATGGCCTGACGCAGGACAAACCGACAAGTTTTTAAAGTTTGTGTCTGATGAACTCATGCCTTATATAAACAGTAATTACTCAACTAACGGCTACAACACCTTAATTGGCCACTCTAATGCAGGTAATTTGGCGCTTTATACTTTAGTTAATCAGCCTGAGTTATTTAATAACTATATAGCTATAAGCCCAAACAGTTGGTGGAGTGATGAGGAATTAAAAAATAATATTATAAAATACACTAAAAACCCTAAAGGTGATCAGGCGTTATTTATTAGTGTAGCAAGCGAAGGAGCACGCTTTTATACAGGCGTATTAAATACTTTGGTAAATTTAGAACAACAAACGCCCTCGCAGCTTAAATGGGAATATAAGCATTACCCCGCTTTTACTCATATGGGCACTATACTACCAGCGCTTAGCGATAGCCTAATTCACTTATTTAGCGACCTAATATTTAAGGTTACTGACGAGCACGGAAAGTTTGCTGATGTATCGCTCATTACAGGTTATTACCAAGCACTTAGTGATAAGTACGGGTTTGAGCTTAAAATTCCACAAGATGTATACGTAGAGTTTGCTCATAGCCAGCAAAAGTTTGGTAATACAGCTAAAGCTATAGCAACGCTTAAACATTTTACTACCGATTATCCCAATGCAACTTATTCTCACATGCGTTTATCGCAAGGCTATACTGCTAACAAACAATTTAAAGAGGCCGTCACTAGTATGAAAAACGCACTCGAGCTTGCAAAAGAAAACAAAAAAGACCCGCTGTTAATTGATGCGCTCAAAGATATGGTGAATGAAGCACAAGAGAATTTGTAACTGATTTAACGCAAAGCGCTTTTTAACTAACGATAGTAATTACGAGCTACGCTCGTCGCGTCAGCAAGCTAAACGCCTACAGGTAAGATTAAGCTCAGTGTTAAACTTTGCATGTAGACGCCGAGCTTGCTCGCGTGAAAAGCGCGGCTTTAAATATGTTCAAAACTATTTTAAAACAAAAAACCGATGTTTAAACTAAACATCGGTTTTTTATAATTACTAGAAAATTTAAAATAGGTTTCGAGTTAAAAAACGCTCACTCATTTATTTACAAGTGTTTTTTAAGAAACTCAGTAACCTCTTTGTATTGTACTTTTAAGCTTTCTGAGTCATCAAAAAAGTGTGTTCCGTCATCAATTTCAACATACTTTATATCTAGATTTCGCTTTGCTTTATCATAAAAATATTTTGATTGTCGATAGTCAACTCTCGTATCCTTTGTCCCATGGATAAGTAAAAGTGGGGCTTTAATTCGGTTAATCATATTGATTGCCGAAACCTCAGATAATGCATCAACGGCTTTACTATCAGTCATATCAACAATATTACCTAGGTAGGCATCTTGTCGCTCTTCATCTTCAACTAACCCTTTTAGATCCGATATTCCAGAAATACTAATAATGCATTTAAAGCGATCGGGCTCTTGCCATGCAGCTGTTAATGCAACATAACCACCATAACTTGCACCATAAATACATGCATCATTTTTTGATGTTAATCCGGTTCTAGTAGCCCAATCCATTGCGTCATATACATCTTGTTGCATACGTTTACCCCACTGATAATAACCATCAGTTTCAAAAGCACTACCAAAACCTTCTGAGCCTCTGAAGTTCACTTGCAATACCGCATAACCTAAACTAACTAAATATTGAAGCTCTCGATTAAAGTATTTGTAGTCTCGACTATGAGGTCCTCCGTGAGGCATTACAATTAGCGGCGGAGTTTTAATCCCTTCTGGTTTTGTAAAATAGCCTGAGATTTCAGCTCCATCGCTCGCTTTAAAGCTATAGTTTTGCACTGGTACAAATTTATTACGTGCTAAATAAGGAAATTTAGATAACCAAGCGCCGCCCTTCTTTGTGTTTAAATCAAAATAATAATAAGTAGGGCTGACTGAATCACTTATTACATTTACAAGAATTCGTGTTCTATCTTTACTGCGGCTAACAATACTAGCTTGCTTATCACCAAATAAATTAGTAACCATAAGCTCTTGCTTACCGTCTACCTCTGAAAAATAATGGCTCTTGTAGAAATCATCATAGTAGCCAACCCCTATAAAATCGCCCTCACTATTAACGATTGCATTATTTATATCGTATTTATCATTGCTATAAACAAGCTCTTCAAACTCCCCTGACTCGATATCATATGACCATAAAGCTTGTCTGTGTAATACACGATCAGAAAGGACGTAAGCTTTTGTACCATCTTCATTAAGGCCTTGGATGGAGAAAGTACTATCTTCACCCAAAATATGGGTATGAATCATTTTTAATGCTTCATCTTTCTTTGCTCGATACCATATTGAAGCAATAAACTTATCATCTTTTTTATCAATTGCGATCCCCAGGCGTAAAACTCCCTTAGGGTCTGCATACCAACTTCCAATATTTTCTTTATTCCTCTGAATTTTATCAAAACTAGAATCACCTAATTCAACTTTAAAAACAGAATAAGCTTTATCTTTTTCATCAAACGTTGACACTAGCGCGAAATCTGGCTCATTTTTAAGTGAGGAAACGAGTCTGAAACTCTGATATCTATACCACCTATATTCAGAAAAACGTCGCGTAGTTAGCATTTTACTTTCATTGGTTTCAACATTGATCGAATATAACCTTGAAACTCTCATGTATTGACCATTGACATATTCAGGGTAACTAGCAGAAACAATGATATATTTATTACCTGACCAACGAATAAAGTCGACTCTGTCTTTATCTTTTTTGAGACTTGCTAATATATTGAATTCGATACTAGGAAATTTAGCTAAACTGATAGTAGGACCTTCAGCAGTATTATAAAGTGTTGCTATCATTTCTCCATTTGGCGATATTTGTGGTTGCTCTACCATTGGAAGTTTAGCGTAAGACTCCCAAGGTTTATCTTTTGCATGAACTACAGACGCAGTTAATAAAAAAAATAAGAGTGTTATTTTTAACATTTATTTCTTCCTTAAAATTTAGTAAAAACTTTTTATTATATTTAATGTAAAAATAACAAAGTTTACCAAAAAAACATACAAAGTAAGTACTTAATTTATTTTAATAAAAAACCGATGCTTAAATTAAACATCGGTTTTTTATTAAAAGCGAATAACTAACCGCTTTTCTCGTTGGGTTTTGTTTCACTCAACCTACATCACTTTCCTATCGCTTCTTTGGCGAACAGGTGTTTTATTGGGCCTAAATTATCAACGAGTGACAGCCCTACTCCACGAATAAGTTTTTTAACTGGGTTTGCACCTTCAAATAACTCTTTTAGCCCTTGCATCATAGCTATGTGCTTTTGTGCATCGAGCTTACGAGTGCGCTCGTAATCGCGCAGTGTGCGAGTGCTTGCAAACTCCTTGCTATCGCTTGTCAAAAGCTCAATTAAATAAGCCGCATCTTTTAGGCCTAGGTTCATACCAAGCCCTGCAAGTGGATGGATTGTATGTGCAGCGTCGCCAATGAGTACCACTTTGCCTGAAACCCATTGCTGGGCGTAGCGCATTTTAAGTGGGAAAGCAGTACGCGCACTTTGCACTTCACACAGCCCGCATTGACCATCAATTGCAGCCATTACGGCTTTATTAAAGGCGGTGTCGTCCATTGCTAATAATTCATCACAATGATTGGGGCTGGTAGACCACACAATTGAATGAGTATGCTCATCGCTCAATGGTAAAAACGCGAGTGGCCCTGTTGGTAAAAAGACTTGGCGTGCGGTGTTTGCATGTTGCTCTTTAGTTTTAACTGTCGCGACTAGCGCATGGTGATCGTAATCTTTAAAACTAAGCGCCATATTAAATTGTTTACGTATAGCTGAATTTGCACCATCAGCCGCCACCAGCAGTTTTGCAATAATTGGCTCGCCGCTTTTAAGTGTTATAAATACATCAGATTCGCTTTGATGTATTTGCTGATACTGTGTATCAAACATTAGTGTTGCACTGCTTTGTTGCTCTAGCTCTTTTATAAGCGCAAAGCGGATAATGTCGTTTTCAACAATATGGCCTAAATGTTCAAGCTCAAGTTGCTCGTTATTAAACGCTATTTTGCCAAAGCTGTCGGCATCACGTACATCCATATGTGTATAAGCGCACGCTCGCTGTGCGATAATTTCGGGCCATACATTTAATTGTTCAAGCAAGGTTTGGCTTGCAATGCTTAACGCACTTACACGCAAACCATATTCGTCAGTTGGTAACGCTTGTGTTGGTGCGCCGTCGAGTACAACGACGCTTATATCGGCTTTTGCCAATCCAAGTGCTAGTGTTAGCCCTACACAGCCGCCACCTACAATACAAACCTGTGCTTGCTTCATAAACGCCTACCTTGTTTAACTTGCCCCATTAACTGTTTAGCTAATGGCGCTTTTAATGCGGGAAATAAATCCATCGAAAACAACCCAATACTGCGCCCCAATGCGAGCACTCGCGATGAGTTCGAAAAAAGCCTAACAAGTGCATCGGTTAAACTCATTACGGTTTTTATATCATCACTGCGCTTTTTTGAATATTCACGTGTAAACGCATAGCTGCCTAAATCGTGTTGGCTATTTGCTATTAAATTACTAAGTACTTGTACGTCGCGAAGACCTAAATTAAAACCCTGCCCTGCGATAGGATGAATCGCATGTGCAGCATTACCAATAACCACTGTACGGTGCGCAGTTAAAGACTCAACTTGCCCGTAAACGAGCGGGTAACTCGTGCGCATGCCTACTTTAGTAAATTGACCACCGCGATAACCAAACGCGCTTTGCAGGGCACTTAAAAAGCCTTGTTCACTGAGTGCCATGTGCTGTTCAACCTGATCTTGGCGCATACACCACACTAACGAATAACGGTTATTGCTCATGGGTAATAACGCCATAGGCCCGTTTTGTGTAAAACGCTCAAAGGCATGATTATTATGCCCACCAGCCACTTCTACATTAGCAATAATTGCGCCTTGTTCATAAGGCTGGGTATTAAAACCAAGCCCAAGTAAACTACGTGTTGGTGATTGTGCGCCATCAGCAATAACCAATAGCTTGGCGTTTAATTGCTCGCCGCTTTGTAAGGTGAGTGTATTGCTATGCAAAGTTTGCTCAATGGCAATTACGCTATCGGGGCACAAAAGCGTAATATTTGACTGCGTTAAACGCAGGTGAAGCGCTCGGCCAAAAGGATTTACTTCTACTACGTAACCAAGTGAGGGCTTAGCAAATTCGTCGCAATTAATGTGCGCTTTGCCAAAGTGGCCTCTATCAGACACGTTCACTTTTTTGATTGCTGCGGTGTAAGGGGCATTTTGCTCAAATAAATTGAGGCTTTGTAAATACTCTACCGATTGCTGAGCAAGTGCAATGCTTCTGTCGTCAAAGCTTGGGTGGTAGTCGCCGGTTACTTGATTAGCTTCTACAACGGCAATATTTAACGCGGGATTAGTTTTAGCCACACTTAATGCGCAGCTTGCTCCCGCTAAACCACCGCCAATAATAACTACATCAAACTGCTTAGCCACTTTACTCTCCGAGCTTTATACGTTTTTAGCACTTTGCATAAGTGCTTCTATATCGCTAATTTTTTTAGGTACGCTTAGGGTCAAGTTTTCATGGCCGGTTTCGGTAACTAGCAAGTTATCTTCGATACGAATGCCAATGCCTTTGTATTTTTGCGGTGCGCTTGAGTCTTCGCTTATATAAAGCCCTGGCTCTATGGTGAGTACCATACCCGGCTCAAATGCACGCTCAGCGTTATTTACTTTGTAATCGCCAACATCATGTACATCTAAACCAAGCCAATGCCCAAGCCCGTGCATGTAATATTCTTTACACGCACCTTTTGCCATTAGCTCGTCAAAGTCGCCAATTAAAATACCTAAGTCGAGTAAACCTTGGGTCATTACTTCCATTGCTAGTTTATTAGCATGCGACATATAACCACCGGGTTTTACGTCATCAAAAGCAACTTCTTGCGCTTTAAGTACAATATTATAAAGCGCGGCTTGCTCTTCGCTAAATTGACCATTTACCGGAAATGTACGCGTTATATCAGCAGCGTAACCTTGTAACTCACAACCGGAGTCTATAAGTACTAGGTCACCACTTTTTAATACGTCGCTATTTTGTGTGTAATGTAAAATATTGGCGTTGTCGCCACTACCAACAATTGTGCCGTACGCAGGATGAGGCGCACCATTCATTGCATAATGATGATGTAGCTCTGCTTCTAGCTGAAACTCTGTGGCACCCGCATGCGAATAACGCATAGCGCGCATGTGCCCTCGCGCACTAATTTCACAGCCTTCTCGCATAACATCTATCTCGCTTGGCGATTTAAACAAACGCATTTCGTGAATAAGGCCGCGTATTTCTTTTAAATTACTCGGTGCTTTGAGGCCTTTTCGAGAGCCACTTCGAAGCGTACCTAGTAACGAAAACACTTTGGTATCAAATGAGGGGTAAGCACCTTGTGCAAAATAGAGCGCATTTTTTGCATTTAGCATATCGAGTGTTTTATCGTTTAATTCACTTAGCGGGTAAGCTTCATCAAACAAGTAGTCACTTTTAGCTTTATCAAAGCCAACTCTGCGGCCATGCCAAATTTCTGCAAGCTTGTCTTTATCTAGGCAAAATAAAGTACTGGGTGCATCGCTGTTATTACAGAGTACAAGTACGGCGTCGGGTTCGTTAAAGCCAGTTAAGTAAAAAAAGTCGCTATCTTGTCTAAATGCATATTCGGTATCGCGGCTGCGCGTCACTTCGCTCGCAGCGGGAATAATAGCAACGCTATTTTCATCCATTTGAGCAAGTAAGCGCTCGCGACGTGCTTTAAATTCTGACTTTTGTACTTCAACCATTATTAACCAACCCGTTTTACTTTTTAAAAGTTAATGAAGTGTTTTTTTAGTACTTTGCGTGCTTTGCTCTTTACCAAGCTCTGCAAAACAAAGTAGTGCTGATACACGCACATATTCAATCACTTCGTGCAGCGCTTGGCTGTCTTCTTCGGTTTCTTCAAAAGTAGTATCTAGGCGAGTGATTTCGCTAAAGTCAGTAATAACCTCTTTAACATCACTCGATAGTTTACCGTAGTCTTTTTGCTTTAAACCAAAACCAAGCATAAAACCCGCTACCCATGATACGAGGCCATTAGCCTGATCGATGAGTGTTTCGTCGTCGCTTGGTAAAAATAAATCAAACTGAAATTCATCATCATTAAAGCTCGCGACTACTTGCTTATAAATAGTGCCAAAAAACTGCTTTAAATCGTTACTAAACGATTCACCATCGTTAAACACATCACTCAAAAGGCCTAAGTATTCTTTGTCGTCAATGGTTAAACCACACGCAAGTAAACCACTAATCACACCATGCGCTTCAGCAGGTGATACAAATATTTCGTTTTTTTCTAAAAGCAGTTGAGCTTTTTCGTAATCGGGTAAATCGTTCATAATCGAATCTTCGCTTTGCAAGTTAAGGCAATGCTACCACTCGATAAAAAGCAACTCCAATTAATTGTATGATCAAGCTCAAAAACCATGCGATAAAGTAAATGATGAGTTAAAGGTGCGGAAAAACTAAGCGAACGGTTTAATTTTTTACGTTTGGGGTTTAAGGATTGGATTATGTCTTATATACTTAAATTGTTCCCTGGGGTACCGGAGCTTAGTTAAGTCCCTGAGCCGATAAATTTTATACCAGGGTTTCTGTTCGTCTACTATTGTGCAGGCTCGGCATGTACCGAGAAGCCTACGGTAAACCGCAGATTCCCGCCCTGAAACCTTCTGGTTTCAGGACTGAAACCGAGTACCGTATCTTGGGGAACACCTTTTTAGCAAACCCTCGCCTTTAAAAGGCTTTATCAAAAAAGAAATTAACCTTCCTGTTTATTCTTATATTTATCTAAATTTTTTATTCACTTATCTTCTATTGTCTAATATTACTTTTTAGCTTATAAAAAAGCCGCAGGTAATTGCTTACCTACAGCTTTAATAATCACGTATTTAAGAGTGAAGTTATTTAAACCAACCTTGAAAACGCTCCATTAGCATGTAGTTTATTGGTACTAACAATAAAGTAATAAAGGTAGCAAAAATAATCCCAAACCCTAAGCTCACCGCCATTGGTATTAAAAACTGTGCCTGAGTCGCTTTTTCAAACAGTAATGGCATTAAGCCAATAAAGGTCGTTAAACTAGTTAGCATTACAGGGCGAAAACGTGATGCACCTGCAATTTTTATAGCATCGAGAACTTTACCACCTTCACTGCGCTTTTTATTAATAAAATCAACGAGTACAAGCGAATCATTTACCACCACCCCGGTTAGCGCAAGCATACCGAGTAAACTCATAATGGTTAAGTCCATTCCCATGATCCAATGCCCTACTACAGCACCTATCATGCCAAATGGGATTACACTCATTACTATGATTGGTTGTAAGTAAGATTTAAGCGGTATTGCTAATAGCGCATAAATAATAAAAAATACAAACACAAGTGCCCAAGCCAACGACCCAAACGACTCTCTTTGCTCTTTAGCCTCACCTTCTAGTTTGTAATCTACTCCAGGATATTGCTGCATTAACCCATCTAAATACTCCGTTAGGTCAGCCTGCAGTATGGTCATGTTGGTATTATTTTTTTCGATATCGGCTGTTACGTTTAATGTGCGGTAACGGTCTATTCGATTAATAGTTGATGGACTTTGCCCAGCAGTAAGTGTTGCCACGTGCGATAAAGGCACTGAGCCTCCATCAGGCGTATTTATAAGTATGTTTTGTAGGTCAGCTACAGAGCGGCGCTCATCTATAGGTAAGCGTACCATTACACGTACGTCATCCCTGCCTCGCTGAATACGTTGTGCTTGCGAGCCAAAAAACGAGTTACGTACTTGCCCTGCTACATTGACTCTATTTAAGCCCAGCGCTAAACCTTGTTGCGTAAGCTCTATTTGTAACTCTTCTTTACCGTCGGACATACTATCGGCAATATCAAATACCGTTGGATAGGTCGATAAACGGGTTTTAATGTGATCAGCCACGTCTTGTAAAATAGTCAACGAAGTGCCGCTAAGCTGAACATCAATGGGGTCTGAACTTCGGCCAATTTCGGCTCTAAACGTTAAACTTTCGGCGCCTGGTATCACACCAATTAAATCGCGCCATTCGCTGGCGAGTTCTCGTGATCCTATGTCTGATTCACGCTTTTCAGCCGGTGTTATTTCAAAGCGTACAGAGCCTGAATTAGATACACCACCACGCCCGCCTGTTGTGGCTAATATATTTAAAATAACGCTTTCGCCAGTATCTGGGTCGCGGTATTTTTCTTGTAATTGCTGCGCCTTTTGCGACATGTCAATTACGTATTTATTCGTTACTTCAAACGGTGTACCTGTTGGTAGTGTTAAGTTAACGCGGACTGTTTCGCTTGGTATGCGCGGGAAAAATACAAACTTAGTCCAACCGCTGGTGATCATGGTTAAAATTATAACAAATACACCAATAAACAAGCTTACCGAAGCCAATTTATGGCGCAGTGCTAAATTTAAAGTGGGTTGATAGTATTTTAAAATCGCGTTTTCAAATCCATCTGCAAAACGCTGTTGAATAACATCAAACTTTGAAGGTTCGCCTTTTTCGTGGCGTAGTTTTATATATTTTAAATGTGCTGGTAGTACAAATTTAGATTCAATCAATGAAAACAATAATACCGGAATAACCACTACCGGTATTTGTGCAAACAAGGCACCACGCGCCCCTTCAATAAAGGCCAAAGGTAAAAAGGCAGCAACGGTAGTCAACACACCAAATGTTACTGGTGTTGCTACTTCTTGAGTACCTAAAATTGCGGCCTGCTCGCCCGACGTAGCTGTTTTTAAATGGGTGTAGACGTTTTCACCGGTAACTATGGCGTCATCAACAACAATCCCCAGTACCAATATAAAGCCAAATAAGCTCATAATATTAAGGGTTACGCCAAAAATAGGCATCGCTATAAACGCGCCCATAAACGAAACCGGAATACCAATAAATACCCAAAATGCAATTGCAGGGCGTAAAAACAAAGTAAGTAAAGCCAGTACTAAAATACCGCCTTGTAAAGCATTGGTAGTAAGGGTCGAAATACGACTTTTAACCAGCTCCGAATCATCATCCCAGTAACTTAGTTCAAACCCTTGCGGGAGAGAGCTTTGTTGCTCTTTTATGTAGTTTTTAACATCGTCAGCAACTGTAATCGCACTTTGTGGACCAATTCGATATACGTCGATAAATGCAGCTTGCTTACCATTAAAGCGAGTACGTACTGGTGTTTCTTCAAAATCATCTTTTATAGTCGCTATATCACCTAAGCGAATAATAGTGCCATCGGCTTGGTTTTTAACAACAATGCTGGCAAATTCATCTTTACGATATGCTTGCCCTTTAGAGCTTATAAGTACGTCCCCGCCTTCTGTTTTTAAGTTACCAGCAGAAATATCTGAGCTTGAGTTTGAAATAGCACTCGATATTTGTGCCAAGCTTAAATCGTACTGACGAAGAATATCTTGGCTTACTTCAATGGCTATTTCGTAATCACGAACGCCACTTAGCTCTACCTGCGTTACATTAGGTAAACGTAGGATTTGATCGCGTACTGTTTCTGCGTATTCGCGGGTTTCTTTTTCGCCATAGTCACTCGATACGGTAACCGCGATAACTTCACGAATTCGCTCAGCAAGCGCTACTATCGGCTTTTCAGCATCGGCTGGAAAAGTGTTAATTGCGTCTACACGACTTTTTATATCAGCTAAAAGCTCACGAGGGTCGTAACCGCTTTCCACTTCTATTGTCACAGAGCCAGAACCTTCAGAAGAGCGACTAAATATTTGCTTTATGCCCTCTAAATCTTGTACTGCTTCTTCTATTCGTATAGTTACACCTTGCTCTACATCCTCTGGTGTTGAACCACGCAAACTTACATTTACGCTTATCATGTCAGTTTCGAATGAAGGAAATACCTCAAGCGGTATTTTGCTTGATAAGCTAAAAAGTCCCGACAGTAACAGCGTTACTAGCAATAAGTTAGCAGCAACATGGTTTTTGGCAAACCAAGCGATCATGGCTTATCTCCTTGCTTTGCTGCGCGGCGTTTTTTTAGCTCTTCAACACTAATACCCTGCTCTTTTGCTTTTTGCTCAAGCTGCTCTGGCGTCGGGCGCTTTCCTTTACCTTGCCCATTAGCTCCTCGGCTTTTAGGTTGCTCTGTGCTTTGTTCGCCTAAAATACTTACCTGAGTTCCAGAACTCACTTGCCCTAGTGGAGTAATAACCAGTTTATCATTTGGATTTAATCCCGTTTTTATCATCGCTTGTGTCGCATTTTGCCAAGCAAGTGTAATGTCTTTACGCTTGAGTACACCCTCTTCAACAACATAAACATACGTCCCTTGATAAATAGTACTGTTAGGGATTATAAGTGCGTTAGGAACTGTTTTACCGGTAATTTGCGCCTTTATGTATTGCCCTATTTTTATTGGGTACTGGTTATTAGCCGTTGCTTTATATGGGTCGTTAATTTTAGCAACTACGTAAAGCTGTTGTGCACCTTCATCTATAGCACCTTCGGTACGCGCTAGCTGCCCTTGCCACGTTTGCTCACCCACTAAGTCAGAGGTAAATTTAACAATTGAACCTGCTTGATTTTTGGCGCCATCACGATATTGCTCTGGTAAATTTACGAACGGAAGATCTTTATTTTTAATCGGTAAACGAATCTCTACGCTATCGATTGCGTAAATAGTGGCAAGCTGGGTATTGTTAGTAACAACTTGCCCCAAATCAACACTACGGCTGAGTATACGCCCGGCGTATGGCGCGGTTACTTTAGTGCGCTCTAAATCAAGCATGGCTTTTTCAAGTACTGCTTGAGCCGATAAAACTTCTGCTTCGGCTGCTGCAAGTTGTGGTTCACGCAGTACTAGGCTGCTTGCCTGATTTGAGCCGCCAAGGCGTTTCCAATCAGTAATAGCTTGTTGTCCACGCGCTTTTTCTTCTAATAAGCCTTGCTCTGCCGTTAATAAATTGGCTTGAGCAGATTTAACTTCAGCTTGATGATCTCTATCGTCTAGCTTTAAAAGTACGTCGCCCTTTTCAAAAAAGCCACCTTCTCTAAAGTCATCACTTACTTCAATTATTTGCCCAGATGCCTGAGCAACTAATAAACTTTGTGTACGTGGTTTTACCGTACCGTAGCTATCAATCATCACTTGGTAATTTTGTGGTTTAAGCTCAAGCGCAGCCACACTTATTGATGCTTTAGGAGGTGAGCCAAAGCGTTTAGCCTCTGGCGGATTACCTTTAATAAACATAACAATTAAAATAGTGGCAATAATAACCACCGCTGGAATAATAATTTTTGCTGTTTTAGTTTTCATCATTATTGCTCTTTAGTTCACTTGAGGGCTTTGCAAAATCACCACCAAGGGCAACGTGTAAGTTAATTCTGTTAGCTATTAATTGGTTTTTAATGTCGATTAAGGAGCTTTGTGCATCGAAAGACCTATCTTGTGCGTCAAGCACCGTAGTGTAAGTTACCAAGCCACTTTGATATTGCTCAAACGACAACTGCTCTGCTGCAAGTGCGTTTTCTTGCGCCTCAAGGGTGCTGCTATATTGTGATTTAAGAGACTGCTGCTGTGAAATCGCATTCTCTACATCACCAAATGCATCGTAAAGCGTTTGCAAATAAAGTTGCTCTTGCTTTTGAGTATTAAGGCGCGCTATTTCTTCATTCGCTTTTAAGCGTCCGCCCTCAAAAAGTGGTGCTGAAATACTACCTAATAACGACCATGCAAGGCTTGATGGAGAAAACAAGTCGCTTACTCTGTCGGTGCTATCACTTAGTGAAGCTGTTAAATCTAAACTTGGAAAGCGTTGTTTGTGCGCATACGCCAATGAAGCGTCGGTGGCTAAAAGATCATACCAACTTGCTCGCAGCGTAGGTTTACGTGTTATAAGTTCAGAAGGTAAGCCTAGTGGAATATCGGTATTAATAACGGGTAAGTCGCTACTAGCAGTAATGGCACCTTTTGGGTATTCACCCAGTAAACGCTCAAGTGCACGTGCTGAAGCCGATAGGTTTGCCGTTTGAGTGGCAATGCGAGCGCGTTCAGTATTGAGCTCATTACGGGCTAAATATACATCGAGTGCTTCGTTTATACCTTGGCGATAGCCAGACTCGATAATATCTAGGTTTTGCTGTGCGTTGGCTTCGCGACGTTTAAATAAATCGAGTAATTGTTGCGATGTAACAACATCAAACCAGCCAGTTACTACATCAGCAACGAGTTGCTGTTTAGCTTGCTCAAACCGGGCCTGTTGCGCTAAATAGTTAAGATTAGCTTCGCGCTTTGAATCTGAAAGCTTACCCCATAAATCAACCTCGTAAGTTAAGTTTAAACTAACTGAACTTGCGTTGTCGTAGCTCACTGGGCGGTTGTCTTTACTACGGCTAGTACGCGTTGATAAATCGAGGCTAGGCCAAAGCGCAGCGCCCGATACTATAAGCTGTTGTTTTTGAATTTCTACATCGTAACTAGTTTGTAAAAGCTGTTGGTTGTTTTTAAGTGCTTGTTGTACAAATTTGTTAAGCGTAGGGTTTTGTAGTTGTGTAAGCCATTGCTCTTGTACTTTTAATACCGAGCTTGATGCTTCTTGCTGCCATTGCTGTGGCATATTATTAGGCGCTTGCATGCGCTGCGACGAGTTAAAATCACTCGCACAGCCGCTAAGCAGCATCACACTAATTGCCAATAGGGTTGGCTTGCATTGCCAAATCATAATTAAACCTAAATTACTGCTATTTATGAACGTAATTCAAGCACTTTGGCAACTTTTGCTCAACCTACTTTACATAACATTACATAGCTAGCGATGAACTAACATAATAGCCAGTTATACGGTAAAAATGAGCAAATGATCAGCAATTTTTAATAATAAAAAATTAACTTTTTGTAGTGTGTCTAAGAGATTATACCAATTCGCTTAATTAAGTGATCTATTTTGAGGTAAGAAAATCGTGTCGATAACAAGGCAAAAATTTCGTTATTTAGTTGCTCTATATCAGAAATTTTTAACGCAGTTAGCGTCAGGTTTAATCCCTAAAATTGATTAAGTATTATTGCGGATTGGTATTAGACATATAGAAACAGAAAAGCCTCGCTATAAGCGAGGCTTTTGAATAAATGGTGCCGACTAACTAAGTCGAACGGATAACTTATACAGACTACTGATTACAAGTCAGTTGCTTTGCTCTTAACTATGGGTATTTTTAATTCTCAAGTTGAAAACAAAAAAGCCTCGCTATAAGCGAGGCTTTTGAATAAATGGTGCCGACTAACCGAGTCGAACGGATAACTTATACAGACTACTGATTACAAGTCAGTTGCTTTGCTCTTAACTATGGGTATTTTTAATTCTCAAGTTGAAAACAAAAAAGCCTCGCTATAAGCGAGGCTTTTAAATAAATGGTGCCGACTAACCGAGTCGAACGGTTGACCTACTGATTACAAGTCAGTTGCTCTACCAGCTGAGCTAAGTCGGCACACAAAACTGTGTGCTAAGGCACGTTCAATTTTAAAGATTGAGAACTTTTATAAAGCACTTAAAATAAAAAAACCTTGCATAAGCAAGGCTTCTCAATAAATGGTGCCTCGACGCGGAATCGAACCACGGACACGAGGATTTTCAATCCTCTGCTCTACCGACTGAGCTATCGAGGCACATAAACTGTGCTAACTAAAAATAAAATAATTATTTAACTTTTAGCTTTATAAATGGTGCCGACTAACCGAGTCGAACGGTTGACCTACTGATTACAAGTCAGTTGCTCTACCAGCTGAGCTAAGTCGGCACACAAAACTGTGTGCTAAGGCACGTTCAATTTTAAAGATTGAGAACTTAAAGTAAATGGTGCCTCGACGCGGAATCGAACCACGGACACGAGGATTTTCAATCCTCTGCTCTACCGACTGAGCTATCGAGGCACATAAACTGTGCTAACTAAAAGTAAAATAACTATTTAACTTTTAGCTTTATAAATGGTGCCGACTAACCGAGTCGAACGGTTGACCTACTGATTACAAGTCAGTTGCTCTACCAGCTGAGCTAAGTCGGCACACAAAACTGTGTGCTAAGGCACGTTCAATTTTAAAGATTGAGAACTTAAAGTAAATGGTGCCTCGACGCGGAATCGAACCACGGACACGAGGATTTTCAATCCTCTGCTCTACCGACTGAGCTATCGAGGCACATAAACTGTGCTAACTAAAAGTAAAATAACTATTTAACTTTTAGCTTTATAAATGGTGCCGACTAACCGAGTCGGCACCATTTATAAAGCTAAAATAACTATTTAACTTTTAGCTTTATAAATGGTGCCGACTAACCGAGTCGGCACCATTTATAAAGCTAAAATAACTATTTAACTTTTAGCTTTATAAATGGTGCCGACTAACCGAGTCGAACGGTTGACCTACTGATTACAAGTCAGTTGCTCTACCAGCTGAGCTAAGTCGGCACACAAAACTGTGTGCTAAGGCACGCGTAATAATGTTTAAACTGTTGATTAAACACCACTACTTTAATAAATGGTGCCTCGACCCGGAATCGAACCAGGGACACGAGGATTTTCAATCCTCTGCTCTACCAACTGAGCTATCGAGGCACTTAAACAGTGCGAATTAAAAATCTTAAAGGATTTTTAATGCAATTCCCACTCATCTCTAGCGACTGAGCTATCTGGGCGTGCGGCGTATTAAACGAGTTTTGCCCTTACAAGTCAACTTTTTTTTTCTTCTTTATAACTGTTTGAACGGTTTTCAGACAACTCAGTACATTTTTTATTAATAACGTTCATTTTTACCACAAATCGGGCTATAACTATAAATAAATATAACTAAATCAGACTAAAACCGTAGTGAATTATTTTTTGTAAATGTTACGATTAGCTTAGATACGTACGATAGGGACTTATCGTAGTAAAAACACATCAATTGGAAACAATCAATGCAGAGTAAATTCTCATCGCCAGTTAAAGGCTTACTGCCACTTTTTTTAATCATTAATATTGCTGTAACAGCGCTCGCCATTGTTGCCCACTCATTTTATACACAAACTGAAGTTAAGACAGCCCAACCAGCATCATCTATTAATATTGTAACGCTTGCCGATAGATTAGACTTACCTATGGTTGATGCATTAACTATGTATGGTCAAGGTAAAGTAAAACAGTTACTTGATTTAACCTCCTTATTAGACGGTGACTTTGAATATACTCTATATCGCTTCAATGCTACATCAGATACTCAGTTGGTATATAGCAGCAGTAAACCAGCCATCGCTTCTGTTAAAACTGAAAAGCACTTAAAAGAAGAAGGTATCCTGCATCACCTACTATTGTTAAACGATCAGCCCATTGGCGAGCTTATTATTAAGCAAAACATACCAGCCACGCCTTTAAGCGTTCAAGACTCTCAAGTTATCGCTTACATCATCGCGATAGCGAGTGTTGCTGCATTATTTATACTTACTTTAATGTTTAATATGTACATTAATACACGCTTACGTAAAAGTACTGACACTCTTACTCAAGAGTTACAGGCAATTACTGAAGATGCTAATTACAATAGTAATGTTGATGAGCAACTTGATATTGGTTTAGGTGTAGTAGCAAAAAACATCAACTTATTGCTACAAAAAGTACAAACTGCAATGAGCGAGAATGACTCTGCACAAAAAGAGCTTTATAAATTACAAAATGGCCTAGAAGCCGAAGTGCAAAATCGTACCTTAGCGCTTGAGCAAGCCACATTAAAAGCAGAGCGTGCAAGCGAAACTAAAACAACATTCTTAGCAACGATGAGTCACGAAATAAGAACACCGATGAATGGTGTTATAGGTACTATTGATTTACTGCGCCAGACCGAACTTGATGGCGCTCAGCATCGTTTAAGTACGATTATTCGTGAATCAGCATTTTCGTTATTGAGCATTTTGGATGATATTTTAGATTTTTCTAAAATTGAGGCTGGAAAGCTAAATATTGACCCGATCCCATTTTCGGTAACCGATACTATTGAAGAAGTTGCTCGTGTGCTCTCATCTGTTGCTAAAAAACGTGAGCTTGATTTAGAGCTAGCAATAGCACCAGATATTCCTATAAATCTTACCGGTGATAGCGTACGTGTACGTCAGGTTCTTTATAACCTATGTAGCAACGCAATTAAATTTACGAGCACTGATGAAAAAACCCAAGGGCATGTAAAAATATCAGTAGAGGTGGTACATAATACGACTGATCACTTTACCTTACGCTTTTGCGTAACTGATAACGGTAAAGGCATGTCGCAGGCACAACTACGCGAAATATTTAATCCGTTTATTCAAGCCGAAAATTCGATTACCCGAGAATATGGAGGGACAGGTTTAGGTCTTTCTATTTGTAAAAGCTTAACTGAGCTTATGCTAGGTACTATTCATGTAACTAGCCATACAGGAATTGGCAGTGAGTTTACTGTTGAACTGCCGTTTAGCACATCGGGTAGAATTAAGTACGCACACAAAGGTGCATTAAATGGTAAGCAAATTGTTGTAGTTAGTAATCACCTAGAACGTGAAAAAACAATGTACCGTTATTTATCGTTTATGGGCGCTAAAATAGTTTATGCACACACAGAAGAAGAAATTGAAGAGCACCAACATTCGCAAGATATTATTTGGGTGGCTGATGGCATAGACAATATGGATAAAACAAACGCGCTGCTAAGACGCTTATTTTATTCATTAGAGGATTATAACCAACAAGTTGTTGTACTAAGCAAGCTTGATGAAGCGGCTATAAATCATAATAATATTTTTTATATTAATGCCTCTCCTTTATGTAAGTCTAACTTTATGCTGTCTATTTTAGTCGCTGCAGGTTTGCATACACCTAAACAAATTAAAAAAACCAAAACACTTAATAACTATTTAAATGTTGAGCAAGCTCGTAAATCAAACAAATTGGTTTTACTTGTTGAAGATAACCTTTTAAACCAACAAGTGCTGACCGATCAATTACACATACTAGGTTTTGGCGTTGAGATAGCAAACAACGGTGAAGAAGGCTTAGATATGTGGAGAAAAGGTGATTACTCACTTATTTTAACCGACTTACACATGCCTAAAATGTCGGGTTACGATATGGTCGAAAAAATCCGTAACGAAGCAGAGCTATTAGAATCAATTGATGCACAGCCTTACATTATTGCTGTAACAGCAAACGCACTTAAAGGCGAAAAAGAGCGTTGTTTAGCCGTAGGTATAAACGACTTCATTACCAAACCTATAGAGCTAAACGCGTTAGAGGACACCTTAAAACGCTGGAGCGATAAGCAAAGCCAAAACCCAAATGTAGTTATCCATCAAACCATGGCGCTACCTATTGATATGGAAGCGGTTGCTAAATATGTAAATGGTGACGAAGCTAAACAGTTACGCTTTTTCAAAATGTATTTAGAACAAAGCCAAGGGCTAATTAAGGGGATTAATTCAGGCGTTATGGTTAACGATTTAGATGAGATTATTGAAGGGTGTCATCAATTAAAATCGATCTCTAAAACAATTGGTGCCCTAACGGTGGCTGAACTTTCAAGTGCATTTGAAGATAAATGTAAAAAAGGTGAACTCACTACCGATGAATTAATAGACTTAAGAGATAAGTTAGAAATTGAATACTCTAAGGCAGCTCAATTTTTAAAAGAACAAATTAAAATCTCTGAGCAAGAAGATGAGTTAAGTGATTAAATAATCGCACACAAAAAAAGGGCTATTTAGCCCTTTTTTAATGTTCAAAATATTATTTTTCAGGCGGTCGATAACCTTCAATTTCCACATCTTTGTTTTCAAACAAAAAGCCAACCATTTGCTCTTCTAAAAATGTGCGGTGCTCTGGGTCCATCATATTTAAATGCTTTTCGTTAATAAGCATTGTTTGCTTATGCTGCCACTGACCCCACGCTTCTTTAGAGATGTTATTAAAAATCTTTTCACCAACTTCACCAGGGTATAACTGAAAGCCAAGCCCTTCGGCTTCTTTTTGTAACTTTTGACAAAATACTGTACGTGCCATGATTGATTCTCTCTAACGCTAAATATGGGGCTATTCTATACTATTGCTGTAATTTGTTTAACCAACTTTTTAGTTGGCGCTGCTAGGCCAACCTCTATTGATTGATCAAGCGGATACCACACTAATTGTTTGTCATTTACTACATCAGGAATGTTCTTAACATTGAGCACATGCGGATTAATCTTCAGCTCAAAATGTGAAAACACATGAATAAACGCTTCAAGCTCTACTAAGTCGGCTTCTAATCCTTGCTGAGCTAAAAACATTTGAAGCTCCTCGTACTCATTAAATTCAAAAAAGCCAAATAGTCCTCCCCAAATACCGCTGTTAGGGCGTTTTTCCATAAGCACTTTATCGCCGCACTGAATAATTAACTGATGACAACTCTTCTTCGGCACTGCTTTTTTAGGTTTAGAATGTGGAAACTCTTTTACTTTACCTGCATTAAAAGCACCACAACCTGAATTTAATGGGCAAGCCTCACAATCAAAACGACTGCGTGAGCAAACACTCGCACCTAAATCCATCATAGCTTGATTAAATTCGGTGACATTATTTTTAGGTGTTAATTGCTCTGATAAGTGCCAAAGCTGGTTTTCGACTTTTTTAACACCGTACCAACCTTCTATCATAAAGTAGCGCGCTAAGACTCGCTTAACATTCCCATCTAAAATTGGATGATGCTGCCCAAGCGACAATGATAAAACAGCCCCGGCAGTAGAGCGTCCTATTCCCGGTAAATCCATTACTTCATCAAGCGTTTGCGGAAATTCGCCTTGGTACTTGTCACGTACTATTTTAGCTGTTTTATGTAAGTTACGCGCACGAGCGTAATACCCTAAGCCGGTCCAGTGATGCAGTACTAAATCTTCATCAGCATCGGCTAAAGCAATAATATCTGGAAAGCTTTGCATAAATTTTTCAAAATATGGGATAACAGTAATAACTTGAGTTTGCTGGAGCATCACCTCAGACACCCACACTTTATAAGGTGTTTTACCCAACTGCCATGGAAGTGTTTTACGCCCATGAAGGTGATACCAATCAACGACTTGATTAGAAAACGAATTAGACTGTTCTTTATTTAAATCCAACATATTGTACTTTTACTGATGCTCAATGGCGGCTCAGTCTATTGTAGTTAATAAAAAGATCAAGCTATAGGGCGTGTAAAACCAGCTAATACTTGTGATTGCGGGCTCGGTCAGGGATAATATGCAACCATTTTTAAACACATTGTTTTTGTCAGGCCAATAATATGAGTGAATCAAGCAACACTAACCTTGAGCAAGCTAAGCAAGAAGGTAAATACATCCGCACCATTCGCAGTTTTGTAAAACGCGAAGGTCGATTAACCAAAGGCCAAGCCGCTGCAATCGAAAAATGCTGGCCAACAATGGGCCTAGAGCATAAAAACGGTATGCTTGATTTAAGCGAAGTTTTTGGCAACAACAACGATGTAGTAGTAGAAATTGGTTTTGGTATGGGTAAATCGCTTGTCGAAATGGCAACAAATGCCCCTCACCTAAACTTTATTGGTATTGAAGTACACCGCCCAGGCGTTGGTGCTTGTTTAATGGATGCCGATGAAGCAGGCATTACTAACTTACGTATTTTTGAACACGATGCAGTTGAAGTACTTGCAGACTGTATACCTAATGAAAGCTTAACAACACTACAGTTGTTTTTCCCTGATCCTTGGCATAAAAAGCGTCATCATAAACGCCGTATTGTACAAACTGAGTTTGTTGAAAAACTAAGAGCCCAACTGAAAATGGGTGGCGTTTTTCATATGGCAACAGATTGGGAAAACTATGCAGAGCATATGCTCGAAGTAATGAATGTAGCTCCTGGTTTTAAAAACCAATCAGAAACAAACGATTATGTTCCACGTCCAGATTTGCGCCCGCTTACTAAGTTTGAGCAGCGCGGACATCGCCTAGGTCATGGCGTGTGGGATTTAATGTTTGAACGTACTGAGTAATTTGTAACTTTAAGCACTCACTTTTATTTTTAATAAAACTAAACATACTGTAAGGCAAAGCCATTTATGAGCGTACTAACCAACCCAAGTTTACTGTTACTTCGTAATAGCGAGGCACTAACGGGCAAATCTATCTTGGTGGTCAACTTTGTTCAAGATGGCTTTTTAACAGAGCTTAAAAAACTTAACCCGCAAAGCAAGGTAACTGCATTTAGCTACAACCATGCTAACGGTGAGTTTGCTAAAAACACCAAAGACGTTGAGGTTTGTGTAAATCACACAATACCTGGTAACGGCTACGATTTAGTTATTCTTTACTATCCTAAATCAAAACCTGAGTTATTAATGGCGCTTGATAATATTAGATCTGCTATTACTGACGATGCCGAACTATTGGTGGTAGGTGAAAACAAAAGTGGTGTTAAATCAATTGAAAAGCAATTAGCTGGTAAAGCTGAGTTTAGTAACAAAATTGATTCAGCTAAGCACTGCGTTCTTTACTCATTTGCTGAGATTACCCAGCATCCTGACTTTGATATTACGACCTACCATAAAAAGTTTGTTGTTAATGTTGCCGACACCGAGTTTACAGCTATTAGTGTCCCAGGGGTGTTTAATCACGGTAGTTTAGATATGGGAACGAAAGTTCTACTCGAAAACGCACCGACAATTAAGCAAGGTAGGGTTCTCGACTTTGGCTGTGGCGCAGGTTTAATAGCAACCTTTTTAGGGCTGCATAATCCAGCACTTGAGTTTGTGTGTAGTGATGTAAGTGCACTGGCAACTTACGCAACACAGCAAACTCTAAAGCTTAACAGCATCAAAGGCGAAGCGATATTAAGTGACGGCCTTAAAAGCATTACCGGTAAGTTTGATTTAATTATTAGCAATCCACCTTTTCATACAGGTATTGCAACCGACTACACAGTAGCAGAAACATTTTTAGCAAATGCAAAACAGCATTTAACTAAAGTAGGAAAGCTGAATATTGTTGCTAACAGCTTTTTAAAATACCCGCCTATTTTAGAAACGCAATTTGAAAGCTACCAAACGGTATTTAAAAATAACAAGTTTGCCGTATATAGCAGCTAGTATTATTTTTAAAAATGCTTGAGTGCAAACGCGCTCAAGCTAACCTTCGCATAAATATAAGAATTAATTTAGCTTTTTTCCTTCATTTTCTCCCGTCTTTGCTAAACTAAAACTCTAAATAATCAAAATTAATTCAGGCGATAACGAAATAATGCCTAAAAAAGTTCATCAAAGTAGCATTCGCAAAGCACTCATAAATTTAATTATGCTTATTACAGCTATTTGCTTGTCGCTATCTATTTCGATATCTACTTATTTAAGCGTAAAAGAGCAAAAGCAATTAATCATTAATAAACTCGTCATACTTTCTGAAATTGTAGCTTTTGATGCTGGTAAATCAGTAGTTGAAGATGATAGAAAAACAGAAGAAAAACGCCTCAAGTCATTTGAAAATATCCCCCTTGTAAAAAACATACATATTTATTCAATAGAAAAAGCATCTCAAAAACCTGTTTTTTTTATTAGCTTTAATGCAAAAAAAACGCCTCCGGTGCCGTTAAGAATAGACAGTGTTGATGAGCTAAAAACGCCACGAATTACGAGCGATCATATTGAACTAACCCGCCCTATTTACGATAACGAAAAGTTGGTAGGTTATGTATATATGCGAGGGAGCCTCGAAAGTTTAGAGACTTATATTGAGAGAAAAATATTAATAGACGTGCTATTAACTCTATTAATTTTAATCGTTGTTTACTTTATTGCTATAAAAGTTCAACGACGTATAGCCAAGCCAATAGAGCAGTTAAGCATGCTATTGCAGGATGTATCTAAAAATCATAACTATGATGCACGCGCGCCAATAACCGATGTAAAAGAAATAACCGCTCTTTCAAATAGTTTAAATATCATGCTTACACGTACCAAAAAGCAACTTGAGCGCCACGAAAAAGATAAACAAGAAATAAAACAACTAAACCAGAGCCTTGAAGAAAAAGTAAACCAGCGAACAATCGCTCTCAGAGAAGCAAATCAAGAGCTTTTATCAACCCTTGAGAGAATGCATCAGTACCAAACGCAAATTGTTGAAAACGAAAAAATGGCATCGCTTGGGCAAATGGTTGCTGGGGTTGCCCATGAAGTGAATACACCAATAGGGCTAGGTATTACAGGCTCTACATTACTTCGAGATAAACTGGCAGATATACAGCAAAGCTTTGACGATAAAAAACTTACCTCAAGCCATCTAAAACGCTTTATAGATGAAGGTATTGAAAACTTAGACTTAATTTATCGTAATCTAAATCGTGCCGCAGACCTGATATCTAACTTTAAAAAAGTGGCCGTTATTCAAGATGACGGTGTTAATACCCATATTAATGTACATAAATTAATAAGTGATGTTTTAACATCGATTCAATCTGAACTACTGCCTAAAAAGCCTGTCGTTATTATTAACTGTCCGACCGACTTGGCTATTCATAGTAAGTCTGAACCTCTGCAACAAGTGTTTCAGCAGTTGCTCATGAACTCTGTGATTCATGGATTTATAGGTAAAGAAAATAATGAAATTCGCTTTGACGTAGAACTGGTAGGGAAAAAATTAACAATAGTTTATTCTGACAATGGTCAAGGCGTTGATAAAAACATTAAAAATAGAATTTTTGACCCGTTTGTAACTTCAAAGCGCGGACAAGGCGCAAGCGGCTTAGGCATGCACTTGGTCTACAACCTAGTAACACAAGCACTTGGCGGAAGAGTTATGTTTGATCTTGAAGAAAAACACGGTGCTCGCTTTATAATTACTATTCCTTAAATAAAGATCACTAAAAAGTGCATATATTTAAAATTTATCCTTGAATTAGCATTTAATGACCTCATTAATGAGGCATGTGATAAGCGCGTAACATTATTTAATTGCATTAAATAAATATTACCAAGCGATTTATGAACTTTTTTATCTTTGCTGTATCACATACATTGATGAAAGGTTAGAAAGTGATATAGTTTTGCTTTGAATTAGTCTGATTATTTTAAGTACCTTGTTTGATTGAATGATGTATCAATTATTAAAGGAAAATGGCTTCGACTTTATGATTCAAATAGCTACATCCACGTATATATCAATTAAACAGTAGTTTTTGCACTGCCCTTTTTAGTAGACTTTGGACACCCTACTGTTTTATTTTTATCCAATTTGTTTTTTCCTTGTTAACAAATGGGTATAATCCTATAATCTCTAGTAATCGGTTATAAATTCGTCACCGGTTTTTTTATAAATAAAATATTCCAAAAGGTTAATTAATAATGCAAACGCCAGTCATTCTAATCGTAGAAGATGAAGACGTAACTCGACTGAACCTAGTTAGTTTATTTGAAGCTGAAGGGTACAAAGTTATTGAAGCCATTGATGGCGATGATATGCATGACAAGCTTACAAATAACGATGACGTTAATCTTGTAGTTATGGATATCAACCTTCCTGGTAAAAACGGTCTTATTTTAGCCCGTGAATTACGCCAAAAGCGTAAAGTAGGTCTTATATTCCTAACGGGTCGTGACAACGATGTTGACCGTATTTTAGGTCTTGAAATTGGCGCAGATGACTACGTTACTAAGCCATTCAACCCGCGTGAATTAACTATTAGAGCTCGCAACCTTATTACTCGTACTGCTTTAGGCGGTGAAGAGTCAGCACTAGAAACAAATGGTGTTATTACGTTTAACGGTTGGGAACTTGATGAAAATAGCCGTTGTCTTACTTCTCCAAATGGCGACGCTAAACGTTTACCAAAAGGTGAGTACAGAGCACTTCGTTTAATGCTTGATTCTCCAGGTCGTATTTTTAGTCGTGAGCAATTAATCAAGCACATGACAGGCCGTGAGCTTCGCGCAAATGACCGTACTGTTGATGTTACTATTCGTCGCATTCGTAAGCATTTTGAAAGTGATAACTCAACGTCAGAGTTAATCAGCACCATCCATGGTGAAGGTTACCGTTTCATTGGTAAAATTGACGCTTAATTAGAGCTAATTAGTTTTACTCTAATTGCTGTAAAAATAAATGAAGGGCTTTTTGTCCTTCATTTATTTTATCTGCTAAAACATCTAACCACTGCTTTAACATTTCATCAGATTCATCAATCGCACCATGCTCCATTATTTTGGCATGAAGCTGCACATCATTTAAACCTACTGATCCAGCCGCACCTTTAAGTTTATGCGCTACTGATTCATACTCTTCTCTATCGCCGGTATTTAATGAGGTAAGTAATTCTTGCTGATATTGTGGACTTAGCTTTTCGAATAACTGACTACTGCGTCTAAATACAACCAAGCCCATCGAATTTACAAAGTCTTCTATTGTTTCAATATCTAATAAGTGTGCATCAATGCCCTCTAGCGCCTCTTCACTTACTTTTAGCTGTGGCTCTGTGCACTCACTTTGCTTAATGCCAAATAAGTCAGCCAGCATTTTATCAAGCTTGACTGTGTTAATTGGTTTAGCCAACGCACCTTGTATTGATATACCTTCAAGCTCTTTTTCAGCACTGCGTACATTGGCAGTTAGAGCAACAATAGGTAATTTATCGAAGTGGCTATCTGAGCGTATTTGTTTAGCAACCACGTCACCGTTTATATCTGGCAATTGCATATCAAGTAGTACTAAATCTAAGTCATCTTCGGTTTCGACAAACGAGAGTGCATCTTCACCGGTTTCAGCCCATAACACTTCATGGCCGCGTTGCTCTAATAGGTTTGTAGCAATTTCGGCGTTAAGAGGCACATCTTCTACTAGTAGAATATACAAACCACGGCCAACATAACTTTGCTCTGTTGGTGCAACACATAAACTAAGCGGTATTTGCACTGTAAAACAACTTCCTTCGCCTTCAGTACTATTTACCGTAATTATCCCTTTCATTGCACTTACAAGTGCCTTAGTTACAGCTAAACCAATACCTGAACCTATCGCGTTAGTGCCTTTTAAATCCGGCGCTTTGTAATACATATCAAATATATGGGCAAGTTGCTCTGGTGGAATACCTTGACCGGTATCCAGTACCTTAATAACTAACCATGGGCCTTCTACGCGATTTTCTCTGCTGCATTCGAGTGTTACTTTGCCTTGCTGAGTAAACTTAACGGCGTTGTTAATTAAGTTCCAAACAACTTGGCGTAATCGAGTCGGATCGAGCTGCGCGTAAACATCAAGTATGCCATTGCGCTTAATATCAAACTCAAGCTCTTTCTGCTCAGCTATTAAGCCTGCAAAATTAACTACATCGTTTATAAAGTCTGACACATTAATAGAATTGGTTGCTATATCGAGCTGATCCCTATCTATTTTATCTAAATCTATAATATCGTTAAAAATATTACCGAGTGTTTCAGCACTCGAAAAAATAGTATTGCCCCAACTACGCTGCTGCTTATTAAGCTCTGTATCTAATAACATACGCGTTAAACCAACAATGCCATTTAAAGGAGTACGTAGTTCATGGCTCAGCGTAGCAATAAACTTACCTTTGTCTTTATAGGCAGTTTCGAGTGCTTGTGCAGCTTCTTTACGGCTAGTGATATCACGACCAAAGCCCAGTAAACCAATGTAGTCACCGTCATCATTTATAAAAGGTAATTTACGCAGCTCAAACCAACGTGTTTCACCATTTACTTCATAGCCTACATCTATAGTTAGTGCTTTATGGCTTTGCTCTACTTCTTTATCGGTTGCCAAAACTTCAGCTAAAAAATGACTCGGGAATATCTGCTCAACCGTTTTTCCTATTAACTCACTACTTGATTTTCCCATTACCTCTTCAAACATTTTATTACAGCCGGCAAATACACCGTTGTTATCGCGGTAATAAAATAGATCGGGAGATGAATCAACGATTGAGCGTTGCAACATACTTTGTTGGGCAAGTTCTTGTTGTGTTTTTTTACGCTCAGCAATTTCTCGGCGCAGCTCTTCAATAGCGCGATGCTTGGCATGAAATGCCATTTTACGCTCATCAATTTCAATATTTAAACGACTAATGTTGTCTTTTAGGGTTTGGTTTAAGAGCTTTTCCTGCTTGGTTGCGCTATCTAAATAAGCATACGAGGCATCTAATTGACGAATTGAATTAAGTAATACACTTATAATTAAAGGAGAAACTACAGCCGTAAAAAATACCACAGCCAAAATATCAACAAGGTGTAATTCGCCTATCGCAACATAATAAAACATGCTCGATAAAATAAGAGATACAGTTAAAAATAAAGTGTAACAAATAGCTGCGGTTTTAAATTCACCAAATCGCGTTATTGAGCTGGAAAGTACCCGAGCCCAAGGGCTCAAAGAATAATCGGTCATACGTAATTTTATCTCTTAGCTGTGTGCTTAAATATAAAGAAGGCAATGCGCATGTATAAACATACCATTTTCCCAGATTTTAGCATTTTTCTCCTACCACTACCCATGTTGTGCGATAAAAACAGAATTTTTCATGTTTGATTTTGCTCATCTCTTAAACTCATCATTTCAGCAATAAATTATTTAGTGTAAAATGCCCCGCTTTATTATCTCCAAAATACGAGTAGCGCACATGCAAACCAATATGCCAGATATAGCAGACACTGCACCCGCCTTACAAACAGGTAAATTAGACTGGGTTGGCATGGGCGAAATCGAACTGCCATTTATTTTTGAGTCACGAGACTTATCTCCAGTTACAGTAAATGCCAAAGCTCGTGCATTTGTAAATTTGCATAAAGAAGATGCCAAAGGCATTCATATGTCACGTCTATTTTTAGCACTTGACCTGCTTTCAACTGAGCAGCAAGTCAATCCGCAAACAATAGCGCAAGCACTCGATACCTTTATAACTAGCCACGAAGGGCTGAGCGATAAAGCACAAATTGAATTTAAATTTGAACTACCGCTACGCCGTAAGTCACTATTAAGTGGTAAAGCAGGCTGGAAAAGCTACCCAGTTGTACTTACCAGTACAATTGAAAATAACATTATTAGCTACGAGCTAACCGTAGATGTTACCTATTCTTCAACATGCCCTTGCTCTGCAGCACTTGCACGCCAGCTTATACAAAACGCGTTTAACGAAAAGTTTAACCAAGAAACCTTAAGCCAAAAAGATGTGCACGAATGGCTAGGCACTACACAAGGCATAGTTGCTACACCTCACTCGCAGCGCTCTATTGCCAACGTAAAAGTAAAGCTTGATAGCAATATTCAAGAGTTTGACGTAGTGACTCTAATAAACACCCTCGAAGCTGAACTTAAAACGCCTGTACAAGCGGCAGTAAAACGCGAAGACGAGCAAGAATTTGCCCGTTTAAATGGTCAAAATCTTATGTTTTGTGAAGATGCAGCGCGTAAAATTAAAGCTTTATTAGAAACAGATAATTACAGCGATTACTGGCTGCAAATAAACCATTATGAATCACTCCATGCACACGATGCTGTAGCTATTGCGGTTAAAGGTATTGAAGGTGGATACAAAGCTTAATAGCTACATAGTTTTAGCTTTTATAAACAGTTGGTAATTATTTTATAACTCATACTTTTTAGGCACGTAAATTGCTTTATTTGAGCAGTGTCAATTTGTTGTTATGGAGTTACCGTATGGAATTCGCTTTATTATTAATTCTAGTATTAGTTGTCGGGGCTTCTGTTGTTGCGTCAAAATTTAATGACGATGGCGGAAACCCGTATCCTTTTACCCGCAAGCAAACTGTTTTTACGCAGGTTGAAGGCGCTTTTTTAAATCTTCTCGAGCGTGCTGTAGGCGATCAATATAAAATTGTTAGTCGCGTTAAGCTAATTGACGTTATTGACTGTAAGCAAGGTCTTTCTATTAAATCTAAACGTGCTGCTTTAGCTAAAGCTAAAAATAAGCAACTCGACTTTGTATTAATCGATAAAGAAAAACTAACTATTGTTGCGGCCGTTGACCTAGTTAACAATGCCAATAAAGATGGCCACAAAGCTCAACGTGACTGGTTTGTAAACGGTGCACTAGAGTCTGCGGGCATTCCACATATTCGTATGAAAGTTAAATCGGGCTACCGTCCTTCTGAAGTACGCGATGCAATTATGTTTAAACTTGGTAAGCCTGCAGCAACACAAACGCAGCGCCCTGTTCGTAATCGCTCACATAAGCCAGCGGTACTTTCACCTTCTCAAGCCAAAGCACAAACAACTGCTTTAGCTGAAATTTAAAAACCAAATTAAATACTCTCCTAAAAAGTATTTAAAGCGAGCTCATAAACAAGCTCGCTTTTTTGTTTTTTATTGCTAACTTCACGTATAATCAAGTGATTCAAACTCAGGAATTAAACATTATGAATGTTGGTATTATTGGCGCAATGGAGCCAGAAGTTAAAATTTTACGTGAATCGATGCAAAACCCACAAATTTTAACTAAAGCAGGTTTCACTTTTTATACTGGTGAATTGGCTGGTAACACAGTAACACTTGTTCAATCTGGTATTGGTAAAGTAGCATCAACAATTGCAACTACCTTACTGATTGATAACTTCAAACCTGATTGCGTAATTAACACAGGCTCTGCCGGTGGATTCGATCCTTCTCTAAGTGTTGGCGACGTAGTAATTTCGTCAGAAGTACGTCATCACGATGTAGATGTTACTGCTTTTGGCTACGAAATTGGCCAAGTACCACAAATGCCAGCAGGCTTTGCAGCTCACCCTAAATTAGTTGAAGCAGCACAACAAACAATCGAACAAATCAGTGATGTTAAAACACTTGTTGGCTTAATTTGTACTGGTGACACATTTATGTGTGACCCTGTGCGTATCGATAAAGCACGCAGTGATTTTCCTACAATGCTTGCCGTTGAAATGGAAGGCGCTTCAATTGCACAAACGTGTTTTACGCTTAACACACCATTTGTTGTAATTCGCTCAATGTCTGATATAGCAGGTAAAGAGTCACCACAATCATTTGAAGAATACCTAGAAACAGCATCAATCAACTCATCTAAAATGGTTGTCGCACTTTTAGAAAAGCTAACTGCAGTGTCTCTGTAAATGCTTAGCAATATTGTTCAAAACCACTTGGACTTTATTGCCTTCATACTAGCGCTCCTTGCTGAGCGCTTTATTCCCCTTATTAGCTGGTATCATCCTAATACAGCGTTAAATGCTGTTTTTAGTGCTATTGGCAAGCGCATATACAAAAGCAAAGAACCTAAAAGCTATCAATATTTAGCAGCTATACTCGCAAGCACGCTCATTTTAAGTGTCATTCTCATTATTGTAGTGCTACTACTCGAGTTTGCTTTTTACCCTGAATTACTCGCAGGTCTTATTTTATACTTATGCTTAGAAAGTAAGAGTATTGATAAAAAAGCACTTCGCATTGCAAAGCTAACTAAACAAAATCAAAAATCGACAGCACGCGAATTACTAAAACCACTGCTTGCCCGTGAAGTTAATAGGCTTTCATCTCCTGGTATTATTAAAGCATTAATTGAAAGCTTAATACTGCGCACTGCTCGATACTATTTCGTAGTTATATTTATATTTTTAGCCTTTGGCCCTATTGCTGCCCTCGCCTATCGATTGCTTACTTTAATACAACAAGCCTGGCGTAGTGATATATCCCCAAATAGCTACTTTTTAAAACCGCTTAAAACTCTCTTGTTTATTATTGAGTATATCCCAATGCGCTTACTCGCTTTAACTATTGCAGCAAGTAGAGCGAGCAAAAAAAGCATGCACTACATAAAGCATTATGGCAGACATTTTTACCAAACAAATACAGGTTGGCTACTAAGCACATGCTCTGCATCACTTGGTGTGCAGCTGGGCGGGCCTGCAGTTTATTTAGGTACTCGCTTTAATAAAATGCGTATTGGTACTGATAGACTACCTACACCCGAGGATGTACCTGTAATAATTAATAGATTAAATCAGGCGCGTGTATTTTGGTTGTTAGTAATTGTAAGTATCGAAATATTAAAAGTGATTTAGTGACTATTTAGTGACTACCTCGTAACTAATTTTTCAGCCAAAATACGAGCACAAAAAAACCAGCCTAGGCTGGTTTTTTAGTTTTCAAACGGTATTTAAGCTACAGTGATGTTTGCAAACTTACGTTTACCTACTTGGTAAATAGCTGTTGTGCCTTTTGCTATTTCAAGTTTGGTGTCTGTGATTTTATCTTCACCGTTAAGTTTAACTGCACCTTGCTTAATCATACGCATTGCTTCTGATGTACTTACTACTAAATTTGCTTCTTTAAGCAAGTTAGCAATTAAAATAGTATCTTCTGCAATAGTGATTGTCAGCTCTGGGATTTCATCTGGTAACGCTTTTTTCTGAAAACGCTGAATAAAATCATCATGTGCACCTTGTGCATCAGCTTCACTATGAAAACGAGCAATTAACTCTTTAGCTAGTTCTATTTTAATATCGCGCGGGTTAGTACCTTGCTCAACACGTTCTTTTTGAGCTGCAATTTCTTCAATAGAAAGCGCGCTTAATAAATCGTAATAACGCCACATTAGCACATCACTAATTGACATTATTTTACCAAACATATCGTTTGGCGCATCAGTAATACCAATGTAGTTACCAAGCGACTTAGACATTTTTTGAACGCCGTCAGTACCTTCAAGTAATGGCATCATTAATACTGTTTGCGGCTTTTGACCTTCAACCTTTTGTAACTCACGACCCATTAACAAGTTAAAGCGCTGATCAGTACCGCCCAGTTCAACATCTGACTCTAGTGCAACCGAATCCCAACCTTGTACCAGTGGATATAAAAACTCGTGAATTGCAATTGGTTGACCGCTGCCGTAACGCTTTTTAAAGTCATCTCGTTCAAGCATGCGCGCTACAGTTTGGTTTGCAGCAAGTTTAATCATGCCTGCAGCGCCTAACTTTTCCATCCAAGTAGAGTTAAATGCAACAGTGGTTTTAGCAGGATCTAGAATTTTGAATACTTGTTCTTTATATGTTTCGGCATTGGCTAGTACGTCTTCGCGAGTAAGTGGTTTACGCGTTACGTTTTTACCTGTTGGGTCACCAATCATGCCAGTAAAGTCACCAATTAAGAAAATAACCTCATGACCTAAATCCTGAAAGGTTTTCATTTTATTAATGAGTACAGTGTGCCCTAAATGTAAATCAGGGGCTGTAGGATCAAAGCCAGCTTTTATTTTTAGCTTTTTGCCCGACTTTAGTTTTTCAACTAGTTCGTCTTCAATTAATATTTCTTCTGCACCGCGTTTTATCTCTGCTAGAGCGGTTTGTAAATCCACTTTGTGTTACTCCAAAATTCTGCCTACGAAGGGGCGGACTAGTTACTTGTAATCACGGTTTAATATAGGTTTAAACCGAATATATATATGTAGCTAACATAACAAATTTCTACCTAATTAAAATAACTTTTTAAGTTATTAATGCAACTAAACAAAATGAATTGAGTCTTAGTTAGATAGGACGTTAAAAAAGGCTTCTTAACCCTGATTTTAGCGTAGTTTAAGGTTAGTTTAAATCTACAAAGCACTAGTATTCGTACATTATTAAGTATATCCTGCAATATTATGTATTTATTATCTTGACAGCAGAAAAAGGCACGTTATGGTTCACGTGGTTAACACTCTCCCAAAAAAACACAAATTGCTTATTTTAGGTTTAGTTTCTGCTATTGCCGGCTTGGCATTTCTTCCTTCTGAAAAAGCGACTGCTTCTAAAGACAATAATGCAGATGCATTAGAGATAGGCAAGCGCTATGAGTTACAAGTTAAAGTTGATGACAACGAAAAATTAACTGAGTTAAATTCAGAGCAAGCAGCAGAAAAATTACCAGAATACGACTTTGTCGATCATAAAGTTAAAAATGGCGACAATTTAGCAATTATCTTCAAACGTGCTGGTTTTTCAGCTCAAACGCTCCATAAACTAATTAACACTAACGCAGAAACGCGCAAGCTAACTAAAATTCACCCCGGTGAAATACTTAGCTTTGCGACAGCTGAAGATGGCTCTTTGGCTCAACTGCGCTATGTAATTTCAAAAACCGATACTTTATTTGTTACCTTAAATGAAGAAGGTAACTACGATACAGCTATTGATAGTAAAGAAATTGAAACGCTAACCAAAACCGCTGGCGGCGAAATATCTAACAACTTTTGGACCTCAGCAATAGCGGCTGGTTTAAGCGAACGTCAAATAATGAACTTTGCTGACATATTTGGTTGGGATGTTGATTTTGCAAACGACATTCGTAAAGGCGATGTATTTGGCTTAATTTACGAGTCTCACTATGTTGATGGCGAGTTTATTGGTACAGGTAAGATTATTGCAGCTGAATTTGTAAACCAAGGTCAGCGCTTTGCAGCGATTCGCCATACCGACGGCAATTTTTATACGCCTGAAGGGCGTAGCATGAAAAAAGCATTTTTACGTGCACCTGTAAGCTTTAAGTATATTAGTTCGAGCTTTAATCCTCGTCGCTTACACCCAGTTACTGGGCAAGTTAGAGCGCACCGTGGTATTGACTTTGCGGCACGCACTGGCACACCGGTGGTTGCATCAGGTAACGGTAAGGTAGTTAAAGCGGGTTACAGCAAGTACAACGGTAACTACGTATTTATTAGCCATGGCACACAATATGTAACTAAGTACTTACACCTAAATAAGAAACTAGTTAAAACGGGCCAAAAAGTTAAACAGGGCCAACAAATTGGTACTGTAGGTTCTACGGGTCGTGTTACTGGCGCGCATTTACACTATGAATTTTTAGTAAATGGCGTTCACCGTAATCCTAAAACAGTAAAACTTCCTAAGTCAGAGCCACTACCTCGCTCAGAACTTGCTAAGTTTAAACCGATTGCAGATAACTTTATTGCCCAACTTGAGCGCAATCGCGAGCTACAGTTAGCACTTAAATAAAGTTTATTAATAAACATTAAAAAAGCCTTTGCAGGTTAAACCTGCAAAGGCTTTTTTGTATACGCTAAAAACCATTAATACATTAATACATAAATGAGCTGAATCACTAAAGACACCATCACTAATGGCCAAATATATTTGCTGTATTTGGTTGCACCGTTGAGCCCTATTTTACTTTGATATTTTTCAAGCAATGGAATAAGTATCGCTAGCGCGACAAACAAACCAATTAAAATAACGAATATATTCATATCAATGCCCTTCTTATGGTAGCTCATGGCCTTTAGCGCTTACATAAAGTGCATACCAATGCTCACGAGTTAGTTGTACGTTTACAGCATCACAAGAGGCTTTAATACGCTTGGCATTAGTTGTTCCAATAATAGGCTGAATAGATGCGGGATGGCGCAGTAACCATGCAATGACAATAGCCTCAGCAGAAGTATCATAAAGCGCAGCCAGCTTATTAACTAAAAGACTCGTGTTTATATCAGCCTGCGATGCGTTTGATAAATCACTGCCGCTGTATAATCCTTGGCATAAACTGCCCCAGCTTTGAATTTGAATTTCAAAATGGCGACAGTACTCAATACTACCGGGCGTAAAATTAAGATCCTTACCGTCACTGTTACCGGCATATACACCTTCATCAACAAACTGATGTTTTTGTAAACTAGCCTCAATTTGATTAGCCACAATCGGCATATCAAGTGCATGCTGTAAAAAATTCATTTGATGTTGCTGCATATTCGATACTGCAAAATTGCGCACTTTACCGCTTTCTTTTAAGCAACTAAATATACGAGCAATTTCGTTAACTTCCATGAGTGGATCAGGACGATGTAGCATAAGTACGTCTAAATAGTCTGTATTTAATCGCTTCAAGGATGCTTCAACTGATTGCTCAATCCACTTTGATGAAAAATCATAGCGCTTTGGCCCTAAGTCATCTTCAAAACGAATACCACACTTAGATTGAATATACATGTGCTCTCTAAGCTCTGGTCGCTCGCTTAATGCTTTACCAAAAACCTGCTCCGCTTTACCAAAAGTATAAATATCAGCATGGTCAAAAAAGTTAATGCCACCTTCAATAGCGTTATCTATGCATTCATGAGTTTGCTTAACATGTGCATCAGTGATTGCGTCTTTATTCCAACCGCCTCCCAGACCCATGCATCCGAATACAAGTTTACTAACATGAGGTAAGTGCTTTGCTAAAGGTGTGTGAAGCATGATAACTATCCTTAAAATTTTGAAGAGCTGTTACTGTAAACAAAAAGCGCTGAACAAGAAACCATTTAGCGGTGAACAAATTAAGAACAAAAAAAAGCGCAGTAAACTGCGCTAAATCATTTATTAACTACCACGTTAATTATTAGCCAACAAGTGCTAATAAAATACCCGCAGCAACTGCACTACCCAATACACCCGCTACGTTGGGTCCCATAGCATGCATAAGTAAAAAGTTATGTGGGTTGCTTTCAAGGCCAACTTTATTAACTACTCGTGCCGCCATTGGCACAGCCGATACACCTGCTGCCCCAATTAATGGGTTTATAGGTGTTTTAGATATGCGGTTAAGTCCTTTTGCCATAAATACGCCAGATGCCGTACCAATTGCAAAAGCCAGTGCGCCAAGCACTAAAATACCAATCGTCTCAACAGTTAAAAACTTATCTGCAGCAAGCTTTGAACCTACAGCTAAACCTAAAAATATAGTTGTAACATTGATGATTTCGTTTTGAGCACTGTTACTTAATCTATCAACAACACCCGACTCTCGCATTAAGTTACCTAAACAAAACATACCTACAAGCGGTATAGCAGCCGGTAAAAACATAGCCGTTAAACTAAGCACCATAAGAGGGAAAATAATCTTTTCCTTTTTAGATACTTTGCGAAGCTCTGGCATCTTAATTTTACGTTCTTCTGGGGTTGTTAACGCACGCATAATTGGCGGTTGAATAATTGGTACTAATGCCATGTATGAGTATGCGGCTACCGCTATTGCACCAAGTAAATCAGGTGCCAGTTTTGACGCTAAAAATATAGCAGTCGGTCCATCGGCACCACCTATAATGGCAATAGCCGATGCATCCTGTAGAGTAAACTCAAAGCCTGGTACATAATTTAATAATATTGCGCCAAACAATGTAGCAAAAATACCAAACTGTGCCGCCGCACCTAATAGCAACATACGTGGATTTGCAATAAGTGCGCTAAAATCGGTCAGCGCCCCTACTCCCATAAATATTAATAACGGAAAAATCCCCGTATCAATACCCACGTAATAAACGTAGTACAAAAGCCCACCTGGGTCTGACAATCCCGCCACAGGTATATTTGTTAAAATTGCACCAAAACCAATTGGTAATAATAATAGAGGTTCAAAGCCTTTAGCTATCGCTAAAAACAGTAATAAACACCCTACCGCAATCATTATTAACGATGGGATTGTAAAGTTAGCAATGCCGGTCGCATTCCAGAGGTTTAAAATACCGTCCATCCTCTATTTGCTCCTAAGCTAATGCAATCATAGCGTCGCCGGTAGTTACGGCATCGCCTTCACCAACCAACACTTCGGCAATAGTTCCGGTATGCATTGCGCGTATTTCGGTTTCCATTTTCATGGCTTCCATAATAATCACTACATCACCTTCGTTAACAACTTGCCCAGCTTTTACCTTAATCTTAAAAATATTACCGGCTAAAGGGGCATTAAGTGTTTCACCCGATGCAACTGAAGCAGACTGAGGAATGTGCTCAGAGTCTTTTAATGTTACTTCTTTTAGCTCACCACCTTGCGCCACTACTACGTCGTAAACTTTACCATCTACTTTTACGCTGTATTGCTCAGCTTTAACGCTGTTATTATTTGATCCCGATTTTGGTGCTGCCTTATTGCTCTTATCTTCAACGGTAGGAATAGGCTCAAATGCATCAGGGTTATTACGATTTTTAATAAATTTCAAACCAACTTGTGGAAATAATGCATAAGTTAGTACGTCATCAATTTGCTCATCAGCAAGTGTTAAACCTTGCTCTTGCGCTTCTTTTAATAATTCAGCTTCAAGCGTTGCAAGCTCTGGTGCAATGTTATCTGCAGGGCGACAAGTAATAACCTCTGCTCCATCAAGCACACGCTCTTGTAGCTCTTTATTCATTGGTGCTGGTGTTAAGCCATATTCACCTTTTAATACGCCAGCAGTTTCTTTAGTGATTGTTTTATAACGCTCACCGGTTAGCACGTTAAGTACTGCTTGAGTACCTACAATTTGCGACGTGGGTGTTACTAAAGGTAAAAAACCAAGATCTTCACGTACGCGTGGGATCTCAAGCAAAACTTCATTAAGCTTATCTGCCGCGCCTTGCTCTTTAAGTTGGTTTTCCATGTTTGTAAGCATGCCACCTGGTACTTGAGCTAGTAAAATACGACCATCAACCCCTTTTAAGCTACCTTCAAATGCCGCATATTTTTTACGTACATCTCTAAAGTAAGCAGCAATTTCTTCTAGGTGGTTTAAATCAAGGTCGGTATCGCGCTCAGTTCCTTCAACTATCGATACAATAGTTTCAGTTGCTGTGTGTCCGTAAGTCATACTCATTGATGAAATAGCGGTATCAAGCATATCAATGCCTGCATCAATCGCTTTTTGATAAGTCGCAGTACTTAAACCTGTTGTAGCGTGGCACTGCATAGCAATAGGAACCGATACGGTTTCTTTAAGTGCTTTAATTAGTTTTTCAGCATCGTACGGCTTTAATAAACCCGCCATGTCTTTAATACAAATTGAGTGACAGCCTAAATCTTCTAATTGCTTAGCAAGAGTCAGCCACATATCAAGCGTATGAACAGGACTTACTGTGTACGAAATAGTACCTTGAGCATGTGCGCCTACTTTTATAGCCGCTTTAATCGCTGTTTCTAGGTTACGTACATCGTTCATTGCATCGAAAATACGAAATACGTCAACGCCATTTTTATGTGCGCGTTCTACAAACTTTTCAACTACATCATCAGCGTAATGGCGGTAGCCTAATAGGTTTTGACCGCGTAATAGCATTTGCTGTTTAGTATTAGGCATCGCTTTTTTAAGCGCACGAATACGCTCCCAAGGATCTTCGCCTAAATAACGAATGCACGAATCAAATGTAGCACCGCCCCACGATTCAATAGACCAATAACCTGCATCATCTAGCTTGCTAGCAATAGGTAGCATATCGTCTAGGCGCATACGTGTTGCGAGCAATGATTGGTGCGCATCGCGTAATACCAATTCTGTTAATTTTAATTTAGCCATGTGTGTGCCCCTTATTTATTATTTGATTTGTACTGAGCAATGGCAGCACTAATAGCAGCGATGTGCTCATTAGGCACACCTTGAGATTTAAAAGACGGTGATTTAGCTGGTGATGCCTCTGGTTCGCTATAGCGCGTCACCAAATTAGACATAAGCGTTACTGCACCAATTAATATCGACAGAAATACAAACACCCCAACCATACCAGTTAGCATTAAGCTACCAGCCGTTGTGAGTAGAGCACCTATATCCATTTTTCTCCCCCTTGAAACCCATATCGAAAATAAAAAATCGATTTAATTAAATATTTATTCACTGGATAATAACAAAACTAGTCGCTTTGTCTACATCTTGTAAATTGGTAAAACCAATTAAACTATAAACAACATAACACTCAACAAATTTACATGCCATAACCCAGCAATCATGCGCCCTACAATACATACAGAAAATAACGACTATAGCTAATAGTTATATGGAAGTTGTTAATTAACTATTCAACTTAATAAAAATAACCGCCAAATTTTATAATAAGTACAAAAACACACATCAATTGTTAATTGGTCTTACCAAAAACATTATTTTTAGTGAATATTTACCGGTAACTTGTAACAGTGTGAATAACTTACATAACAAAGCGTAAAAATTACTAACTAACTAATAACTAAAAACACAGTTAAAAACCATAACTACCTGATATAAAACAAAAATAAACTTTGGCATATAACTGGCATTAGTTATTGTGAGCAAATTTGATAACCAAGGAGAAAACAATGTTACGCTGGACAATTACATTTTTAGTTATTGCTTTAATCGCTGCAGTGTTAGGTTTTGGTGGCATCGCAGGTGCCGCAGCTGGTATAGCAAAAATTATATTTTTTATATTTTTAGTACTTTTAGTGATCTCATTAGTTTCAGGTGCACTACGTGGTAAATCACCCAGGTAGATAAAGCATTCAACTAACAAACACTAAAATTTAATTAATACTTACAAGGAATTACATTATGAATTCAACAACTGTAAAAGCAGCACTAATCGGTCTATTCGCAAGTTTCTTCATCATGGGTTGTGAAGACAATCACGCAGAAGACGCAGGCGAACGTATTGACGAAGCAGTAACTGACGTGCAAAACAAAGTAGAAGATGCATGTGAAAATGTTAAAGAAGGCGTAAACGCTGAAGAAACTAACTGTTAATTCTTCTTGTATCGCTAAAAAACGGCCTTAGGGCCGTTTTTTTGTGTCTGTAATAAAATCACTGACTATAAAGCTGCTCATTTAGCGGTTAGCTTGTTAAAATAAAAAAAACGATATTTAAAGCAAGGCAATATGGCATTTACAACAACCTACACACTAGATAAACCTTACTTTTACGAGTGCTTTGATGAGTCACTCCCGTACAGTAAGCGCGCCAAACCTAAGTACTTTTTACTTGTACTCCTCGTTGCGCTTGGTTTATTTGGCATTTATGTTTTAAACGATCATTACTTAGGATCGTTTATGATCATGCTAGGTGTACTAGAGTGCGTCGCTTTTTACTATCGCAGACCTTGGTGGGTAACCAGACAAATGCTCAGCAGAGCGTCAGGCTCTGAGGTAACACTTACCTTTGATGAAGAAGGCATTAAATCGGCTAATCATTACAAAAGCTTTCAGCTAACTTGGCAAGACATAAGCGAAGTAATAGATACTCAGCAAGGTATTATTATTAAAAATAAAAGCGGAATGCAGTACATTTCAAAACAAATACTAACCCCAGAAACACTCGTTTTTATAAACAAAAAAGCCACTCAGTGAGTGGCTTTTTGACTAGTTGAGTTAATTACTCAACTACGTATACGTGTTGATTAAGCATTGCCCGGATTAGGGTTCGACTTTTCAGCTTGTATGCGCATGTAAATCTCTTCACGATGCACTGATACGTCTTTTGGTGCATTAACACCGATTCGAACTTGATTTCCTTTAACACCTAGAACAGTAACTGTTACTTCGTCACCAATCATTAGGGTTTCACCTACTCTACGAGTTAGTATTAGCATTCTCTTGCTCCCATGTTCCAATAAAAATTATAAGATTCCGCTTAAACATACTAATGAAAATTAGACTGAAAAGTAAGTAAAAACTCTCAATCTATCCATTTTCTGTTAAAAATGCTTTGTGTAATGCACGAACTGCCAACTCTAGGTACTTTTCATCTATTAAAACTGAAATTTTAATCTCAGAAGTCGAGACCAAAACCACATTAATATTTTCCTGCGCTAATGCATCAAAAAATAAACTTGCTACACCAGAATGCGATTTCATACCCATTCCAACAGCAGAAACTTTAGCTACTGTTGGTAATCCGCTTATATTTTGAGCACTGAGTTGAGCTTGATCTTCGCTCAATAATTCAAGTGCTTGCAGATAATCATTCGAGTGCACAGTAAAAGCATAGTCTATTTTTTCAAAGATATGATTAACTTGATTAATCATATCTATTTCGATGCCATTATCAGCAAAAAGTTTCAATATTTTTGAAAGATATTGCGTACCGCTTGGCACACCATCTACTTTAATTAAACATTCGTCACGATTAAACGCAATCCCCGATACCACATTGCTTGGCATATCGTTCTCCTCAAAACTTATTAATGTGCCTTCATCAGGATTAAAACTAGAAAGCACCCTAAGTGGCACATTGTGTCTACCTGCAGCTTCTACCGAGCGAATATGCAAAACTTTCGCCCCTAAACTTGCCAGCTCTAGCATTTCGGCAAAAGTAACTTGGCTCATTCTGCGCGCGTTAGGTTCAACACGAGGATCTGTAGTATATACGCCATCAACGTCTGTATAGATCTGGCATTCGTCGGCTTTTATAGCCGCTGCTATTTCTACAGCCGATGTATCGGTGCCGCCGCGTCCAAGCGTTGTAATATTGCCCTCAATATCACGTCCCTGAAACCCAGCAATAATAGCAATACGATTATGCTCAAGCTCATGCTTTAAGCGCGTAGCAGCAACGTCTTCAATACGGGCTTTACCAAACATGTTGTCGGTTAGAATATTGACTTGATCGGCTAATAAGCTTACAGCTGAATGACCACGTTTGATAATAGCCATAGCAAGCAGTGATACAGAAACCTGCTCTCCGGTGCTAATAAGTACATCTAGTTCACGGCTACTCGGGCGAGTATCAATTTGTTTGGCGAGGTTAATTAAGCGGTTGGTTTCTCCCGACATAGCCGAGAGCACCACAACCACTTGATGTCCTTGCTGCCTGGTTTTAACAACAAGGTCGGCGACCGCTTCAATTCGCTCTATTGAGCCGACCGAAGTGCCACCGAATTTTTGAACAATAAGCGCCACTTAGGCTTAAGTACGCTCAGTTAACCAAGCTGTAACGCTATCTAGTGCAGCAGCAAGGTTTTGTGGTTCACTACCACCGGCTTGTGCCATATCTGGACGACCGCCACCTTTACCACCTACTTGACCTGCCATATGGTTAACTAACTCACCGGCTTTTACTTTGCCTGTTAAGTCTTTCGTTACACCGGCAATTAGGCTTACTTTGTCGCCACTGGCAACACCCAGTGCAATAACACCTGAGCCAATCTTGTTTTTAAGGTCATCAACCATACCGCGAAGCGCTTTAGATTCAGTACCTTCAACGTTTGCTACAAGTAGCTTAACGCCATTAATTTCAACAATCGAATCAAGTAAAGACGCGCCCGCTGCACTTGCTAGTTTATCGCTAAGCTGTGCAATTTGCTTTTCAAGGCCTTTAGATTTTTCAAGCAACGCAGTTACTTTTTCAAGTACCGATGCGCTATCGCCTTTAACTAAAGCTGCAACATCGCTAAGTTGTTGCTCTTGCTCGCTAACGTACGCTACAGCATCTGCACCGGTTACGGCTTCAATACGGCGAACACCTGCGGCAATACCACTTTCAGATACAATTTTGAATAAACCAATATCGCCAGCGCGCTCAACGTGAGTACCACCACAAAGCTCAATAGAGTAGTCGCCAATAGTAACTACACGTACTTCGTCATCGTACTTTTCGCCAAACAATGCCATAGCACCTTTCGCTTTAGCATCATCAATAGCCATAAGCTCAGTATTAAGTGCAAAGTTACGACGAATTTCGTCATTAACTACACGCTCAATTTCACGTAGCTCATCTTTAGTAACTGCTTCAAAATGCGAAAAGTCAAAACGTAAACGATCTGGCTGAACAAGTGAGCCTTTTTGGCCTACATGGTCGCCTAATAATTGGCGTAGTGCTTCGTGTAAAATATGCGTAGCTGTGTGGTTTTTCTTAATGCTGTCGCGGCGCGTATCATCAATTGTTGCGTCAACTTTGTCATTAACACCAATACGGCCTTGTACAGTACCGTGGTGAGCAAAAGCATTACCAAGCTTAGTGGTATTAGTAACATTAAATTCGCCACCAGCAACTGTAATAGTACCCGTGTCACCCGTTTGGCCGCCTGATTCAGCGTAAAACGGTGTGCGGTCTAGTACTACAATACCTTGTTGACCATCTTCTAATAACTGAACAGCTTCGCCACCGGCAAAAATTTCAATAACGGTCGCGCTGTAATGTGTACTGTCGTAACCTTTAAAGTCAGTGTGTTTATCTGATTTTAATTGGTCATTGTAATCTGCACCAAATTTACCTGCTTGCTGCGCTGTTTTACGTTGTACAGCCATACACTCTTCAAAGCCTTGATGATCAATTGTCATCTGGCGCTCACGCGCAACATCGGCCGTTAAATCAGCTGGGAAACCATACGTATCATAAAGTTTAAATACTAAGTCGCCCGGTATAATATCGCCTTTAAGGTCGCTTAAGCTTTCTTCTAAAATAGCTAAGCCACGCTCAAGTGTTTTACCAAACTGTTCTTCTTCAATGCGTAATACTTTTTCAATAATTTCTTGTTGCTTAGCAAGCTCAGGGTACGCTTGACCCATTTGCTCAATTAGCGCAGCAACTAATTTATAGAAAAACGAACCTTGTGCACCTAATTTGTTACCGTGGCGCACAGCACGACGAATAATACGGCGCAGTACATAACCACGGCCTTCGTTAGATGGCATAACACCATCTGAGATTAAAAACGCACACGAACGAATATGATCGGCCACTACGCGTAGTGACTTGTCGTCCATGTCTTGTGCATTAGTAACACTTGCAGCAGCAGCAATTAAGCCTTGGAATAAATCGATTTCGTAGTTTGAATGCACGCCCTGCAAAATAGCAGAAATACGCTCAAGGCCCATTCCCGTATCAACAGATTGCTTAGGTAGAGGCAACATTGTACCGTCGCTTTGACGGTTGTATTGCATAAATACAAGGTTCCAAATTTCGATGAAACGGTCGCCGTCTTCCTCAGGAGAGCCCGGAGGCCCGCCCCAAATATGCTCGCCGTGATCATAAAATATTTCAGAACACGGACCACACGGGCCAGTATCGCCCATAGACCAAAAGTTGTCTGAGGTCGCAATACGAATAATGCGGTCTTCAGGTAAGCCAATTTCGTTAGCCCAGTAACCAAACGCTTCTTCATCATCATGATAAATAGTTACTAAAAGTTTTTCTTTAGGTAGGCTTACTACCTCAGTTAAAAACTCCCATGCAAACTTAATCGCGTCTTGCTTAAAATAATCACCAAAGCTGAAGTTACCTAACATTTCAAAAAATGTATGGTGGCGAGCAGTGTAGCCTACGTTTTCTAAATCGTTATGCTTACCGCCAGCACGTACACAGCGCTGCGAGCTTGTCGCACGTGTATAAGGGCGGCTTTCTGCGCCTAAAAATACATCTTTAAATTGCACCATGCCGGCATTGTTAAATAACAACGTGGCATCGTTACCCGGTATAAGCGAGCTAGAAGGTACTATTTGATGTTGCTTGCTGGCAAAAAAGTCTAAAAACTGTTGCCTAATTTGTGCGGTAGTCATGTGCTGCATTTGAAAGTCTCACCTGTATTTACTGTGCTTGCATTGCAAAATTAATTTCATCGTAGCTAAAACCCCGATACATTAAGTAGCGCACGCGCTTAGCTTTATCTTTGTAATCGAGATCTGGCGGTGTATTTGAATATTTTTTATTGTACGCATCCTGCGCAAGCTCAAACCAATCTACTTCAAGCTCTTCAACTACCAATTCAAGTAGCGAACGATCAATCCCTTTGCCCATAGCTTCGCTTTGTATTCGCTTAAGCCCGTGGCATTTAAATATGTGTTTTCTTACAAAGCCTTCACAGTATCGCTGCTCGTTAATAAAATTATGCTTTTCGCACCAATCAAGCAGCGTTTCAATAAACTCTTCTGTGGCTTCTTTTTGCTGTAATTTGAGCGTTAACTCACGACGCGAATATTCTTGGCGCCCTAGTAACCAAAGTACATAGTTTTTTAGTTTTTGCTTTAATTTATCATCCATTAAGCGTCAAAACGCCCGCTTGTTTCACTACTAAGTGGCTTAACATTAATGTCGTCACTTGGTGGTACAACAGGCATAAAAATGGCTTGATAAGATACAAAAAAGCTAATGTAGCAAATCGGCATTAAAATCAACAGTGGTAAGAACGATAAGAACATCGAAAGCGCCATAAATAATGCGCAAATAAGGCCAAAAACGCCAAGTGGCAAAATGTTATGATAAAACACCATTAACGATTTTTTAAGCGCCGTTAAAATACGTGTTTCTTTACTAAAATAAACAAGCGGTACAGCGTAAGCAAACGCCGTTAAATAAATTAGCATTGCCATAAAAAACAAAATTACATTCGCGCCCGAAATACTCTCAAGCATTTGTTCAAGTGCTACGTTTGGATCAAGTCCTGGTTGGCTCATAACAGCCACTGCATCGGCAAATAAGCCATTAGCAAGTAACGCCATTAAAATGCCCGCACCCATTTGATAAAGTGCTAAACGTAATAACCCTAAACGATTTCCCTTAGCCGTAAATGGCTTGAGAATATCGGCTAGCATAATTTTTCCGCCCTGCTGCTTACTAAGCACCGCTTGGTAAAACCCTGCGGTTAAAAATGGCGTAGCTAGTGCTGCTACTACTTGCAGCAGCGGTAAAAATAAAGACAGCAGCCCTACAATACCAATAAATAAATGCATAAAAATAAAGGTTGCTGGCTGGGTTTTAAAAATAAGCCATCCGGCTTTTAACCACTTTAGCCCTGCATCGGCTTTAAAAATTCGTAATTGTGTAGACATACTTGCTCTTAATTTAAAACGAAACACGCCAAGTATAACTTGGCGTGAGGGGGTATTAATAGACGAAACGTAATTAAATAATTAAGGTTTTTTAATTTTCTTAATATCTAACATATGCGCGCCATGCTTAATTTTTGTTTCTAGGTACGATTTATTACCCGCAACACCCGCTTTAATGTGCGCATGCGTGCCCACAACCGAGTCAACATTAATACCTGCATCTTTTAATGCGTTAAGCTTTTTAGGATTATTGGTCATTAATTTAACGTGGTTTAAATTAAGCGCATTAAGCATTAACACGGCATCCGAGAAATCACGTAAATCATCAGCAAAGCCTAAATGATTATTAGCTTCGTAGGTGTTCATACCTTGCGATTGCAATACGTAAGCATCAATTTTGTTGTATAAACCAATGCCACGGCCTTCTTGGCGTAAATACAATAAAATACCGCCTTGCTCGTGCATCATTTCAATACATTCATTTAGCTGCTCGCCGCAATCACAACGCGATGAGTAAAATACATCACCTGTTAAACACTCTGAATGCATACGAATAAGCGGTACATCTTGCTCTGTATCGGCGTTGTTAAACACCATAGCAATATGTTCTTTACCATCTTTTAAATCAGTAAATGAGATTATTTCCGCAGGGATATCACTATTTCTGCCAACATTAAGCTGGACTCTTGCTCTTACTTGCGCCACGACAAATCCAAATATTTAAATAACTACGACACGACAATAAAGTGATAATATCACAAAATAGGATAAATACACCGTAGTACAAGACTGTTTATGGCAAATATATGGCGACGACAGGCGTTATTTTCAATGATTGTTAAGCAATAAATTAATACAAATAACAGCCAATGTTATTTACGTTGATTTACCTTAATCAGTGACACCTACAGGCGCGTTTGGTATTTTGTATTTTAAACAACGATAGGGATTATTATGAAACGTCAGCAACTCGCTTTATTTATCGGTTTAAGTTTGTCTGCTTTAAGCGCAACAACTTTAAGCACTACAGCATTCGCCAGTCAAGCAAGCGATCCTCAAGCGGTATTTAGCCAAGCATACCAAAGCTATTTAGCAGCAGTTAAAGCAGGCGAAAACGTACAACAAACTGCCAAACTTGCTTACACGTCAGGTAAAGCCGTTTACGGTAAAAGCGACGACAATACTGCCAACTTAGCTATTAATTACGCTAAAGCAATAAAAGGCTACGGCGATGAGCTAAACGAACAGCGTTTTGCACTTTATAACGAAGCCCATACTATTTTAGCTGCAAACCACGGTAAACTATCAATAGAAACAATTGATGCACTACTCGGCCAAGCTAACTACACAACATCAGCTTACAAAGCAGCTAACTTTTTAGAACAAGTAATAGATATAGCTAAAACACAAAATAAGCCTAAATTTGTAGCCGACATGAAACTAGAAGCGGCATCACTGCTTGCTAAAAAGTTTAGCTCTAAAAAATATCGCGAAGCGAAAAACTACCTAGAAGAAGCCGACGAATACTACCGTGAAAATCTGCCTAGTAGCTCGGTAGAGCAAATTAAAGCTAACTTTTTAATAGCCGCATTTGCCGAAGGTAGTAAAAAATATAATCAGGCAATTGAGCGCTTAAACAACATAGTTACCGCGTTTGACGATAACTTAAAATACGATCACAGTGCTGAGCTAACCGCTCACTCTAAACTTGTAGGTCTGTACGAAAAACAAGGCAAAAGCGAAGAAGCAACTAAACACTGCCTCGCTATCGCTCAAATGGTGCCATGGAAAGAATCGCAAGAGCAAACACCACTCTATCGTGTTAATCCTAAATACCCAGTGCACAAAGCCAGATTTAGTACCGATGGTAGCGTTATTATGGAGTTTGAGGTAGACGCCGCTGGCTTTGTAAAAAACCCAAAAGTACTTAGCTCTGAAGGCGGCAGCGCATTTGAAAAGTCAGCCAAAGCAGCGCTTGAGCAATGGCGTTACGCGCCAAAGTTTGAAAATGGTAAACCTGTTAGCGCTATTTCTCAGGTACAACTCGACTTTAAAATTAACCGCCACTAAAAGCGGCTCATTAAAAAAGGCGCTTTATGCTGTCTCTTATACACAAATCCCTGCTAAGAAATTAGCGGGGATTTTTTTGAACTAAATCTCAATGTCATGATCAGATCTTCAAATCTTGTTTGAGGGCACATTATGATTAACGAACATACTCATTGGGCAAAACAACAATTCGGTAAATCGGACTTAGGTGATCCAAGAAGAACAGCGCGTCTGGTAAAGTTAGCATCAACGCTTGCAAATGAACCAGGAAAACCACTTGTAAACATCACTCAATCCCCCGCCGATATGGAAGGTGCCTACCGCTTTATTCGCAACGAGAATATTGACGCAACGGCTATAGCAGAGTCAGGCTTTAAAGCCACGGTTGAACAAGCAAAAAGTCATAACTTATTGCTCGCATTAGAAGACACGACCACACTAATTTATAAACATTCCTCCATTCGAGATGATTTGGGTCATGTCGGACGAGGAGCAAAACAACGAGGCTTGTTAGCTCATAGCGTATTACTGTTTGCGCCAGACACAAAGCAGGTTGTGGGATTAATTGAACAGTCTCGCTGGAGTCGTGATATCAACACGATTGGAAAAAGAGAAAAACACGCGACGACTTCTTACGAAGAAAAAGAAAGTTACAAGTGGGAGTCAGCGTCACGAGCGATGGCAGAGCGGCTGCAAGGACAAATGGCGAACGTGATATCGGTGTGTGACCGCGAAGCGGACATCTACGAATACTTGCAGTATAAACTGACCGAGCAGCAACGATTCGTCGTACGCTCGATGCAAAGTCGTCATATTGAAGAAGGTGAGGATAAGCTCTATGCGTTTGCAAGCGAGCTGATGAGTGCAGGCACCAAACACATCCACATTGCACAAAAAGGAGGAAGAAAAGCCCGAAGCGCAACACTGGATATCACCTATGCGCCAGTGACACTCAAAGCGCCTTACAATAAGAAAGGACGCTCCCTCCCAGTTTACTATGTCGGCTGTGCAGAGAGAGGAAACGCTGAGAACGGCTTAAGCTGGCACCTATTAACCAGTGAACCAGTCACCAGCAAAGAAGACGCCTTAGCTATCATCACCTACTATGAGCACCGTTGGCTTGTAGAGGAATACCATAAAGTCTGGAAAAGTGATGGCACGGATATCGAAAGTTTACGCATTCAAAGCCAAGATAACATGGAAAGATTGGTGACGATTAATGGCTTTATTGCGACGCGAATACTGCAACTAAAGTTCACCAATGAGCAGCCTGATTCTCCAAGTTGTGAACAACTGTTATCTCCCAAAGCATGGAAGTTATTGTGGTTAAAGAGAATAAAAACACCATTGCCTGAAACTGCTCCAAATATGTCATGGGCGTATCAGGAACTGGCAAAGTTAGGAGGCTGGAAAGATACCAAGCGCACAGGGCGTGCATCTGTGAAAGTGTTATGGCAAGGATGGCTTAAGTTACAAGCCATCCTGGAAGGCTACGATTTAGCAAAATCTCTTGAGTCAGACTTGTGATCAAGAGACAGCTTTATGCGCCTTTTTTAATACCAACTAATACAAATTCTACGTAGTTAAAATTCGTAACTTACGCTAATACCGCCATCGGCTCTTTTTTCGTTGCTGTCGCTTGCTTTACCATAGCCCACATCTAGCTCTAATCTAAAACCAGCGCTGTTCAATCCATTAAAGTTATAGCTGTACGTAAGCCCTATGCCGTTTGTTGTTTCTTCATCAAAAATTCCGCCAATTACACAACCTAGCGTATTAGCAAAGTCAGTTGCTACATCATTTGTTGAACTTTCACACTCTTGGTCTGTATCTCTTGCGCCAATAGCGCCCACAAGCGCGCCAAAAGCATGTTTTTTATTATCGCTTACTGCTTGTTCAAAACCTGCTGAAAATCCATCATCAAGGCCTAGTTTATAGTTTGCATACCAGCGTTGTGTGTCGTCGTTAGCCGATAAAGACACCTCAGGAATAACCAAATAAGGATAGCCACCCCCAATAGAAAAACTAACATCATTAGCAAAAGTAGAACAAGAAGCGATAGATAAAGTCAGTAGTAATATTTTTATTTTCATAAAGTTCCCTTTGAGTAAGTATAAAATGTACTTACTTTAGGAACACTCTGCAATACGACAAAAAGCTCGTTAAATTTAGCTTTAGTAATAAAATAGGGATTAAATTTTAGCGAGTATTTTATCGCTAGCCGCTTCAATTAAATCGAGCACATTTTCAAAGCCATCATCGCCGCCGTAATAAGGATCGGGAATCGCACTAACGCTCTGTTCACCAAACTCTAAAAACAACGCTAATTTGTACTGTAGATGCTCAGGGCATTGGGCTTTTAAATCAGCTAAATTTTGCGTATCGGCCGCTAAAATTAAATTAAACTCAGTAAAGTCGCTTGTACGTACTTTGCGTGAATAAATACCTTTAAAGCTGTAACCGCGCTTCTCCCCTGCTGCCATTGAGCGACTATCAGGCGTTTTACCTTCGTGATAACCAATAGTGCCCGCCGAATCAACTTTAACGTTAACACCTAGTTTTTTAGCACGGGCTTTTAATACCGCCTCTGCGGTTGGCGAGCGGCATATATTACCTAAACACACTATGAGTACTTTTTTCATTAAGGCTCCTCTAACTAATTTAAAAACCTATGTTTTAAAACTGTTTTAAAACTGTTTTAAAATACTTGCGTCGTAATCTTCAACGTTAAGCGTTACGTTATGTTGCGCTGCAACAGATTCAAGCTCAGCTTGTTTAATGGCTAAATCGTCCATAGTGATTAGGTTATCGTCTAGCTGCCACAATAACCGAGAGCCCGCGTAGCTATAATGAATTGCTAATAACGCATCGGCATTACCTTCACGGCCAGCAGCTTTTAACTTAGCCATTTTACGGGTTATTTTATTAAGTGCTTTTTTAAGCTCCCACACATAAACAACTTCTGTCATAAACGTATGTGTACGGTATTTATGAAGTAACCACGCAAGCCCAACGCTAGTAATAGCAACACCTATTAAGTTCCAATGAAAATGGCTACCACTTTCATCAGGAAATAAAGCAATCAGCGTTTGCGATATAGCCAAGCTGCCTACCGCCAAACCAATACCACATCCTGCAATAACACGGTTTAAATGTTTACGGTAACGTGCTTTATTTATTTCAATGAGTTGCATAACAGCCTAAAAAGTTAAGTTTTAATATTTGCGAATGGCTATTGTAACTAAACCCCACATTTTTTATAAAATTATTTCACCCCTTTTTGATTTGCCACCCGTTATAGCTTTGAAAACACCCTAATTGTAGTGGTCAATAAAATTTGGAGCGGCTTATGCACACACTTGAAATACCCAACAACCCAGTATTTATTAAAACATCGACTGCCGTTATCGGCGGCGCCGCAATGACCTTTGCAGCTTTTGCGTTTATGCAATATTTAATAAGTGGCGAGCAACGCGCACCGGTTAAACCAGGGGACGATATTATAGTAGAGATTTTTCAGGCGCCTGAGGATTCAAAGCTAAGGCATATACAAAAAATACAGCCGCCACCGCCAATGCCTAAAGTGCCGCAAAAAGCTCCACCGCTTGATACATCAGCCGATCCTGTGTTGGCAATTAGCGACTTTACGCCGATTACAATTGACGATTTTGGTGGCGACATTAACAACACCATTAATCGCCCAACAGGGGATGCAACACCCATTGTGCGCATTAACCCTAAATACCCAACCACAGCAGCGCGCGATGGTATTGAAGGTTGGGTACAACTAAGCTTTAGTATTTCGCCAACGGGGGAAGTAATCGACCCAGTAGTTATTAACGCAGAGCCAAAACGTACCTTTGACCGCGAAGCAATAAAAGCCATTAAACGCTGGAAATATCGCCCCAAAGTAATTGAAGGTGTGGCACAATTACAAACAGGTCAAACCGTACAGCTCGATTTTAAATTACAACAATAAAAGCGATGAGCCTATGCTACTAAGTATTAAGTCATGGTTATTTGAAACGCCAGGCAAGGACTGCATGGCAAGTTACGCAAAAAGTGGCGACAATCGTTACTTAGAGCAGCTTATTGCCCTCTACAGTAACGACTTATACCACTACCTTGTTACGCAATCTAATACGCATTTAGCATACGACGTAAGCCAACAAACATGGCTAAAAGTAATCGAAAAACGCCACCTTTACCAAGCGCAAACCACACCCAAAGCGTGGTTATTTAAACTTGCCCGCAACACACTCATTGACGAATACCGCAGGCAACAGCACTTTGTAGAGCTTGACGAAAACACGCATTTAGCAGCACAAAATGATAAAAGCGACTTAACTAGTGGAAACTCGCATATAGATAACTTGAATATAGGCAGCTCAAACATAAGTTATAAAGCGTTCGACGCCGCCCTAAAACAACTCAGCTTTGTACAGCGCGAAGCCATTACATTACAACAAGAAGGCTTTTCGCTCACCGACATAGAACTTATAACGCAAAGCAGCCTCGAGACCATTAAAACAAGGCTGCGCTATGCCAAGCAAAATCTTAAACGTTTATTAGGAGCAAACAATGAACAAGCCTGATGAGCCGTTTGATCAAAAGCTCACACAACACTACAAAGAGCGAAAAGCGCGCACAACACTTACAAGCGCTCAGCAAAAAGCGCTACTTAATAAAGCCACGCACACAAAGCCTAAAAAGTTCGGCTTTACGCTGCAGCTAACCAGCCTTGCCTGCGCACTGGGTGTGTTTGCATTTATTGTGTTTGATAATAACGATGGCATTAACCACGCACCTAAAACCGTGCTTAACAGCGTATTTAAGACTATAGACATTCACGACTATTCATTTATTAAAACACACGAAATAAATCAAGCTGGTAGCTACGCAAGCTCTATTACAGAGCAAAAACACGCGCTTGATAGTCAATTAGCTAACGATTTACGCCGCCACCAACAACGTCACATAGAATACGGCACTCTAGTGAAGGTAGATAACGACTGGTACATAGCCAGCTGTAATGACGAGGTACTCGTACAAATTAAGCATTCACTGTTAAGTGATTTAAAAGGTAAACATGCGGTAGAAAGTGGTCTAAATACGGGTGACATGTTGGCTATGGCGCATAACGATAAAGGGCAGATTATTGCGCTTAAACATGCGGGAGCTGGGGTTAGGCAATGTGGAGCTTAGATTTATCAGATAAATGATAATTTATAGGTTAATAGTTGTGCTATAAGTGTTTAAACTAACTTGCCATGTCACCCCCCTGATATTACGTTTACTATGTATAAAAAAGTCAAAATATAAGGAAATAACATTGTCTAAGATTTGTATTCACGATGATTGCACACTAATTGCTAAATATAATAATAAATGCTCTCTTCATTGTAATAAGGGTGATTATTCAACTGATCGAATGAGCGAAAAGCTATCAGATTTCTACGAAGATTTAAAAAGGTATATTCTGAATGAGGCTTTTGGTGAATCCGAAGTGCCAGCACAAGGAAGTGTCGAAGCTCTAAAGTACAAGATAATCCATCTAAAAGATATTCAGTTTCCAGATAGAGATCCAAGAGACGCATTTGATTATTTTGAGCTCTTCAAAATGGTCAAAGGACTACATTTTGATAATTCGACGATAAGTTTTGACAGTTTAAACTTACCTGACATTCAGCTTTTTTTCCAAGACTGTATATTTAAAAACACATGGTACATTTACCCATTTTCAATCATTGAAGATATTAGTTATCAAACACTTTTTCAAAACTGTACCTTTCAAAGAGAAGTTACAAGCTCACTAATGGAAGACTCAAGAAGTACTCTTCAATTAGAAAACCACATATTTAATGACTGTACATTTAACAAGCACCTATCACTATTTAGAGGCACTTACAAAAAAAGTATTTTCAATAATACTGATAAATATATTCAAAAAATATCTGAATTAAAAATAGAAAATTGTGAGTTTGAGGAAGGGCTATCTCTTAATAAAAGTGAGGTAGACACATTAATAATTCAGAATATGTTATTCGAAGGAAAAGTTGATATTAAAGAGTGTGTTATTAGATATGCTCTGATATCTAATGTTAACTTCAAGTCATTATTCGATGCTTACAAAACGAAATTTAACCAGTTCGAGATAAAACAAAGTATTTTTGATGACTTTTCGGGCTTTGAAAAATGTGAGTTTGGCTGTAGTACTAATATAAGCTTGAAAAAGATCGGATTTGAATATGTTACATTTCTTAATTTCACTAATTTTAGAAAAGCTAAATTTCATAATGGGTTAGATTTTGAAAATACCAATTTAAAGGAATCACCAAACTTTTTAAATGCAGAAATAAATTATAAAAATACAAACAGAGAAACCTTCAGAATCTTAAAGCATTCATTCGACAAGATCGGGAATCAAATTGAAGCCAATAAATACTTCGCTTTAGAAATGAAAAAGTACAAGGAGGAGCTCAAAGCTAAAAAGGGGTTGTCAGCCGAAAAAGCTGTCCTATGGCTGAATGAAAGTATATCAAATTTTGGTTCGAGTATATTTACTCCACTATTTTTAATGGTGATGACATCAGTTATTTATTATTTTTCTATTTTAGGTTATGAAAATAATTACTTGTATAAAATATATGAACCTTTAAATGAATACATAATTAGCATTACAAATTTTTTCAATACCTTTGCCAAAGGAATACCACCATATGGTAGATTTTTAAAAGAGGGGATGGAGTTCGTAACTTTGATTTACCATATTTTATTTTTAACTTTTACTTGGCATTTTTTAGTGGCTGTAAAACGATGTACTAAAAGATAGGCGTATAGCCGAAACAAAAAAGCCTGCAATAAGCAGGCTTTTGAGTACTGAATGTTTATAAAACAATAATTCTTGTAATAAAGTAAGCAAAAAACATAGGGCTAATGCAAAGCGAACCAGTAAGCTGTTCGCCAACAACAAACACTACATATAACTAGCTTTGGGAGTGCTCATTACATTAGTGATCCGTTGGGTTTCGTGTCACTCAACCCAACCTACGTACGCTATAAATGTGCTGTCACCACTTAATAAATCTCTGTTGATAATTACTTCTTCAAGAGTCGCTTTTCTGGATTGTTTAAGTACTTTAAGCCAATGGTAACTATGCGTGTATGCACCATTGTTATAACGCGTATTTGCACATTACCAATAACAACAATATCGCCTTTACTGACTTCTCCTGAAAGCTTTTGGTTGATCACTTCTTCCAAGCTTATCTCTTCTGGGGCGTCTATTTGCATGTGATAAGAGTAAAATATATCGCCTACCAACGTTACCCCTTTCACTTTAAGTTCGTTGTGGGCTAAGTGGCTATCTTGATGGTTTGTTTTATCGGTTGCTGTAAAAACTAAATCAACAAAAGGTCTGTTGTCTGGTTTTAAAACAACAAATAAGTGGTCATTTGCTTTTAACTTAGTTGAACCTCGTGGCGGTATGATTGACGGACCCCGTGTGATCATAGCAACAACCACACTCTCGGGAAGTGCGGCATGTGACAAGCTGCGCCCAGAAACCCTAGAAACGTCACTTAAGGTGTATTCTACAATTTCTATATCAATATCGTTTAGTGCTGTAATTTCGAGCGTTGCAGCAGCGAGATCTGGTGGCGGCTCTACTAAATTTAGTTTTTTAGCCATCCAAGGCATTGTTGAGCCCTGTAACGTGGCTGAAATTAACACCACGAAAAAAACAACATTAAAAATAAGCTCAGCCCCTGAAAGGCCAAATAGTAATGGGAATATAGCTAAAATAATGGGTACTGAGCCTCTAAGGCCAACCCAAGATACAAACAGGGTTTCGCGATTATTAAAGCCAAACAGTTTTAAAATAGGCGCTACCGCTAATGGGCGAGCAACAAAAATGAGTGCCAATGCAATAAGCAATCCTTCTAGCCATACATCAACCAACGACGACGGATTAATAAGAAGTCCTAATACAACAAACATGGTTATTTGCCCAAGCCATGCTAAGCCGTCATGAAAAAGAAAAATACCGCGTTTATATACAAATTTGCTGTTACCTAAAATAACACCCGTTATAAATACAGCTAAAAACCCACTGCCGCCGAGCGTTGCAGAAAGGCCAAAAGAAAGCAGTCCAAATGCGGTTACCATCACTAAATACAAACCCGATGCATTTAGTTTAATTCGATTAATAAACCAAACCGATACCTTACCAATTAAAAGACCACAAATAGCGCCAACACCCATTTGTTGAGCAAATAACTGTAGTAAATCCAGCCCTATTGGCATGTCGTTAACGAGCATTTCTAACAAACCAACTGTTAGAAAAATAGCCATTGGATCGTTCGATGCACTTTCTATTTCAAGGGTAGATTTAAGCTTTTTGTTTAAGTGAATACCTGCACTTCGTAAAAGCGCAAACACTGCTGCGGCATCTGTAGAGCCAACAATAGCGCCCAGTAAAACACCTTGTAGTATGGGCAGGTCTAAAATATAAGTGGCCACAAGGCCTGTAATTACAGCGGTAAATAACACCCCGACGGTTGCTAAAGCAGACGCGGGTTTCCAAACTTGTTTAATTGAACTGGTAGGCGTTTGTAAGCCGCCATCAAATAGAATAATGGCAAGCGCAAGAGTACCCAAAGCATGTGCGGCCTCTGCGTTGTCGAATGAAATACCTGCAATACCGTCTTCACCTGCGAGCATACCTACAAGTAAAAATAGCACCAGTACAGGTAAGCCAACGCGTGCAGATAACTTGCTCGAGATCACTCCTAGTAAAATTAATATGGCACTAACGAGAATGATATTATCAATTGCAAACATAGTGTGGATTTACAGCCTTATATGAGTTGAAAAGTAAGAATTTATAGCTATTAAAAAGCTTAAAGCTCATGCTATACAATAACCTAAAAAATATAAATACGGGTAATTAAGTCTATAATTAAATAGTTTTTCTAATAATTATAGAGCCTTTGAGTTTGGTATTGCTTGGCTCTATCTTAATTAGCTTTATTTATTTTGAAAACAAAAAAGCCTGCGACTAAGCAGGCTTTTGAGTATTTAAATAATCAAATTTTACAAAACAATAATGCTTGTTACTAAGTACGCTAAAAACGTAAGGCCACCACCAAATAAGGCGTACGGTAGCTGCGTTTTAACGTGAGTGAGTAAGTCACATCCCGATGCAATAGCCGATACAGCGCTGGTGTCGGATATAGGCGAGCAATGATCGCCAAATATACCACCACCCAAAATAGCACCAACAACAAGCGATGGCGGTAAACCTAGCGCTTGAATAAGTGGCACACCAATTGGGATTAATATAGCAAACGTGCCCCACGATGTACCTGTAGTAAACGACATTACCGCGCCAGTTAAAAACAGCACCGGTACTATTAGGTAAATAGGTAAGTAGTCGCCAACAAGTGACGCTACAAATACGCCAGTGCCAAGCTCTTTTAGGCTTGCGCCAAGTGTAAGCGAAAGCAATACAATGGCAACTAATGGCATTAATTCGCCCATGCCTTTAAAGCCTGTATCAACTAATTGATGGTGCGTAAATTTACGTGAGCCAATCATTAAAAAGTAAGCCACAACAATAGCTAAAACTGTTGCGTATAATACTGACTTAGAGCCACTACCCTCTGCCAACACACCATTACCGGTGTAATACATAAAGCCAACCATGCTGGTAATGAGCGTAATAAGCGGGATTAACATGTAACGCGCTTTAGAGGCTTTTATTTCATCCTTTAAGTCGGTTGTTTGAAGCTCTAGTTTTTCTTCGGCTTCTTTCATTGGGCCGTGCACTTTATCAAACGCGATTGTGTAAAAAACAATGGCAAGGGTAATTATGGCGTAAAAGTTATACCCTACGCTGCCCCACAATACCGATACAGCCGACTCACCTAGCTCGTAGTTACCTAACAAACCAAGTACAAATGCGCCCCAGCCGTTAAGTAGTATTAAAATACACACTGGCGCACTGGTGCTGTCAATAATGTACGCTAGACGCGCTCGGCTCATTTTAAATTTGTCGAACAAGCCACGCGATAAAATACCCGAGGTAAGTACGCTCAGGTTAGATTCTATAAACACCGCAATGCCGGTAAACATGGTTAAAAAGCCCACTTGGCGCTTACTTTTTGCAATGCCTTTGTTCATTAGCATATTAACAGTTGCTGCAACGCCGCCAGATTCGCGAATGTAGGCAAGCAGTGCACCAATTAAAATACTAAATATTAATATGCGTGTATTACCTGGCGAGCTGGCAACCGAAATAATACGTTCAATGGTATTTAAAAAAGTATCAAACAAGCTATTACCTTCGCCCTGAAAGGCGAGTAAAAACTCAGAAGAAGCAACAGCAACAAGTAGCGCCATAATCACTTCTTTTCGCCAAAACACGATAGCAATCGCAATTAGCGGCGGTAAAATAGAATACCAATGCATAAAAAGTTAACCTTAATTATTAGCGAGTAAACCTCGCTTTGTACGCGTTTTAACGCTTATTTGTTAAGCCTAACAACATAAACCGGCTTAGTTTTATAGACCGCTTAGCTTAATGGATTGGCTTACTCAAGTCACCTGTAAATAAATCACTTAAGGTGGCACAGTTAGTACGTTTTAACCTATACGATAGCTTATTGATTTAGTAACGCTTCATAAATAAGCGACACTACCGATCCGTACTGTGCGGTTTCAAATTGTTTGCCTGTAAATTCGTAACGTTTTAGCGAGCCTTTAATTGCACTATGGCGAGCATTGGTAAGTAAAACAATAGCCAAGTCGTAAGCGGGGTCAATTACGGTCACTGTACCCGTCCAACCTGTGTGGCCATAAGCCTGCGCGCTTGCATAAGGGCCAAAGTGCCAGCGCCTTGCTTGGTTATTACCGGCAAGCCTAAAACCAAGCCCGTAGGTTTCATCGCTTGATTGCGGCGTTAAAAATTGCGCTAAGGCGCTTGCACTAAATAATTGTTGGTCGCCGTAGCCACCATTATTTAATAATAGCTGGCAAAGCACTGCTAAGTCGTGAGCGTTACTAAATAGCCCCGCATGCCCTGCTACACCATCAAGAGAATAGTAAGCGCGCTCGTCGTGCACTTGGCCTTGTAAAACCCCAGTTCGAACATTATCAAACTTAATGCGCCCGTCTCGCGTGTTGCCGCTAAGCTCGGTGGCTGCAAATTGCTGCGGCTTAAAGCCTTTTTTAAGTGGATTAAATAACGTGTTAGTTAATTTTAGTGGCGCGTACACTTGCTGCTCTAGGTATTCGTCAAGAGGCTGCCCTGTAATGCGCTCAACTAGCACACCTAAAATCATGTAATCAATATCTGAGTAAACATGCTGCCCAGATGATTTACTACTAAAAGGCACGCTGGTAAGTAATAGCTGTTTGGTGGTTTTACTGTTTTGCGAATAAAACGCGTCGCCATTGCTGCCATCTTTACGATGAAAGTCAAATACTGGCGGGTATCCGGCGCTGTGAGTGAGTAACTCTTTTACTGTACGTTGTACTCGCCCTTCGCCTTTATACTCGCTTAGGTAGCTTTGCACGGGTTTATTTATATCCAATAACCCTTCGCTTACTAATTTCATAAGTGCAAAATTGGTTGCAAATATTTTGGTGTTTGAGGCAAGATCAAACAAGGTATTAGCTTGCATGGGCTCTGGACGAAGTAGCATTAAATCACTTTGCTGATATTGCTTTGCATCGCCATAGGCGGTTAATTTTATTAGTTCACCATTTTTAACAACAGCCAACACAGCCCCAGGAAAACCCGCTTTTATATCGCGTTCAATTAATGCATCTACTTCACTAAAATCTACGTGCTTTATTGGCTCATCGTTTAAAGTAGGAAATGCAAAACGCAGCGTTAAACTTGCGCCAACAGGGAGAATATTTTCAACTTTAAAAGTATTAACACCATTGTGAGTATTTTTTGCCAAACTGTAATTGTATAAAGTATTTGCGCTCAGTTGGCTAACGTCGAGCTTTTGATTATTAATATAAATATCGGCGCTTTGTGCGTTGTGGTTTTGTATTAATAATTGCCCGCGCCCTTTGTAAGCTTTAAACGTTCCTCGGTTATTTACATAAAACCGGCTACTTGGATTTACCTCAGGAAACGTTACAACCACTTGTGCATTAGGCAGCTCTACAAGTTGGCTCTTTGTAAGTGGTAGCACCGAGCTAATAGGCTCAGGTGGTGTACTACAACCCACGACAATAAGGCTTAACGTAGCTATAAATACTTTTTTTATATAACTACACCTTTGATTTTTTAAAGCAATAAACATGCTTAGCCCTTATTTATATAACAAGTAAGGCGCTCTTTGCGCTTTAAATTGCGCAAGCCCCGCCTGCCAGCTTTGTTTTATTTGCGCTTCTGATTGCCCTGCTTCAATAGCTAAGCGCAATTTATTAGTACCCGCTAGTTTATCCATAAAGTCAGCGCGCTCAAAAAACGAGATGTTGTTTTTACTAAGCTCCATGTACGCATTTATTAAGTAAGTTAAATTTAGGCCTGTGATATTTGCTTGTCTTAAATCGAGCCCTTGCACGGCTTGGTTTTTAAATTTAGGGTTTAAAGCAGCGCCTTTAATTGCGCGCGGTGTAAAATTAAAATCACCTAATGCAACTGGCGAATAGCCAATTACCTGAAACGCAAAGTCGGTGCCTCTACCAATGCTGATAGGCGTTGCTTCAAAAAAGCAAAGTGATGGGTAAAGTGCAATGGCTTGATCGTTAGGTAAGTTAGGGCTTGGTTTTACAGGCAAGCTGTAAGTACTTTTGCGAGTGTAATGATCAACAGGGATCACGGTTAATTTTAAATCGGGCGCTTTATTGATCCAGCCCTCGCCCTTGATCATTTTGGCAAGTTCGCCAACGGTCATGCCGTGTAACACAGGAATTGGGTGCATGCCTACAAACGATTTAAATTGTGGCTCTAATATTGGCCCATCAACGTAGGCAATATTTGGATTGGGTCTGTCGAGTACTAAAAATTCTATCCCCTGCTCTGCAGCGGCTTCCATCATGTAGTGCATAGAGCTTATGTAGGTATAAAAGCGCACTCCCACATCCTGAATATCAAAAATAATGACATCAACATCAGCTAAAGCAACTTGGCTTGGTTTTTTATTTTTACCGTAAATAGAAATAAGCGGAATACCGGTTTTGCTATCAACGGCATTTTTTACATGCGCGCCCGCATCGTGATCGCCGCGAAAGCCATGCTCAGGTGCAAAAATTTTAGTTATATTAATATTTTTAGTCAGCAGAGCATCTACTAAGTGAGCTTGCCCTACCGTTGATGTTTGATTAACTACGAGCCCTATACGTTTATTTTTTAACTGCGGTAAATATTTAGCATATTGCTGCGCACCTACCACAAGTGAGTTATTAGCTTCGTTGGCTTGTGCGCTGGAAATAAAAATAGCGCTAAAAATAAAAAATAACGTAATAAATAGGGTTTTAAACATACTGCAATATCCTTTTAAACAAGGCGTTTAAAATAACATAGGTAATATTAAAGAGCAGCTTTAGAAAAGGGTTAAGTGGGCTTGAGCAGATACAGTGATTAGAAGCTGGCGCTTCTCACGCGAGCAAGCTCAGCGTCTACAACGAATAAATAAACTCGGGTTTGGATTTAAAGATTAGGGCTAGTTTTACTTGAAAATACCACCTCCCATTTTAAGCTTAAAGACCGTATTTAACCTTCTTAGAGCTAAACGCTTCTAGTTATTTAATTTCTTGGTCAATGAACCACTTAAAGATCTATTACACAAAGAGAAGTAAATGAGAAGACATAAGCCCGGGTTTATTAGTTTAACTTAGCTTTATTACTACCTCTAAAAGCGCAGCGCCTCTTAAACTCTTTGTGAATAAATCACTTATTTCTGGCGTTGCCAACAAATAAAATCTTATAAATTATATTTTTGAGGGAGGAATAGAAGCTGGCGCTTCTCACGCGAGCAAGCTCAGCGTCTACAACGAATGAATAAGCTCGGAGTTTGGATTTAAAGATTAGAGCTGGTTTTACTTGAAATGTAGTGGTCAATAAAATTTGGCCACAGTTTTAGAGTCTTTGTATCTAATCTCAGATTCATTTGGCGCTAAACCAGCATTATAATGATGCGGTCTAACGTTGTTGTAATATCCGTTGATAT
>NZ_JADYXM010000008.1:0-195540 GCF_015864305.1 Pseudoalteromonas sp. NZS71_1 | reverse complement strand
TAGAAGAGCCTGAGCTTGAAGAAGAGCCAGAGCTTGAAGAAGAACCAGAACTTGTAGAAGAGCCAGAGCTTGAAGAAGAGCCTGAGCTTGAAGAAGAACCAGAGCTTGAAGAAGAACCAGAACTTGAAGAAGAGCCTGAACTTGCAGAAGAGCCTAAGCTTGAAGAAGAGCCAGAACTTATAGATGTAACGGTTGATGATTTTTCAGACACATCAGAGTCGCTTCTTGATCCTGAAGATGCACTTGAAGAATATACAGATGATACTTTAAAGAGCGTTGATGAGCTTTTAAGTGAGCTACAACAGGCCACTGATGACGACTATATAGAAACACCTGATTGGTCTTTAGATGAGCTTGATGATGATCTTGAAGAAATAGAAGTTGATCTTGGTGACGATCCGCTAGCGGGCGACGATGACTCAGATCTTACTGAAATTGAAGAGCAGCTTGATAGCGAGCTTGTAACGCCAAGTGAAGAGTTGGATGAATATCCTGAACTTGAATTAGACGATGATCAATCATTATTAGAGAATGAGCCTTCGTTTGAGCCGCAAGAGCTTAAAGGAGATGCATCGGGTGATGAAAATGCAGTAGCACTTAGTCAAACAGAGAAAGATCTCGCAAATGCGCTTATGGCAGATGGTGATTTAGATAGTTTAGAAGATGATTTTGATGATGAACTATTAATTGATAATAACTTCTCTGAATTAGAAACTGAAACGGAGATTGAAGATGAGTCGCTTGATGATGATTTACTTCAAGAAATTAATAATGAGGTTGATTCTGTTGAACCACCAAGTATTGAAGATGACATCAAACCTCTTAACCTTGATGAAGTTCAAGAAACATTAGAAAGTGAGTTACCATTTACCCCTGAAGAATTACAAGGGGATGATTTAGATGGTGAGGCACCGGGAGTCGCTTCCAGCCAAGCTGAGCAAGATTTAGCAAACGCACTTATGGCAGATGCTGATTTAGATAGTTTAGAAAATGATTTTGATGATGAGATTTTAATTGAAAATGATTTTTCTGAATTAGATGCTGAATTTGACGAAGATAGTTTAGAGCAAGCACTAACTGATGAGTTATCAGACGAATCGCAAGAGCAAACAAATGCAGAGCGCGAAGCACAGTTAACAAGCTTAGATGAAGTGGGTAGCACTGATATTAGCTCTGACGACGAACTTGATGAAGAGTTTATGTCGAATTTGACGCAAACTGATTTTGATTCATTACTTAGTGAGTTAGCAGAGCCTGAAGACTTAAGTGTTGATGACCGCAGTGAATTTGATGTTGACTTTGACAGCTTGCTAAAAGAAGACTTAGAGACAGATGATTCATTAACTACAAAAGAGTCACTTGTTGAAAGTAGTGATGTTGAGCAACTTGATAATGATGAATTTGTAGATATTGATTCATTATTAGAAGAAAGTGACGACGCTGAACTTGAACACGAACCTTACACCGACGTTAATATGGATGTCGGTTTGAGTGAGTTTGATGCATTACTTGCAGGTGATAACCCAACGGATGTTGATGCTGAAAGTGGTGGCTACTCAGCTAAACTTGATTTAGCGCGTGCTTATATTGAAATTGATGATTTTGATTCTGCGCTTAAAGTTATTGAGGATGTCATTAACAAAGGTCCTGAAGAAGTTCAAGAGGAAGCACTTAGCTTAAAAGCTAAACTAAAATAATTAAAATGTTTATAAGAACCCGTATCTAGCTTAGCTAAATACGGGTTTTTTTATGTGTATTGGTTTGATTACGACAGGTCTCCTTTTATTGCATCGTTAGATAGCATAAAATGCCTCGTTCATTAGCACAGTAGGTAAAACGGTAATTATGCGAGTAGCACTTGGAGTTGAATACAACGGCGCACGTTATAGTGGTTGGCAGCGTCAATCACATGTAAATAGCGTACAGCAAGAAGTAGAAAAAGCGTTGTCGCGTATTTGTAATCATCCTGTTGAAGTTATATGTGCAGGGCGTACAGATGCTGGTGTGCACGGTACAGGCCAAGTAATACACTTTGAAACGCAAGCTGATCGCGATATGGTCGCATTTACACTAGGTATGAATACTTTAATGCCTAAAGATATTGCTATTCGCTTTGCCCAACCGGTTGCTGATGACTTTCATGCCCGTTTTAGTGCTACAGCTCGTCGTTATCGCTATGTTATTTATAACTCCCCCCTACGAGGTGCGGTATTAAACGAGGGTGTTACGCATTTTCATCATCATCTTGATGAAACAAAGATGCAAGAGGCGTGTCAGTACTTAATAGGTAAACACGATTTCACCTCTTTTAGAGCGATACATTGCCAAGCGAATACACCGACAAGAACAATTCATCATCTGTCGGTACAGCGCCAAGGTACTTACGTTATTATTGATATTAAAGCGAATGCATTTTTACATCACATGGTACGTAATATCACAGGCAGCTTAATGGATGTTGGTTTACATAAACAACAACCTATATGGATAAAAGAGCTACTCGATTGTAAAGAACGCGCAAAGGCCAGTGCTACCGCTAAGGCTGCTGGTTTGTATTTAGTGGATGTTGACTACCCTGAGCAATTTAATATTCCTCAAACACCTCTAGGCCCTTTATTTTTGCCTGATATAGATGTGGTATAAGTACTTTTTATGAGCACTTTTAACTACTAAGACCAGTTTTTTATACCGCGTTAGTGTAATTCATGTTTTAATTGAAAAAATTTGTCTGCTAATTGCTATTAGCAGGCTCGCGACACAGAACAGTATTAAGAGAGTTGCAAATGAGTTGGCTAGAAAAAATCTTACCTAAAACGACAAAATCATCAGGTCGTAAAGAAATCCCAGAAGGTGTTTGGGCTAAGTGTACATCGTGTGATTCAATTTTATATAAAGCTGAATTAGAAAAGTCATTAAACGTATGTCCTAAGTGTGACCATCACATGCGTGTTAGTGGCCGTAAGCGCCTAGAGCACTTTTTAGATGAAGGTGATCGTCAAGAGCTTGGTACACAACATGAGCCTAAAGACATTCTTAAGTTTAAAGATTCTAAAAAGTACTCTGACCGTATCAGTGCAGCCCAAAAAGCAAGTGGTGAAAAAGATGCACTTGTAGCTATGAAAGGCCGATTAAAAGGTATTCCAGTGGCAGCGGTAGCATTTGAGTTCTCATTTATGGGTGGTTCAATGGCTTCTGTTGTTGGCGCTCGCTTTGTTGATGCTGTTGATCAATGTTTAGAGCATAACATGCCGCTTATTTGTTTTTCTGCATCAGGCGGAGCACGTATGCAAGAAGCGCTTATGTCGCTTATGCAAATGGCTAAAACAAGTGCTGCACTTGCAAAAATGACGGAAAAAGGTCTTCCATTTATTTCAGTAATGACCGACCCGACAATGGGTGGTGTATCTGCATCACTTGCTATGCTGGGTGATATTAACGTTGCTGAACCTAAAGCGTTAATTGGTTTTGCAGGTCCTCGTGTTATTGAGCAGACTGTTCGCGAAACATTACCTGAAGGTTTTCAGCGTAGTGAATTTTTGCTAGAACATGGTGCAATTGACATGATTATTGACCGCCGTGAAATGCGCGATACCCTTGCACGCATTTTAGCTAAATTTATGAACTTGCCTTCTACGGAACAAGAGCATAGAGTAGCGTAAATTTCAGCTTTACTGATTACACGCTATGACAAAAACAATTCCTAGCCAATCATCAAGCCTTGATGATTGGCTTTTTTATTTAGAAAGTGTTCACCCCGCTAACATTGCAATGGGCCTAGAACGAGTTGCTAATGTTGCCAACAATATTGGCCTTTTAAACACTCCAAGTAAAATTATTCTTATTGCCGGTACAAACGGTAAGGGCACCACTGCACGTTGCTTAGAGTCGCTATTGCTAGCGCAAGGTTTTAGCGTGGGTACTTACGCATCTCCTCATTTAATTCGTTATAACGAGCGTGTACGAGTTAATGGCGAAGAGCTGGCAGACCAACTTCATATAGATGCTTTTCACCAGCTTGAGCAAGGCCGTAAAGACACTCCTTTGACTTATTTTGAATATGGTACTTTGGGTGCGTTGGCAATTTTTAAACGCTGTAAGGTCGATTATGTATTACTAGAGGTTGGTCTAGGCGGGCGCTTTGATGCTACAAATATAGTAACTCCCTTTGCAAGCGTGATCACCACTATCGATTTAGATCATAAAGAGTACCTAGGTGATACACGAGAGTTAGTGGCTTATGATAAAGCCGGTATTTTTCGTGAAAATACGCCTGCTATTATAGGGGATTTAAATATTCCTCACACAATGACTGATTACGGCAAAGAAATTAATGCCAATATGACGTTGTCGGGCAGTGACTTTATTTTCAAAGAGAATGCTGAGAGCTTTAATTGGCAATATAAAGAACATAATCTTGTAATAGATAAGCCAGCAATACCGTGTCAAAATGCAGCAACTGCGTTAACTGCGCTAAGTGTTTTAAGCTTATTACCTAGTGAGCAAGTCATACGAAATTGCCTCGCTAATTTAGTTGTAGAAGGGCGGTTTCAGCAGTTAAGCGCTGAGCCTTTAGTCTTTACCGATGTAGCACATAACCCTGAGTCGGCGCGTTATTTAGCCAATAAGTTATCAAGCTATAAAGATAAAGGCTTTAAAATTCATGCATTAGCCGCTATGCTTGCTGATAAAGATAAAGTGGGTGTACTTAAAGAAGTAAGTCACTTGGTCGATGAGTGGTCATTAGCGAGCTTAAGTGGTCCGCGAGGCGACACTGCAAGTAATTTACAAAATGCGCTGCAGGGTATATCTCATCATAATACTATCAATAGCTATGATAGTGTGGCACAGGCACTGAGTGTAATTTTACCAAAACAACAAAGTGATACTATGTTGATTGTATTTGGTTCATTTTTTACAGTGGCCGGCGCTATTAATTACTTTAAAAAATAGAGAGGATGTCGGTGAACTCAAGTTTTATTAATCGCTTAGTCGGAACAAGTATAGTAGTGATCGCAGCAATTGTGTTTATCCCTAATATACTCGATGGCGAAAAAGTGCATTATAAAGAGGGCTTTAAAGCGATACCTGATCGCCCTGAGTTCAAAACAATCGATCTTCAAGAGTCAATTGATGAAAACATGGCTAATGCTGAGCCACTAAAACAAGATGAAATTGAAGATATTCAAGCTGACGATGAAGCTTTTGAGCAGCAAAACGCTATGGATGAGAGTGACTACGCTGTAGAGAATAAAGTTGTTGAAGCGACTATTGAACCCAAAGCTACACCGATCACTAAGGCACCGGTTCAGGCTAAACCAAAACCTATTGCGCCTCGTAAAAGTGATGAAAACCTAACAAGTATGGCTTACGTTATTCAATTAGGTAGTTTTTCACATGTTGCAAATGTAAAAGCATTACAGGCTAAATTAAAAGTTGAAGGGTTTAAAACGTTTACTAAACCGATTAAAACCCCAAATGGGACGTTAACCAAGGTATTTGTTGGTCCTTCGCTTGATAAAAATGAATTACAAAAGCAGCTTCCCCAGCTGAAAGAGCTTACTAAATTAAATGGTAAAGTTACGCAATACGAAGTAACAAAATAATTAAAAAAAGGCTTGTATCACAAGCCTTTTTTTATTTATTTATATTTGTTTTTATCATTATCTTTATCTCACAATACCCATTCTATAATGTTAATTTTTTGTATTGACTACAGCCCAGTAATCTCCCGTTTAAACTTGCATACTAACGATGTTTGGGTATAGAATGCGCCCCAAATTAGCGACTAATTGGTTCTTATGATCTGGGTTGATTACGCCATTATTGGCATCATTGCATTGTCTACCATCATCGGTTTAATACGCGGCTTTGTAAAAGAAGCAATGTCATTAGCGGTATGGGCTGGCGCCTTTATCATCTCTAGCTTATTTTACCAATATTTAGCTTCCTTCCTAACAACCATTTCTGAACCCCTTTTAAGAAATGCTGCGGCCATAGCCATATTATTCTTTGCGACGCTACTGTTAGGCGGTTTACTAAACTATATTTTAGGTGAGCTTGTACATCGTACTGGTTTATCGGGTACCGACCGTGTCTTTGGCATAGTGTTTGGTGCTCTACGAGGCGTGTTGGTCGTGAGCGCGTTACTCTTCTTTCTTGATGCTTTTACTGGTGCACCCAATACGCACTGGTGGGGCAATTCTATTTTGATTCCAGAATTTGGCTTTGTTGTTGAATGGTTCTTTTCGTACCTAGAAAACAACTCGAGCTTTTTAAATTCAGTAAACCGTTAATCGGCGAGGATAAATTACATGTGTGGTATCGTTGGAATAGTCGGAACATCCCCTGTGAATCAGGCGATTTATGATGGCTTAACTGTTTTGCAGCACCGTGGTCAAGATGCCGCGGGTATCATTACCATTGAGAATAATACGTTTAGCTTGCGCAAAGCAAATGGCTTAGTGAAAGATGCCTTTCACACACGTCATATGAAACGACTACAAGGTACAATTGGTCTTGGCCATGTGCGCTATCCTACAGCAGGATCTTCAAGCTCATCTGAAGCACAGCCTTTTTATGTTAACTCACCGTTTGGTATAGCACTTGCCCATAATGGCAACCTTACTAATGCAGAAGCTTTAAAAGAGCAGTTATTCTCAGAAGCACGTCGTCACGTTAATACAACATCAGACTCTGAAATTTTACTTAATATCATGGCACATGAATTAAGCAAATCTGATAAGTTGCATTTAGACCCTGAAGATATTTTTACTGCGGTAACCGAAGTAAACAATAAAGTAAGCGGTGGTTATGCAACTATTGCTATGATTATCGGCCACGGCATTGTTGCTTTTCGCGACCCTAATGGTATTCGCCCACTTGTATTTGGTAAACGCGAAACCGAAAAAGGTACTGAGTACATGTTTGCCTCAGAAAGCGTTGCGTTGAAACCGGACGGTTTTGAGTTTGTACGTGATGTAGCCCCTGGTGAAGCTATATATGTTACAGAAGAAGGTGAATTCCATTCACTTAGTTGTGCTGATAAGGCATCTTACTCGCCGTGTATTTTTGAATTTGTTTATTTTGCTCGACCTGACTCAACAATAGACCGTATGTCTGTGTACGCAACACGGGTAAACATGGGGACTAAACTAGGCGAAAAAATTGCACGTGAATGGGCTGATAAAGATATTGATGTAGTTATCCCAATCCCAGAAACTTCATGTGATGTAGCACTGGAAATTGCACGTGTGCTTGATTTACCGTATCGCCAAGGTTTTGTTAAAAACCGTTATATTGGTCGTACATTTATCATGCCTGGCCAAGAGATGCGTAAAAAATCAGTGCGTCAAAAGCTAAACGCAATTGATCGCGAGTTTAAAGGTAAAAACGTATTATTAGTTGATGACTCAATTGTTCGTGGTACAACATCAGCACAAATTGTTGAAATGGCCCGAGAGTCTGGCGCTAAAAACGTTTACTTTGCATCAGCGGCACCTGAAATACGTTTCCCTAATGTGTACGGTATTGATATGCCTTCAGCAGCTGAGCTTATCGCTCACGGACGTGAAGTTGAAGATATTAATGCAAGTATTGGTTCTGACGGTTTAATCTTTCAATCGTTAAAAGATTTAATTGCTGCGGTTAGCCAAGAAAATCCTGAAATTACTAAGTTTGAAACTTCAGTATTTGATGGCCAATATATTACTGGCGATATTGATCAAAACTATTTAAATCGTATTGATAAGCTACGTAACGATTCAGCAAAAAGCACTCGCGAAAGTGCGATGTCTTCAGGTTTAGAAATACACAACCAAGACGAAAATGAAGCTGATTAATGATTAGTTAATAAAAAGTCGTTACACATAAAAAAAGGAGCTAATTAGCTCCTTTTTTGCGAAGGAAAGAAAGGGAACATTTCTATCAAACACGACTCTTTATTCGGTAAACTTTATTAAGTAAACATTGGGCTAACAATCCCATTAGTCCAAAGCATAGCTGTTACAGCTAAAATAATAACCAGTAATATTAATCCACACGTTACTACCGAGCTGGCGTAAATAAAGCCACGCTCTTCTGGGATATGCATAAGTATTGGTACGCCGGTGTAGAGTAAATAAACTGAGTAAGCCAGTGCAATAATTCCAATACACACTACAAACCAAAGTACAGGCCAAAAAGCGGCGAGTGCCGACATAAACACTGGTGTTGCAGTATATGCTGCAAGTTCAAGTGTTTGTGTAAATGTAGGTTTAGAGCCAAATGTAACCGCCATCCAATGGGCTAAATACGCCAATGCAAAAACACCCGCTATTAATGCAAAATACATTGCACCTGCAATTAGCAGTGCACTATCGTGCGTTAAAAATACGGGATTGCCTGCACCTATACTCCATCCTAAATAAACAGATGAGTAGTAGCCCATTATTGAAGGAAATAAAGCAATCAGTAAAATATGCGACAAACTATAGGTTAAACTTTCATGGCGATTATCTATTGTTTGCCATTCTTCAAGTGGGTGAGCATAAATGCCCCAGAGGTGATTTAGTATCATAGTACTTACTCCATAAAAGGAACGTATTATTGTTTTGGTTGGTTTATTTTTATACAGTCTATGTACAGTTATGGTTCACTTATTTTGCAAAGTCAAGTTAACTCGGTATTAACATTTAGACGCAGATCAGGGCTTTGATTTATCCCAAGCAAAATTTCGTGTTAAAATAATGGTCTATCAAATTTATTTAGTAATGAGCAGTCAACGTGCCACATAGCCAACTTTTAGAGCCGATTAATAACTTTTTATTGTGTACCACCCCAGAGCAATGGGTAGAGCAAGCAATTAAAAAAGAAAACTTATCAGTCATTTTAATAGATCACTTAATTTGTGAATTAAAAGCAGCTCAAAGTGCGATGTTTTTAATACGTAAATACGCGGTAGATAAAGAGGGTAGTGATGCATTACTCGAGTGGCTAAAGCCATTTGAAACGCTTATTTACAAACGAGAAGGGAATTGGCGCGATCTGGCTGCTAAAAATAAGCTCACTAAATCAATAATTCCTAAATCGAGTTCTCCATACGGGCAAGGTCTAATCGATAAAATGGTTTTGCTGATAAAAGAAGAGCTGCATCACTTTTATCAAGTGCTCGAAATTATGGACGAGTACGGTGTTGAGTATCAAAGTATTACACCATGTCGTTACGCAAAAGGCATGCTCCGTCATGTTAAAACGTTCGAGCCCGATGCATTAGTCGATAAGCTAATAGTAGGCGCTTATATTGAGGCGCGTTCGTGTGAGCGTTTTGCAAAGCTTGCACCGCATGTTGACAAACGTTTAGGTGATTTTTATATTTCGTTGTTACGTTCAGAAGCGCGTCATTACCAAGATTATTTAACTTTAGCGCAAGAAATTGCTGATTTTGATATTACCGATCGCGTAAACTTTTTTGGTGAAAAAGAAAAAGAGTTAATTTCGACAACCGATACTGATTTTAAATTTCACAGCGGTGTTCCCACTGTTTAAATACCCTCATTTTCTTTTAAAAAATTAATATATTCTGCTATTTTCTGATTGCTGAAATTATGTTTTTTCATAATTTTAGCAATGCGTCCATTTTTAGTTATTATATCAATTCCTCTATTAAATTTTTGTAAGTATTCTTTGGCTCTATAATTTGATTTAGAGACAACTAAATATAGTTTATGAGAAGCAAGGTCGGGCGATAAGTACTCAATATTATTATCATCTGAATCTTCGGTTTTAGTGTGTTCAAGCCAATAATTTCCAACCTCTTTAGTACCCGCGACTAAATCAATACGCCCTTGTTGTAGTAAATATAAGCTTGTAGGAAGGCTTTTAGTGGACGTTATTGCCAGCTCCCTATTTCTAGCAAACTCTTGGCTTACAAAGGCATTGTCTTCTGTGCCAATACTATAAGGTGTTAATGATTGAACTGTACCATCGAAATTAATAACACTCTCTTTTCGTTTGAAAACTCCTGAGTGAGCAACTGCAAGTGGACGAGAGTAGTAAAAAACTTCATTTCTTTTTAATGAATAAAAAGCACCTAAAATAGCGGTTTTTCTGTTTTTTTCTAATAGCTTTAGGGCGCGGTCCCAGGTCGTAAACTCGGCTTCGCTATTAATACCTTGCGTTTTAAGAGCTGATTCGGCTATTTCATATAGCCAGCCATTACTAGGTAGGTTTTCGCTAAAATAGGGAGGGTAGTTTTCTGTAACAATTTGCCATGTTTGCTTGCTAAATACTTGTGTAGGAATGGCAATTACTACGATGAAAATTAACAGCTTAATCATTCAACCTCTCACTATTATTCATATATATAGATAAATAATAGTCAGAATTTTAAATTATGCGAAAGGCGTGCTAATTAATTCTTGTGATTGAGGGGTAACGACTAAATAAGAGCCTTGGGTATACCAGTCACCTAGCACTGTGCGAGTAAGTGTTTGTTCATTAACTTTATACGTATGAACATTAGGGCGGTGAGTATGACCATGAATCATATTCGTAACGTTATGTTTGGCAAAGGTGGCAAGTACTGCCTCATCGACAACGTCTAAAATTTCGATAGGTTTATCAGCTTGGCTTAACTTACTTTTTTCGCGGGCATTACGCGCTATTTTTTTACGATACCAAAGCGGCATTGCAAGCATCAATTTTGGCCACCACCAACCACGGCTCTTTTTACGAAAGTTTTGATATTCAGTGTCTTGAGTGCACATTTCGTCGCCATGTAAAATAACGGTAGGCGTGCCATATAAATCAATGACTGTTTGTTCATCGAGTAATGTCATTGCGGCCATGTCGGCATATTGCTTGCGCATAATGAAATCACGATTGCCATGTATAAAATAAACAGGTGTGCCACCATCATTAACGGCGCTTAAATGTTTTGCTACATCGGCACTCAGTGCAGTAATGTAGTCATCTCCAACCCATACTTCAAAAAAATCACCCAAAATATAAAGTGCATCTACATCTTTATTTAATATATGTGTATTTAAAAAGTCAAAAAATGCAGCGCTAATGTCGGGGCGGTTTTCGCTTAGGTGTAAATCTGCAATAAAGTAAGTTTGGCGTGTCATAGGTCAGTCTATTCTAGTTTTAAAAAAACGGGCATATACTAATAGTATACACCCGCTTATATACTCACATAATATGAGTAAACGTTACTAGTTAACAGTAACGCTTTCGATGATCACATCTTCAAGAGGTACGTCTTGGTGAAAACCAGTACTACCTGTTGCAACTGCTTTAATCTTATTTACTACGTCCATGCCTTCTACTACTTCAGCAAAAACACAATAACCCCAACCTTGCGATGTTTCGCTGCTGTGGTTTAAAAAGTCGTTGTTGTTCACGTTAATGAAAAACTGTGCTGTAGCTGAATGAGGATCAGGTGTACGTGCCATAGCTAAAGTGCCTACTTTATTAGACAGGCCATTATTAGCTTCATTCTGAATTGGGTCGTTTACTTCTTTTTGTTCCATACCTGGAACAAAACCACCGCCTTGAACCATAAAACCATCGATTACGCGATGAAAGATAGTGCCGTTGAAAAAATCAGCATTTGCATACTCTAAAAAGTTTTTAACTGTGTTTGGAGCTTCTTGCTCAAACATTTTAATGGTGATGTCACCAAAATTAGTGTGTAGAACAACCATGTGTTTTCCTATATCCGGTTTAAATATTGGCGCTATTTTATCGTAGTTGGCTAAGATTAACAAAGTAGATGTTTGGTTTGTTATAAAGCGCTAGAGCAGGGGCTTTTCAAGTGGTAACATAACTGTTCAAGTAAATAGTCAAGGACTCAAAGTAAATGGTAAATATATACAACACACTCACGCGACAAAAAGAGCAATTTAAACCTATGGTCGAAGGAAAAATCGACATGTATGTGTGTGGTATCACCATTTATGATTACTGCCATATTGGACACGCTCGTACTTTTGTAGGTTTTGACGTAATTGTGCGCTACTTACGCCATATTGGTTACGATTTAAAATATGTACGTAACATTACAGATATCGACGATAAAATAATTAAACGTGCGAACGAAAATGGTGAGTCAATAAACGAATTAACTGTGCGCATGACTAAAGCGATGCATGAAGATTTTGATAGCCTAAATATGCTACGCCCAGATATTGAACCAACAGTTACAAGCCATATGGATGAAATTATCGTTATGGTTAAGCGCTTGATTGAAAAAGGCCATGCCTATGTCGCAGCCGACGGCGATGTTTTGTTTGATGTATCAACGTTTGAGCAATACGGTGCACTTTCTCAGCAAGATTTAACTATGTTGCAATCAGGCTCTCGCGTTGAAGTGGCGCAAGATAAAGACGATCCACTTGATTTTGTGTTATGGAAAAAAGCAAAAGCAGGTGAACCATCATGGTCATCACCGTGGGGTGAAGGGCGTCCGGGTTGGCATATTGAATGTTCGGCAATGAGCTCAAAGCACTTAGGTGAGCATTTTGATATTCACGGTGGGGGGTCTGATTTACAGTTTCCACATCATGAAAACGAAATTGCCCAATCGTGCTGTGCAAACAACGGCAAGTATGTAAATACATGGATACATACTGGCATGGTTCAAGTAAACAAAGAAAAAATGTCTAAGTCGTTAGATAACTTCTTTACAGTGCGTGAAGTTTTAAAAGCATACGATCCTGAATCTGTTCGTTACTTTTTAATTTCAGGTCATTACCGTAGCCAACTAAATTACTCACAAGAAAATTTAGACCAAGCGCGTTCATCACTTGAGCGCATTTATACAGCGCTTCGTGATGTCGAACCGGTAGAGTGCGATTTAGAAGGTAATGAGTTTGTTGCTAAATTTAGAAAAGCAATGAATGACGACTTTAATACACCAGAAGCACTACCTGTGTTGTTCGAACTTGCTAAAGAATTAAACCGCGTAAAAGAAAGTGACGCAGTTCAAGCTGGGCAACTTGCGTTTATATTACGCAGTATTGGTAACGTTTTAGGGGTTGCTCAACAAGCACCGGAAGCCTTTTTACAAGGCGGGCAAGATGACGACGAAGTTGCGACAATTGAAGCATTAATTGTAAAACGTAATGAAGCACGTACGAGTAAAAACTGGGCTGCTGCTGATGAAGCACGTGATGCGCTTAATGCGTTAGGTGTAATACTTGAAGATTCAGCCGGTAAAACAACGTGGCGTAAAGCGTAAGCGTTTAAAGTAATACACGTTAAACAAAAAAAGGGTTGCCAAATGGCAACCCTTTTTAATTTTTTAACAGCTTAGCTGTGATATTTCTCACACGCTTCAAGTGTGTTTTCAATTAAGCTCGCGACCGTCATCGGGCCAACGCCACCTGGTACAGGTGTAATGAAATGCGCTTTTTGTTCAGCCACACTGTATTGAACATCACCGACTAATTTACCCGTGTCTAAACGGTTAATGCCTACATCGATGACTATAGCGCCTTCTTTTATCCAATCTCCAGGTATAAATTCAGGTTTACCTACAGCCACAACTAATAAGTCAGCGCGGCGAACATGCGTTTCTAAGTCTTGAGTAAACTTATGGCATACTGTGGTAGTACAACCCGCTAATAAAAGCTCTAACGACATTGGACGACCAACAATATTTGACGCGCCAACGACAACTGCATGCATCCCTTTATAACGTACACCCGTTGAATCAAGTAATGTAATAATACCTTTAGGGGTACATGGGCGAAGGGCAGGCATACGCTGTGCTAATCGACCAATGTTATATGGATGAAATCCATCAACATCTTTATGTGGGGTAATGCGTTCTAAAATCTTTTCAGCATCAAGACCTTTTGGCAGTGGTAACTGCACTAAAATTCCATCAACTTCGGCATCATTATTTAGCTCGTCAATTAAATCTAAAAGAGTTTGCTCTTGCGTGTCTGCTGGTAAATCAAATGATTTGGAGATAAAACCTACTTCTTCACAGGCTTTACGTTTTGAACCAACATAAACTTGGCTTGCTGGATCAAGTCCAACAAGTACTACTGCAAGTCCTGGTGCACGTAAACCATTTGCTACACGTTCACTTACGCGTTCTGCTACAGCGCTACGTACTTGTTTTGCGATTGCCTTACCATCAATGATGTTTGCCGTCATGGGTGACCTTTAATTGGGGTTAATTAACTAGATACCGATACTCTAAAAACGAATGCATAATAAAATAGGGGTAAAAATGCTAATAAAGAAAACATACTCTTTATTTAACTCGTTTTATAATGTGTCTACTATTTTCGCAGAAAAGCATAGCAGCGCCAAGTTGCTTTTAATGTATATAACATTTGAGTTATTAAATAGTTTAAATTTCAGCCTACTATTGTAATATTTAACCATTGTGCACTAAAAATGAGCACTTGATTGGTTTTATTAAAAAAACGTTTGACCTAACCCCGTCAAATCACTATTATGCACCCCGTTGTCAACGAGGTCACTCGCTAACAATAATAAGTTTCGGCGATTAGCGCAGTTTGGTAGCGCACTTGGTTTGGGTCCAAGGGGTCGCAGGTTCAAATCCTGCATCGCCGACCATTTTTATAATTTATTATAATCGAATAGCTTATTGGTAAACTATGAAGTTTTCGATGCGCCCATAGCTCAGCTGGATAGAGCAACGCCCTTCTAAGGCGTGGGTCGAAGGTTCGAATCCTTCTGGGTGCACCATTTGAAAACATGTAAATATAGCGGTGATTGTAGCTCAGTTGGTAGAGCCCCGGATTGTGATTCCGGTTGTCGTGGGTNGTGATTGTAGCTCAGTTGGTAGAGCCCCGGATTGTGATTCCGGTTGTCGTGGGTTCGAGCCCCATCAGTCACCCCATTTACAACGAATATCGGCGATTAGCGCAGTTTGGTAGCGCACTTGGTTTGGGTCCAAGGGGTCGCAGGTTCAAATCCTGCATCGCCGACCATTTTCTTAAAATGGTCTTAAACTCTCAGTTTAAGTGTTCAGTATGAAAAAAGAAGTTAACTCTTCAATGTCGGCGATTAGCGCAGTTTGGTAGCGCACTTGGTTTGGGTCCAAGGGGTCGCAGGTTCAAATCCTGCATCGCCGACCATTTTCTTATCTAATAAGAATAATAAGTAAATTCCTCTAAGTTATAAATCTAAATCTGTTAGCCTATAATTCTATTAAATAATTTCTACTTTAATCCATTCAATGCCTAGTTAGCCTGTTTTTTATTCAGTTAGTCTCTATAGTCCCTTATCTAGTCCAAATAATTGCCCCCTATACTCGACTATCATAAATATTAGGTTATAATGCCGCGTCTATTGTTTAACATAGTGCCCGAAGGGCAAAGCAGCAATGGTATCTCATGGTAGCGACGGATGCTTTTAAGTGTGAAAAACCGCTTAAACTTTATCAAGACTCATGCAGATCACTTTGTTTGTAAAGGAAGGCGAACAGTCGCCAAAATTGAATATTGAGGTAAATCATGCAAGTTTCTGTTGAGACGACCCAAGGCCTTGAGCGCCGTATAACTATCACCGTTCCTTCAGAGAACGTTGAGACCGAAGTAAAAAAACGCCTACAACAACTGTCAAAAACACAGCGTATAGATGGTTTCCGTGCTGGTAAAGTTCCAGTATCTGTAATTAACAAGCGTTTTGGCCCTGCAGTTCGTCAAGAAGTTGCTGGCGAAGTAATGCAACGTAATTACATTGAAGCAATCGTTTCTGAAAAAATCAATCCAGCTGGCGCGCCTACATTCGCACCTAAATCACTTGAAGCAGGTAAAGATTTAGAATTCTCAGCAACGTTTGAAGTTTACCCTGAAGTTGAAGTTCAAGGTTTAGATAAAATTACTGTTGAGAAACCAGCGGTAACAGTGACTGACGAAGATTTAGCTAACATGCTAGAAACACTTCGTAAGCAACACGCAGCTTGGGCTGATGTTGATGCAGCTGCTGGCGAAAACGACCGTGTAACAGTTGATTTCGTAGGTACTATCGACGGTGAAGTATTTGAAGGCGGCAAAGCTGAAGACTTCCCATTAGAACTTGGCCAAGGTCGTATGATCCCAGGTTTTGAAGATAACATCGTAGGTAAAAAAGCAGGCGAAGAAGTAGTTGCTGATGTAACTTTCCCTGATGATTACCACGCTGAAAACTTAAAAGGTAAAGCGGCTCAATTCACTATCACAGTGAAAAAAGTTGAAGCGCAAGAATTACCAGAATTAAGCGAAGAGTTTGCAACTAAATTCGGTGTTACCGAAGGCGGCGTAGACGCGCTTAAAGAAGAAGTTAAAAAGAACATGACACGTGAGCTAGACCAAGCGGTTAAAGCAAGCGTTAAAGACCAAGCAATCAAAGGTCTTTTAGCTAACAACGAAATCGAAGTGCCTAAAGCACTTGTTGATCAAGAAGTTGATGCTCTACGTCAGCAAGCAGCTCAACGTTTTGGCGGCGACGCTCAAAACATGCCAGAGCTTCCAGCTGAATTGTTCCACGAGCAAGCTGTAACGCGTGTTAAAACTGGCCTTTTATTAGGTGAAGTGATTAAAGCTAACGAGATTAAAGTTGATGACGCTAAAGTTGAAGCATTAATCGCAACGGTAGCTTCTGCATACGAAGATCCAACTGAAGTAGTAGAATACTACAAAGGTAATGATCAACTTATGCAGCAAATGCGTAATGTAGCAATGGAAGAGCAAGCTGTTGAAGCTATTTTAGCTAAAGCAGTTGTTACTGATGTTGAAAAAGCATTTGATGACATCATGAATCCACAGCAAGGTGCTTAATAAGTCATTGACTTAAGCTCTCGCTAACGATTAAATGGCTCGTGCTACTCTGTTTATACAGCGTGCCCGGGCCATTTTAGTTTTTGGCTCTAAATTTGCGAAAAACGATAACTATGCTTCCTTATAATAAGGATAAGTATAAGCGCATAAGGAATTAAATAAGTATGAATACTGGTATTACAGATCCCCTAAATGCATTGGTCCCAATGGTTGTTGAACAAACACCGAAAGGCGAGCGCTCGTATGATATTTATTCGAGATTATTAAAAGAGCGTATTATCTTTTTAACAGGTCAAGTTGAAGACAACATGGCAAATCTGATTTTAGCGCAAATGCTATTTTTAGAATCAGAAAATCCTGATAAAGATATCTTTTTATACATCAACTCACCAGGTGGTTCAGTAACTGCGGGTATGGCTATTTACGACACAATGAACTTCATCAAACCAGATGTAAGTACAATATGTGTAGGTCAAGCTGCAAGCATGGGTGCTTTTTTACTTACTGCTGGCGCTAAAGGTAAGCGTTTTTGCCTACCAAACTCACGTGTGATGATTCACCAACCATTAGGTGGTTTCCAAGGTCAAGCATCTGACTTTGAAATACATGCTAAAGAAATTCTGTCTATTAAAGATAAGCTTAACCGCTTAATGGCTGAGCATACAGGCCAACCATTAGATATTATCTCTAAAGACACAGATCGTGATAACTTTATGAGTGCCACGCAAGCTGTAGATTACGGCTTGGTAGACTCTGTGTTTACAAATCGCGACAAAAAGTAAGCGCTTGGCGAGCAGGATTGCCTGTTTGCCACTTTGAGTTACTATGCGAAAACCAATAAATTTTGGTATAGTTAAAGCGTATTGAAATAGCCGCCAACAGTTTTGGTGGCCAACGTAATAAAATGAGGTAGCTGAATGTCTGACACTCCTACAGACGGCGACAAAAGTAATAAATTGTTATACTGCTCTTTTTGTGGCAAAAGCCAACATGAAGTGCGTAAATTAATTGCAGGCCCTTCAGTATACGTTTGTGATGAATGTGTAGAGTTGTGTAACGATATTATCAGGGAAGAGATCAAAGACATTGCTCCTAAGCATGATACGTCTGACAAACTACCTGTACCAAAAGAAATTCGTAAACACTTAGACGATTATGTTATTGGTCAAGATCATGCTAAAAAAGTATTGTCTGTTGCCGTTTATAACCATTATAAACGCCTACGTAACCAATCGACTAAGCAAGACATTGAATTAAGTAAAAGTAATATTTTGCTTATCGGCCCAACAGGTAGTGGTAAAACATTACTTGCAGAAACATTAGCGCGTCTACTTGATGTGCCGTTTACTATGGCCGATGCCACTACATTAACCGAAGCAGGTTATGTAGGTGAAGATGTTGAAAACATCATTCAAAAGCTTTTACAAAAATGCGATTACGATGTTGAAAAAGCGCAACGTGGAATTGTTTACATTGATGAAATTGACAAAATTTCTCGTAAATCAGATAACCCGTCAATTACACGTGATGTATCGGGTGAGGGCGTTCAACAGGCGCTACTTAAACTGATTGAAGGCACCGTTGCTTCTGTTCCACCGCAAGGTGGTCGTAAACATCCACAACAAGAGTTTTTACAAGTAGATACATCTAAAATCTTGTTTATTTGTGGTGGTGCATTTTCAGGCCTAGATAAAGTAATTGAGCAACGTAGCCATAAAAATACCGGTATCGGTTTTGGCGTTAGCGTAAAAGAATCTGCGGCGAGTCGTTCTTTAAGTGAAACTTTTAAAGACGTAGAACCAGAAGATTTAGTTAAATACGGCTTAATTCCTGAGTTTATAGGTCGTTTGCCAGTAGTTGCTACGTTAACAGAACTTGACGAAGCTGCTCTTGTGCAAATATTGAGTGAACCTAAAAACGCGATTACTAAACAGTTCTCAGTATTGTTTGGTATGGAAGACGTTGAACTTGAGTTTCGCGATGATGCCTTAGCTGCAATTGCCCACAAAGCAATGGAGCGTAAAACAGGTGCACGTGGTCTTCGTTCAATCGTTGAAGGTGTGTTACTTAATACTATGTACGAACTTCCTTCAATGGATGACGTAAGCAAAGTGGTTATTGATGAAACCGTTATTAAAGGTGAGTCAGACCCAATCTTGATTTATGAAAATAATAAACAAGATAAAGCTGCATCAGAATAGTTTTTAAGCTATTTGAATGAAAAAAGGAGCCTTAGGCTCCTTTTTTTATAATTAATTTAATCGAGTATGGGAAAATTGTTGAACTTTAATTAGGTTATCCCCATATACTTGAGTAATCTTTAAAATAAATGAAGTGCGAAGAGAAACTATAATGACGCTTGAGAGAACCGACCGAGTCGAAATCCCAGTCCTTGCACTGCGCGATGTTGTGGTATACCCGCACATGGTGATCCCGCTTTTTGTTGGCCGTGAAAAATCAATAAAATGCCTAGAAGCGGCAATGGACAAAGACAAACAAATTTTCTTGGTTGCACAAAAAGATGCAACTGTAGATGAACCAGAGCAAGATGATATTTATCGTATCGGTACTATTGCCACTGTACTTCAGTTATTAAAATTACCAGACGGTACAGTTAAAGTTTTAGTTGAAGGTACACAGCGCGCACAAATTGAAGAATTTGTAGATAACGATGACTTTTTTGTTGCTAATGCTCAATTTATTGAATCTGATTCGGTAGATGAGAAAGAACAAGATATTTTTATTCGTAGCGCAATTAGCCAGTTTGAAGGCTATGTAAAGCTAAACAAAAAAATTCCACCTGAAGTACTAACTTCAGTTTCAGGTATTGATGAGCCTGCACGACTTGCCGATACAATGGCAGCCCATATGCCGCTTAAAGTACCTGAAAAGCAAAAAGTGCTCGAAATTTCAAGCGTTACAGAACGTCTTGAATATTTAATGGCATTAATGGAAGGCGAAATAGACTTACTGCAAGTTGAGAAAAAAATTCGTACCCGTGTTAAAAAACAGATGGAAAAATCTCAGCGCGAGTATTACCTCAATGAGCAAATGAAAGCTATCCAAAAAGAACTGGGTGAGCTTGACGATGTACCTGACGAATTTGAAGCACTTAAAAAACGCATCGAAGAATCGGGTATGCCAGCAGAGGCACAAGACAAAGCGACGACAGAGCTTAATAAGCTTAAGATGATGTCGCCAATGTCTGCAGAAGCGACTGTAGTGCGTTCATACATTGACACATTAATTAATGTGCCATGGAAAAAACGCTCTAAAGTGAAAAAAGACTTAGCGGGCGCGCAAAAAATTCTTGATAGCGATCACCACGGCTTAGATAAAGTAAAAGAACGCATTATTGAGTACCTCGCGGTACAACAGCGTACTAATAAGCTTAAAGGGCCAATTTTATGTTTAGTTGGGCCTCCAGGTGTTGGTAAAACATCACTTGGTCAATCTATTGCACGTTCAACTGGTCGTAAGTATGTTCGTATGGCGCTTGGCGGCGTACGTGATGAAGCTGAGATCCGTGGTCATCGTCGTACATACATTGGTTCAATGCCAGGTAAGCTAATTCAAAACATGACAAAAGTGGGCGTTAAAAATCCATTATTTTTGTTAGATGAAATCGATAAAATGTCATCAGACATGCGTGGCGACCCAGCATCAGCACTATTAGAAGTGCTTGATCCTGAGCAAAACAGCCACTTTGCCGATCATTACCTTGAAGTAGATTACGATTTATCTGATGTTATGTTTGTAGCAACATCAAACAGCTTTAACATTCCTGGCCCATTATTGGACCGTATGGAAGTTATTCGTTTATCGGGTTACACCGAAGATGAAAAGCTAAACATTGCAAAAGAGCACTTAATTACTAAACAAGTAAAACGTAACGGCTTAAAAGAGTCTGAAATAGTTATCGAAGATAGTGCAATTATTGGCATTATTCGTTACTACACACGTGAAGCGGGCGTACGTAACCTAGAGCGCGAAATTTCAAAACTATGCCGTAAAGCAGTTAAAAATATCTTACTTGAAAAAGACACTAAAACAGTGACTATCAATCAAGATAACCTAGAAGACTTTTTAGGTGTGCAACGCTTTGATTATGGTAAAGCTGAAGATGGCGACCGTATTGGTCAAGTTACAGGTTTAGCATGGACAGAAGTTGGCGGTGATTTGCTAACAATCGAATGTGCGGCTGTACCAGGTAAAGGTAAACTTACTTATACCGGTTCACTGGGCGATGTGATGCAAGAGTCGATTCAAGCGGCAATGACGGTAGTACGTAATCGCGCAGATACATTTCGTATTAATAGCGACTTTTACGAAAAACGTGATATTCACGTTCACGTACCAGAGGGCGCAACACCGAAAGATGGTCCTAGTGCGGGCGCAGCAATGGTAACAGGTCTTGTATCTAGCTTAACGGGTAACCCTGTACGAGCAGATGTTGCAATGACCGGTGAAATTACGCTACGTGGTGAAGTACTTCCTATTGGTGGCTTAAAAGAGAAATTATTGGCGGCGCATCGTGGTGGAATTAAAACAGTAATCATTCCAAAAATTAACGAACGTGACTTAAAAGAGATTCCAGAGAACGTGCTGGCAGGTCTTGATATTCACCCTGTTACTTGGATTGACGAGGTGTTAAAGCTTGCTTTAGTGCATCCTGTTGAGAGTTTTTCGGTCGAAACACCTAAAAACCAAGAAAAAAGCTAAAAAAAGTGCTTTTTAGGGCTTTTCAAATCTAAACGGTATGATAAGTTAAGCACTGGTTTTCAAGCCTAGCCCTTATGGGGCGTAGGCTTAAGAAAAATATAATCATGTGAGCATTAAAAGTTTGCTCTACAATTTTCAAAAAAGTGATGTTAGTTTAAAAAACCATCGCTCTTGATAATAACAATGAAAGAGGATGATATTGTGAATAAATCTCAATTAATCGATCAAATTGCAGCTGATGCTGACATTTCTAAAGCGGCTGCAGGTCGTGCACTAGATTCATTCATCGAATCTGTATCTGGCGCGCTAAAAGAAGGCGACTCAGTTGCACTTGTTGGTTTTGGTACTTTCTCAGTACGTGACCGTGCTGCACGTTCAGGCCGTAACCCGCAAACTGGTGAAACAATCCAAATTGCTGCTGCAACTATTCCAGCTTTTAAAGCCGGTAAAGCGCTTAAAGACGCAGTAAACTAATCACTGTTTTAAACACATTAGTTATGGCGAGTGTAAAGTTACTGATTCACCACAACAGATGAATTAAGTAACTTTACCGCCAGTTACTTCAAGTGAAAAAGCGTATCTGGTAAGATACGCTTTTTTTACATGTGACAAGGTAAAATACCTTGATCAAAAAGAGATAAACAAATGCTTGAGAAAATCAGAGAAGGTTCGCAAGGACCTGTAGCCAAAATAATTTTAGGCGCGGTGATTTTATCTTTTGCCTTAGCAGGGATCGGTAGTTACTTAGGTCAAACCACAGAACAACCCGTTGCTGAAGTAAATGGAATTAAAATTAGTCAAACCGATTTTAACCGTGCTTACCAAAATGAACGTAGCCGTTTAGAGCAACAATTTGGTGAATATTTTACACAAATTGCCGCTGATCCAAATTACATGGCGCAAATTCGCCAAGGTGTAGTTGACCGCTTAGTACAACAAGAATTGCAATCACAGCTAGCGGCTGATTTAGGCCTTCGCGTAAGCGACGAAAGTGTACGTAAAACAATTTTAGAACTACCGTACTTTCAAATTGGTGAAAAGTTTAATAACGATCGTTACTTACAAGTAATTCGTCAAATGAACTTTCAACCAGATGCTTTTCGTGAATACTTACGTAAAGATATGACACGTAGTCAGGTAGTATCTGCTGTTGCAGGTACAGACTTTGCCCTAGAGAGCGAGCTTAAAAGCGCAATTGCTCTGCAGCAGCAAACTCGTAGTATTGACTACTTAGTCATTAATAAAGAAGCGCTTGCCGCGGACGTAGAAGTATCAGAGCAAGAAGTGTCTGATTACTACGAGCTAAACGCATCACAATTTTTATCTCCAGAGCTTATTTCAGTAAGTTATATTGAGCTTAAAGCAGCAGATATTAATGTTGAATCGGTAACCGAGGATGACGTTAAAGCGTATTACGAGCAAAACAAAGCGCAGTACGTTGAGCCAGAAAAGCGTCGCGTATCACATATCTTAATTGATAACAGTGAAGACGATGATGCAGCAAAAGAAAAAGCCAATGCACTTCATGCACAACTAGAGCAAGGTGCAGACTTTGCTGAGTTAGCAGAATCATCATCTGACGATATCGTTAGTGGCGAAATGGGCGGCGACCTTGAATGGATTGAACGTGACGTAATGGACCCTGCATTTGAAGATGCGACTTTCGCACTGCAAAACAAAGGTGACATTTCTGAGGTTGTTGCTTCTGAGTTTGGTTATCACATAATTAAACTTACAGACATTCAACCACAACAAGTTAAAGCGTATGACGATGTTAAAGCTGACTTACGTGCTGAATTAGAACAAGCTGAAAAAGTAGATGCGTTTTACGAAAAGCAAACAGAAATGGGCGCACTTGCATTTGAAATTTCAGACCGCTTAGACGACGCTGCAGAAGTTGCTGAAGTGGAAGTTAAATCTACACCTCTTTTAGCACTTAATGCTCTACCAGAGCCTTTAAACAGCCCTGCAGTTGTAACAGCACTAACATCAGTTGATTTACTTGAAGATAAAGTAAACTCTGAAGTGATTGAGCTTGGTGAGGAGCATGCAATTATTGTTCGTATTAACGAGCATAAACCTGCTGCTACTAAACCGCTGGATGAAGTAAGCGAGCAAATTAAAGCGCGTTTAGTTAATGAAAAATCATCTGAGCTTGCTAAAGAAAAAGCGCGTAGCTTATTTGCAGAAGTACAAGCAGGTAAGAGCTTAAACGATGTAGCAAACGAGCAAAGCTTGACGGTTCGTCAAGAAGCGCAGTTAACACGTCAAAGCTACACTGTTTCACCTGCTATTGTGACTCAAGCATTTAAAATGGCTCACCCAGCAGATTCTGCGGTAGTTGAGCTTGTTAATTTAAATAATGGTGATGCAGCAATTGTTGCGCTTAAGTCGGTAACAGATGCACAAGTTGCAGCTAATATTGACCCTCAAGCAAAACAAAGCATTACTATGGCGCAAGCTAATAAAAACTACATGGTATTTATTGAAGCGCTTAAAGCCAATGCTGAACTTAACTTACCAACGGCTACACAAACTGTTGAATAATTAATTTTAGCTCATAAAGAAAGGCGCTTTTAAAGCGCCTTTTTTATTGTCTTAAATAAAGTTGGTATATTACCAATTCGCTTAATTAAGTATTATTGCAGGTTGGTATTAATTACCTCTGGCAATAAACTCAATTCGATTGCCGCTAGGCTCTCTTATCATCATATGTTGGGTTGGGCCGTTACCTAAGTTTTCTGGTGCAAACTCTATAATAATATTATTTTGCATTTTTAAGTGTGTATGTAGCTCGCTTAACTTTTTGATACTTTCTACACTGAGTGCTAGATGGTGTAAGCCCACATTTTCTGCCCGATTAAACTCCACACGTTTTTCATCATTTTTTACGCGCCATAATGTAATGGTTATTTTATTGTTTGATAAAAAATAAGCGGGGTAGGTTGGATCACTTCCTAGCGTTTTAAAACCAAGTACATCAGTAAAAAACACTTTAGATGAGTCTAAATTAGAAACTGTTAAACCGAGGTGATCAACGCCGCCTACCCAGCTTTTAACTTCTTGTGATGTATTTGAAATAGCTGAAGCAGATAGTAGCAGTAGGGGAGAAAGACTAAGTAGTAACGTTTTTTTAAGCATAAGATTTCTTGTTAATTAAATGTAGTTAACAACAAGACCCACCTAAATGCGGTTACCTTACAAAAAAGGTATAAATTTATAAGCTGCTTTTAGCAGCTCAGTAATCGCTGCGTTACTTTTGATTGGGGGTTTTGGAAAACGTCTTCAGTAGGGCCGTATTCAACTACTTCGCCTTTATCGAGTACAACCACAAAATCACTGATGTGGCGCACTAGGCTTAAATGGTGGGTGATCATTACATATGTTAGGCCTGTGTCGCGCTGCAGCTTAAGTAATAAATTCACTATTTGAGCGCGTATAGAAGGGTCTAAAGACGAAACGGCTTCATCAAGCACAATCACCTTAGGATCTAAAATTAATGCACGAGAAAATGCAACACGCTGTAGTTGCCCCACACTAAACATATGCGGGTAGTAGTGTTTATGATCGATTAACAAACCCACCTTTGAAAGCGTTGCATCGATCTTTTCAGTGCGTTCACTAGCATCAAGCTCAGTATTATATTGCAGGCAATCATCAAGCATTTCGCCAATGGTCAACCCCGGGTTGAGCGATGCAGCTGAATCTTGAAAAATCATACGAATATCCCGGCATTGATTATCGCGTACGCCATTATCTTCGATAATATTATTCTCGAGCAAAATTTGCCCGCTATCAGCAGTATCAGCTCCTGAAAGTAGTTTTGCTAATGTACTTTTACCTGCACCTGTTTCACCAATTATGGCAATACTTTCGCCTTTACCGACACAAAACGAAATATTTTTAAGTACTTCAAACTTTTTACGTGAAAAAAGCCCTGCTCGCACATTGAATGTTTTTGATAGTGCTTGTACTTTTAGTAGCGGCTGCATTATTTCATGTCCTTAATTAACGGAAAATGGCACGCATAACTATGACCATGATGCTTAGTAAGGGTAGGTGTTACCACGCAGGCTTTTTGTGCTTGCGGACAACGCGGCCCGAGGCGGCAGCCAATAGGCAAGTGTTGCAGGGTAGGGATAGTCCCTTTAAGTGCATAAAAAGGTTCTTTATGGGCTAAACCTTGTTCGTAGTCAGGCAAGCTTTTTAGTAATGCTTGCGTGTATGGATGGCGAGGCTGTTTGAATATTTCATGGGTTGGGCCTGCTTCAACCATTTGCCCGCAATATAAAACATGAATGCCATGCGACCAATGTGCAATCTCTTCAAGTTCATGAGAGATCATCAAAATAGACATATTTTTAAGTTGGTTTAAGCTTTTTAGTAATCTAAATACTTGTGCGCGAGTTGTGCTCTCAAGCGCTGTAGTTGGCTCATCTGCTATCAATAGCTTTGGAGTGCGGGCAATGGCCATTGCAATCATTACTTTTTGACATACGCCTTCTGAGAGCTCATGAGGGTAACTACTTAGTACTGCTTCGTGGTTTTTAATGCCCACTTTATGAATAAGCGCTTTTACTCTGTCTTTTCTCTCGCGGTTGCGCTTTAAAAAGAAACCTTTAGTTGCGATCTCTGGCAATGTTTCGGCAATTTGGTCAAATATTTTAGCGGTTGGGTCAAGGCAGCGACTTGGATCTTGATAGATCATCGCTATATCTTGGCTTACTATTTTACGGCGTTTCTCTGGACTTAAACGCATTAAGTCTACACCGCGCCAATGAATACGGTCGGCAGTAATATCCCAGCGTTCGTTCAATACACCAATAATCGCTTTTGCTATTAGGCTTTTACCAGAGCCAGACTCGCCCACAAGCGCATGTACTTCGCCTTCTTTTAAGCTAAAACTCACTCTGTCTACGGCTCTAATTACAGTTTCAGAGGTACGTAGTTCAATTGTTAAGTTACGAACATCGAGTAATTGCATTTAATCAGCCTTACGTGCTTTTAGCACTTGTCGCAGGCCATCGCCTACTAAATTAGTAGATAACACGGCTAAAAATAACAGTATACCAGGTAGCGCTACAGTCCACGGTGCTAAATAAATGAGGCCTAGGTTTTCGGCTAATATTGCGCCCCATTCGGTCGTCGGTGGCTGAGCCCCTAATTTTAAAAATCCCAGTGCTGAAATATCTAATATAGCGGTAGAAAGCGCCATCGTGAATATAACCACAATATGCTCATAAATATTAGGAAAAATACCACGCGATATAATATGCCAATTAGACGCACCATCTAGTCTAAACGCAGTAATGTAATCTTTACTTAATTCATCAACAATCAGGTTACGCACTGAGTGAATAAACTGCGGCAGTAATGCTAAAATAATTGCCCATACGGTATTCATTAAACCCGGGCCGAGTATGGCGATTATTATTATTGCCAGTAACAAAGAAGGAATAGAAAGCGTTATATCAAGCAAGTGATTTAAAAAGCTTGAACGCAGCCCTTTACTAATCCCTGCAAAAGTACCCACTAACACACCAAAAATAGTCGTGATTAGGGCGGCTACAACAGAGAGGCCAAACGTATACGTAGCACCATTCATTAAGCGCGAGAGTACATCACGGCCTAAATCATCGGTACCTAAAAGAAAGCGTACATCGCCCATTTCTCGCCACGATGGCGGAATAAGCAGTGCATCAGTGTGTTGTTGGTTTACACCATACGGGGCTAAAAAAGGAGCGGTGGCGGCTAATAGTGCAAACGCCATAAATATCCATAAACCAACCAAAGCAGGGTGGTTATTTTTAAACTTTCGCCAAAATCGCGCCAGTGGCGATTTATTCGACTCTTCAGAAAATAAATTAAACTTTGCCATGGGCCTGATTCCGCGAGAGTGGATCGAATAAAGTGTAAGTAAGCTCAGCTGTAATAGAAGCTAAAATAACAAATAAAGACACTGCCATTAACCCGCCTTGAATTGCAGGGAAGTCACGCTGATAAATACTATCGATTAACCATCGGCCAATACCCGGCCACGAAAAAATAACTTCGGTAATCATCGCAAGCGTTATTAGCGTACTAAATTGCAAACCAATTTGCTTAATTACCGGCAGTAATGCATTGCGCAGTGCATGGTGCATGATAAGTTGGCGGCGGTTAAGGCCTTTTGCCCTAGCTGTTTTAATAAAGTTTTGATCCATAACCTTAAGCATAGACTCGCGAGTAAAGCGCACTAATACAGTGGTTGGATACATAGCCAGTACAATAGTCGGAAGTGTTAAATGGCGCAGCGCATCAACAAAGGCCATTCCTTTATATGGAAAGCCAGCCAGTGCAATATCAATTAAAATAAATCCAGTACTGGCGGGTATTTCGTAAAGGAGCCCCATTCTGCCCGACATAGGAAACCAGCCAAGCTTTAATGAAAAAACCATTATTAATAACAATGCGAGCCAAAATACAGGCATTGAATAACCCACCATAGTGGTAGAGTTTATAAGCTTGTCGGGCCAACGTTTATGATACCCAGAGCCTAAAATGCCAGTCGGTACACCAATAATAACCGATACAATTAATGCGTATACGCTTAGCTCTAAAGTAGCCGGTAGCAAATCAACAATATGGCTAAACACACTATTACCAGAGGCAAATGAAAGCCCCCAATCACCCTGAAATATTCGCCCTAAAAAGGCAATGTATTGCATAAAGTAATTGCTGTTATATAAATATTTGTCTTCAAGCTCACTATGCTGTGCAAAGTTACTACTTGGTATGCCGCTTAAATTACTTAGCGGATCACCGGGAAATAAATACGCCAGTGAAAACGTAAATACGCTGAGCATCAGTATCATAAAAAAGAACAAACCTAGGCGACGTAAAATATAATCTAAGATCATTATTTTTTCCTCGCATTGGCAAGCGAAATAGCGCCAAATGGGCCAAGTGTTATGCCTTCCACGTCGGCGCTACTCGCTTGAAAGCGCAGGCCATGAGCAATCGGTAATAACGGCAGCTCTTGAATAATTAAGCTTTGTGCGTCTTCGTAGTATTTTTTACGTTTGTTTAAATCAGTAGTGTCTAGTGCTTGAGTAAGCAATAAGTCAAATTGGGGATTACACCAGTTTGCTGGGTTTTTACCACTAAAAGTAGCGGTACAACTCAGCAGTGGGCTAAAAAAGTTATCAGGATCGGGTGTATCTGCGGCCCAACCAAGTAATACACTGTCGTGCCTATGCTCGCCAATACGTTGAATAAACGTGTTCCACTCATATTCTACAATGCTTACATTAACGCCCACTTTGCGTAAATCACTTTGCATAAGCTCAGCCATTTTTCGCGCGTTAGGGTTATAAATACGACTCACAGGCATAGCCCATATCGTCATATCAAAGCCATCAGGTAAGCCTGCTTCAATTAGTAACTTTTTAGCAAGTTCTGGATCAAACGTAGGTATATCTTCTTGTGGCTCAAACGCCCAAGAGGTTGGCGGCAAAATAGATTGTGCGCGAGTACCGTTACCGTAATAAACCGCCTGCATTATTTTATCTACATCTATTGCATGAGCAAGTGCTTGGCGTACACGCAAGTCGTCAAACGGGGCACGTTCTGTATTAAACGCCCAATAACCTATGTTTAAGTTCGTTTCTTTTTCAACGTTTATATCATCACGTTGCGCTAAAATACTCAATTGCGCACTACTTGGATGAGCCGTTACATCGCACTCTTTAGTCAGCATTTTTGCTATACGCGTAGTGCCGTTAGGGGTTATGTCGTAAACCAATTGTTCAAGTGCAACGTCGTGCTTCCAATAAAGTGGGTTACGGTAAAAGCGTACAAGGTGATCTCGGCGGTATTCTTTATAAATATACGGACCAGTGCCAATAGGATACTGATCAAATAAGTTTTCTTCGTTTTTTTTCTTAAGTTCCATGGCGTATTCTTCTGAAAGCACCACGGCAAAGTCGGTGGCCATATTAGCTAAAAAGCTGCTTTCAGGATTAAACAATTCAAAACGCACTTGGTAGTCAGACACACGCACAATTTTACGAATGAGTTGATCAATCCCCACACTTTGAAAATACGGATAATTGGCATCGCCCACAAAGTGATATGGATTGTATACATCGAATAATCGGCTAAAGGTGAATATAACGTCGTCGGCGTTAAAATCCCGCGATGGGGTAAAATAAGAAGTTGTATGAAACTTTACATCTTTACGCAGGGTAAAGGTAACCGATTTACCATCTTTACTAATTCTCCAATCGGTCGCCAGCTCACTTTGAAACTCTGCCGTAACAGGGTCAATGCTAATTAAACGGTCGTATAATTGGTTAGCAATTATATCAATAGTTGAACCGGTGGTCGTGACTTGCGGATTAAACGACACAGGGTTAGCTTCAGCGCAATAAACTAAGCCTTGGTTTTTTTCTTCTATGATTTCTTCTTTGCTATCAAGGCAACCAACTAAAGTGGTGGCAAGCAAAACAAGTAATAATTTATGCACCCGCATAACCTCTGACTATTGTTGATCCAACAAGTTGTATTTTTTAAGATAACCACGTAATTGATGATACGTTAAACCAAGTACTTCTGCAGTTTTCTTTTGATTAAATTGGCTATGTTCGAGTGCTTTATTAATCATGTTTATTTCAAAGTCGTTTGAACGCTCTTTTAAGCTGCACGGAAATTGAATATCAACGGCAGAATCATTGCTTGTTTGAGTAATCGGCGGCGCAACAACAATAGGCTCTGCATTAACAGTTTGAGCTGCTATAGGTGCTTTAATACGCGCTTTTGGTCTAAATGGGCTATCGAATGGGTCTAAAATAATCTGGTGAACGGGAATATGTTCACTACCGTGGCGATACAAACTGCGTTCAACCACATTTTTAAGTTCACGAATATTACCTGGCCAATCATAACTAAGCAGTGTTTCTGTTGCGCTTCGGGTAAAACCGCTAAACAGTTCCCACTCTAAATCGCGCGCCATATTCATCGCAAACTGCTCAGCAAGAAGCATAATATCGTCTTGGCGTTCGCGCAGTGGTGGTAGGGTAATTACATCAAAGGCAAGGCGATCGAGTAAATCACTTCTAAATTCACCTTGCTCGGCCAAATAAGGAAGATCTTCGTTTGTCGCACACACTAAGCGGGTATCTACTTTTACAGTTTGTTTGCCGCCAACACGTTCAAACTCACCGTATTCTATAACGCGCAGCAGTTTTTCTTGTACCATAGCTGAGGTATTAGCTAATTCGTCTAAAAACAGTGTGCCGCTGTTAGCGCGTTCAAAACGACCTTCGTGACGTTTACTTGCCCCCGTAAAAGCACCGCTTTCGTGGCCAAATAACTCACTTTCGAGTAGGTTTTCGTTAAGCGCTGCACAGTTAAGCTTTACATAGTTTTGATCCCAGCGTTTTGATAAAAAGTGTAAGCGTGCTGCTATTAGCTCTTTACCTGTGCCGCGTTCACCAATAATAAGTACCGGTTTATCTAAATTAGCCAGTTGCGATACCTGATCTAATACAGACAGAAAGCTATCTGATTGGCCGAGTAAATTATCCTGTTGGCGATATTGGCTCATATTTCCTAACTCTTGGTCATTTTTACTAACAGTTAGTGTATTTCATAAGTAGGGATAACTAAAGAAATTTGTATATTTAGTTTAACGTAATGAAAATAAAGTGTATTTTAACTTTTAAAAAGTTGGCAAGCATATTGATACTAGTTATAGCAGACTAACTAAGTTTTAATTACAGAGGTAAATGTTATGGGAATTTTTTCACGTTTTGCAGATATTGTTAATTCTAATATCAACGCCATTTTAGATAAAGCAGAAGACCCAGAAAAAATGGTTCGTCTGATTATTCAAGAAATGGAAGACACGCTTGTTGAAGTACGTTCTACATCAGCTAAAACATTGGCTGAGAAAAAAGAAATTGTACGCCGCTTAGATACGCTTAAGGCACAGGTAAGCGATTGGCAAGATAAAGCCGAACTGGCTTTAAGTAAAGACCGCGACGATTTAGCGCGCTCAGCCCTGCTTGAAAAGCAAAAGTCGGCAGATGCCGTTGCTTCAGTCGCTAGTGAACTTGAACATGTAGAGTCTCATATTGAGAAACTACAGCAAGAAGTAACGACACTACAAGAAAAGCTAGCAGATGCGAAATCTCGTCAAAAAGCAATTATACTTCGCCAACGTTCGGCTGAGTCGCGTCTTGAAGTGAAAAAGACACTTGATAGTTCAAAAGTAGAAGACGCACTTAACCGCTTTGAACGTTACGAAACCAAAATTGATGGACTAGAATCTCAAATTGAGTCTTACGATTTAGGTAAAAAGACGTTAGCGGACGAAATTGCTAATCTACAAAAAAATGAAAAGATAGATGATGAGCTAGCCGAACTTAAAAAGAAGCTAGCTGATAAATAATTTATAAAGGGGCACTTAAAGTGCCCCACTGCTTAAAAACATCAAAACGGATTGTCAGGAGAGGATTATGTTTGATTCAGACGTAATAATTGTACCATTTGTTATATTTATGATTTTTGTTGCACCGCTGTGGTTAATTTTACATTACCGTAGCAAAAAACAAGTAAGCCAAGGTTTAAGTGAACACGAACATCGCCAGTTACTTGAGCTTGCACATAAAGCCGAAAAAATGGCAGACAGGGTTGAAACACTTGAAGCATTACTTGATCAAGAGTCACCACAATGGAGACGCAAAGTATGAGTGCCAAACGCGAATTATTAAGAGACCCACAACGCGGTAAAATAGCCGGAGTATGTGCGGGATTAAGTGACTACTTTAATATGGAGTTATGGTTAGTTCGCATTATATTTGTTAGTGCGGTACTGCTAACGGGTGGCCCATTATTTGTGGTAGCGTATATTGCAGCCTGGTTCATTTTAGATAAAAAAGAGCCCGCAACAGTGCAAACTAAAAGCTCAACTAAAACTGACGATCCGCTAGAAGTAAAATTTAAAGTATGGCAAAAGGGCGAGCCACCGCGCCGCGCATTGCAAGATTTAAAAGAGCGTTTAACGCGTGTAGATACTCGCCTTCAAGATATGGAGCGCCATGTAACTTCAAGCGAGTTTACGGTGAGCCGTGAAATTAACAAACTTTAAAGGATTTAATAGCACCTTATTTGCAGCGTGATAAATTACGGCAAATTAGGTGCAAGACACTTTATGAGCCAATCATTTGCAAAAAAGACCTTTAAAAGTATTAAAGGCAAAGCACAAAAAGCCCTTCATCGCAGTTTAGACCAACACGTAAAACTTGCCGTAACTGGCCTAAGTGGTAGTGGTAAAACAGCCTTTATTACCGCACTTGTTAAACACTTAACAACCCAAGCTGACGATAAAAACTTACCTTTTTTTGATGTAATGCGCGAGCACCGCCATGTGGCCACTAAAGTTGTGCCGCAAGAGGCGTTAAGAGTTCCTACGTTTAATTATACGCGCGCGCTAAATTCATTATTACCAAGCGATGGGATGCCTACATGGCCTGCATCAACCGAGCGGATTAATACGCTGCGCTTGGCAATAAAGTATCAGAGTAATGCAGGGCTGCGCGGCCACTTTTCGCCGCAATCAACGCTTTATTTAGATATTATTGACTACCCCGGTGAATGGCTCCTTGATTTACCTATGCTTGAGCAAAGCTATTCTCAATGGTGCGAGCAGCAATACCCGTTATTAACTCAGCCTTCGCGCGTAAACACATCAAGTGATTTCTTAATGGCCGTTGAGCAACTTGACTTAAACGCTCCCGTTGATGAAAACGCACTTGCTCATATTGCTCAGCTTTATCAAAGCATGTTAGTAGGGCTTAAAAAAGACACCAAACTTGCCATGTTGCAACCTGGGCGCATGCTAATGCCTGGCGACTTACAAGGCGCGCCATTGTTATTGTTTTTTCCGGTATCGGGTAAAGTAAATAGTGACGATGTCGTTGCGGGTTCTAATTTAGCGCATTTAATTAAGCGCTTTAACGCTTATATAAAAGAAGTTGTAAAACCATTTTATAATGAGCATTTTAGACACTTCGATCGCCAAATTGTACTTGTAGATGTACTTAGTGCATTAAACGAAGGGCACGAAACACTCCAAGAGCAAAGCAGTGTAATAAACCAATTACTCGCACACTTTAACTATGGTGAATCGGGCTTTTTTAAACGTTTATTTAAGCCCAACATAGACAAAATATTATTTGCAGCTAATAAGTCAGATCATATAAGTGCTAAGCACCATAAAGATTTAGCACTGCTACTTGATTCGCTCGTGCATGAGCAAAGTAATCACTTAAAGTTTGATGGTGTAAAAATAGAAACCATGGCTATGTCGTCAATTACAGCAACGCAGCCGCGCCAAATTACCGACAAAGGTCAAACACTCGACTGCATTTACGGCAAACCATTATACGAGCCTGATTGGCTTACCTATTTACCGCCGCAACCTCCCTCGCGGATGCTTAATAAAAGTGAGTGGCCAGCACAGGGATTTGAGTTTTTATCGTTCTCTCCAATGCCGAGCCCCGATAAACAACTAAAACATATTCGATTAGATCATGTCATGCAGTACCTGCTAGGAGACAAATTAACATGAGTGAGTCAAACCAACCATTTCAAGCAGGGCGTCGCATAGATACGCAAAGCATTGAGCAAAACGAACCCGTTTTAGCACCTGCAAAAATTATTCAGCACGGACAAAGTGATTACGAAGAACTTGAAGAAGATGAAGCACTAGAGCCAGAAATAGATCTAGAACCAGTGTACAAAAAGTCAAAGTGGCAAACGCTTAAAGGTGTTTTTGCTATTAGTTTTATAGTACTGGTGCTTTTAGAGTTTGCGTACTCGTTAGTATTTGCTTTCGAGCAGTCAATTATTTTAGGCAGCGTTTATTTAACAGCAGTTGTAAGTGGCGTGCTGCTAATAGGGCGCTTATTGTGGCGAGAGTACCGAATGCTGCGCAGTTTAAAGCGTAACCAATTGCACCGAGTTGAAGCCGACAGGCTTTTAAACAGCGAGCAAGTAGGCGGTGCATTACCTTGGCTCGAAAAGCTTAATAAACATCAGGAGCTTGATAACTTTGAAACCTTTAAAAACCAAGTAGCGACGCATCACAGCGACAAAGAAATAATGACGCTGTACGCCAATAGTTTATTAATAACCCAAGACACCAAAGCTAAAAAGCTTATAAATCGTTTTGCGACTGAATCTGCACTGCTAGTTGCCCTAAGCCCACTTGCGCTGGTGGATATGATGGCCGTGCTTTGGCGCGGTACTAAGTTAATAGAACAAATTGGTAAAATTTACGGCATTGGTTTTGGCTACGCGAGCCGTATAAAGTTATACCGTATGCTGATAAAACAAGTGATGTTTGTAGGCAGTGCTGAGCTTGTATCTGACCTTGCTGCAACTGCACTAAGTGCTGAGCTTTTAGGTAAGCTTTCGGGGCGGGCTGCGCAAGGTGTCAGTGCCGGTATTTTTACAGCGCGTATTGGTTACAAAGCAATGGAGCTTAGTCGCCCATTACCACGGCTTGAAAACAAACGCAGCTTGTTAAAAGGCACTGTGCAAAGCATCGCAGGTAAAATTATGAGCCGTAAAAAGGCGGAACCAACACAGTAAAAAGTAGTGGCAATATTTGTGTACAAACATGAGCTGCACGGTTTTTACACAAATAGCCATCTGAGCATCCGGCATGCTTGCTGTTTGTAAGCGCATACGTTTTGATTGTTGAATCGCAAAAACATAATAATCAAAAAATGAGCCTACAATGAGCAAGCATCATATAAACACCCAGTGTATTCACGGACCACAAAAAGCAAACGACCCGCACGGCGCACTCACTTCTCCTTTGTATCAAACCTCTACCTTTCATTTTGAAAATGCCGCACAAGGTGCTGCGCGTTTTGCAGGCGACGAACCTGGCTATATTTATACGCGTTTAGGAAACCCTACAACCACAGAACTTGAACAAAAAGTTGCTCAACTAGAGAGCTGTGAAGCAGCTGCTGCAACCGCAACAGGTATGGGGGCTGTATCTGCCTCAGTACTGAGCTTTTTATCGCAGGGAGATCATCTTGTTGCCTCAAGTGCTTTGTATGGTTGTACCTTTGCGTTTTTCTCGCATATGTTGCCGCGCTGGGGAATCGAAGTCACTTTTGTTGATATGACCAACGAGGACGAACTACGCGCTGCCATCAAACCTAATTCAAAAATGATATTTGTAGAAACGCCAATCAACCCCACTATGGCGGTTATTGATTTGGCACTCATTGGCGCAGTTGCTAAAGAGCACAATTTAATTAGTGTGGTCGACAACACCTTTTTAACGCCGCTACTGCAATCGCCTAAAAAATACGGTATCGACATTATAATGCACAGTGCGACCAAGTACTTAAACGGCCACGGAGACGTAGTTGCCGGTATTGTATGTGGATCGCTTGAGCACATAACACACATTAAAATGACCGTACTAAAAGACATTGGTGCAACCATAAGCCCACACGACGCATGGCTAATTAATCGAGGCCTAAAAACACTCGCTATTAGAATAGAGCGTCATTGTCAAAGCGCACAAACAATAGCCGAATATCTAGAAGCGCATCCACAAGTAAGCACCGTATATTACCCGGGGCTTAAATCGCACCCAGGTTATAAGTTTATTGGTAACCAAATGAAAGCCGCTGGTGGTGTTATTGCGTTTGAAATAAAAGGTACGCTACAAGATGGCGCACAATTTATTGATAGTATGAAACTTTGTACACTTGCAGTAAGCCTCGGCGACGCTGAAACACTGATTCAGCATCCTGCATCTATGACTCACTCGCCTTATACGCCAGAGGAGCGAGCTGCCGCTGGAATAAGTGATGGGCTGATCAGACTCTCGGTTGGGCTTGAAGATGTTAACGACATTATTAGTGATTTAAACCAAGCTTTTACTAAAATTGGTTAGGTGTATTTAATTGTGTACACATAAAATAAGCTATAGGCCTTTATTTAAAGGCCTGTATTTTTAATGTGCCATAGGTGTAATTTTAACTTTACGATTGGGGTGATCGCGCCAAATACTGATGTTAGCCTATCTATTAAACTTTTCTTCACTTTTGCATAGTATGGGGTCATTCGATATTCAATAGGTTTGAGTATCACACTGACACCGATTTAGGGTTCACACCCAAGAAGGTACTTATGGCTAAAGCAAGTAAATACACATCCAAAACACCAGACGAAAATGGTGTTATACACTGGAGTGATGAAGAAAATAAAATTTGGTCTGAGCTTGTAGCGCGCCAACTTGCATGCATTGAAGGCAAAGCCTGCAACGAGTACATGCAAGGGTTAAAAAAGATTAACCTGCCGCACGATCGTATTCCGCAGTTAAGCGAACTAAACGAAGTGTTACTAGCCACTACCGGTTGGCAAGTTGCACCAGTACCTGCGCTTATCGACTTTGATGAGTTTTTTAGATTACTGGCAAACAAGCAGTTTCCGGTAGCTACATTTATTCGTAGCCGCGAAGAATTTGACTACCTACAAGAGCCAGATATTTTTCATGAAATATTTGGCCATTGCGCCATGCTAACTAACCCTGACTTTGCCGAGTTTACGCATAAGTACGGGCAATTAGGTTACGCAGCGCAGAAAAAAGACCGTGTATACCTTGCGCGTATATACTGGTTTACAGTCGAATTTGGTTTAATGCAAACCGAAGACGGTCTGCGTATTTACGGCGGTGGTATTTTATCAAGCCCAGGTGAAACTCAGTACGTATACTCAAATACGCCAGAAATCACCCCAATGAATGTGCTTGATGTACTGCGTACGCCGTACCGTATTGATATTATGCAACCACAGTACTACACCATAAATTCGATTCATGATCTGTTTGATATATCGCAAATGGATATTATGACTTTGGTTGAGCGAGCTAAAGAGCTTGGTTTGCACGACCCAAAATTTCCACCAAAAGAAAAATTAGCCAGTTAAATATTAATGCTAAAAAAGCTAAAAGTAAGGATTTAGAATGTCTTCATTAAGTGCACAAAAATGCGAAGCCTGTCATGTAGATGCGCCAAAAGTATCTGACGAAGAGTTAGCGCAATTAATTACTAAAATCCCAGACTGGGTACCAGAAGTACGTGACGGCATTATGCAGCTTGAGCGTGTTTATAAATTTAAAAACTTTAAACAGGCTATCGCGTTTACTAACAAAGTAGGCGACATGGCAGAAGACGAAGGCCATCACCCAGGTTTATTAACCGAGTGGGGCAAAGTAACGGTTACATGGTGGAGCCATTCAATTAAAGGCCTACACAAAAACGATTTTATTTGCGCAGCTAAAACAGACGACGTATTTAACGCGCTGTAAAGAAAACTAATTGGGCAAACCAACAAAAGCACTTATTTTATAAGTGCTTTTTTGGTTTTGGGAGGTCATTGCTAACAATGAGCAGCTCGGTATTGTTTTTATCGGCGTAGGTTGGGTTGAGTGAAACGAAACCCAACTTTTTACGTCTTAGAATATTCAATTTTATTGTTTTCTCTAAAGAGTTAGACTCAGAATGAAGAAGGTTAATCATTTAAGGCTTTTTATATGGAATATGTTTATCACTACACTTCTGCAGATGGTTTAAAGGGAATTTTAGAGAGTAAAAGTTTATGGGCTACTAATACAGAGTATTTAAATGATTTTAGAGAAATTAAGGAAGGTATTGATACGATAAAATCGCTTAGACAGAACTTGTATGAATTTTCACAAAGAAAACTCGAAAAAATCTATGCCAAGCATAAAAATATGCCTTTAGAGATTATCCAAGAAGCAATGCAAAATAAAAAAGTGCATCTCGCAAATCATTTTTTAAAGTTTCTGTGGGATATAATTGATAATAATAGCATTGATGAAATTTACACGACTTCATTTACAACTAAGCATGATAGTTTAAATCATTGGCTTACCTACGGGTCAGAGCAAACCTCATACTGTATAAAGTTTAACAAAGAAAAGCTATTTGATGATATGTATTTCAGACAACGAAAATTTTTGAGTGGCTATGATAATGTTGACTACGAACCGGCTACGAATATTTTTCACTCTTTGCTCGAGGAACATTACCTTCCAGAGGTTTTAGGTTACATCTTAAATTCAAATTTAGATTTAGATTTAGATAAGAAAGAACTTGATAAAAAATGTGCTATAGCTGCAATTGAAATTTTTAATGAAGTTATTTTTAAGATTGCCAGTATTAAAGATAGAGCATTTAAGTATGAGGAAGAGTATCGTTTTACCCTATTTCATCCTGGTTCGGTAATGCTAAATGACGATGACCAAATTGATTACTTTGATTTCATAGATTCTTCTGATATCGACTTTTTAGAGCAAGGAGAGCAAGGAGATAAAGATGGAAAGCACTTTCCTTTATGCTATCGCACTCTTAAATCTGGCATTATAGCCCCATATAGAGCGATACCTTTTCCTAAAAATTCAATTGAAGAAATTATAATAGGACCATCAGAAAATAATGAGTTGGCTGTTAAAGGCTTAAAGTCCCTTTTGAGTTCATTAAATTTTGATGTAGAAGTGTCTAGTACTAAAACTTCATTTAGAAGAATTTAAAAAAGCTCTAAACCCAAAGGGCTTAGAGCTTTTCTATGTACAATTAAAGTTTAGCTAAAATACTTAACTTTAAAGTACTGTTGGGTTTCGTTTCACTCAACCCAACCTACTATTACTCATCAATTGAGCGGAGTAGGGCGTTTATGCCTACTTTTTCACGTGTTTGCTTATCTACTTTTTTCACGATGATTGCAGCGTAAAGGCTGTGGGTGCCATCTTTTGACGGTAATGCGCCTGGTACAACTACTGCGCCTGCTGGTACGCGGCCGTAGTGAATTTCGCCAGTTTCGCGGTCATAAATACGGGTGCTTTGGCTGATGTAAACGCCCATTGAAATTACCGCGCCTTCTTCAACAATTACGCCTTCAACAATTTCAGAACGTGCGCCAATAAAGCAGTTGTCTTCAATGATGGTTGGGTTAGCTTGTAGAGGCTCTAAAACGCCGCCTATGCCTACGCCACCTGATAAATGTACGTTCTTACCAATTTGTGCACATGAGCCTACAGTCGCCCATGTATCAACCATAGTGCCGTCGTCAACGTATGCGCCAATATTTACGTACGATGGCATAAGTACGACGTTTTTACCTACAAAGCTGCCTTTACGGGCTACTGCGTTTGGCACTACGCGCATACCGCCTTGTTGAAATTGCTCTGGCGTATAGTCGCTAAATTTAAGTGGTACTTTGTCGTAAAACTGGTTTACGCCGTCGTTCATTGGTTGGTTGTCGCGAATACGAAACGACAGTAATACTGCTTTTTTAAGCCACTGGTGTACAACCCATTCACCTGATATTTTTTCGGCAACGCGTGCTGCGCCGCTATCAAGTAAATCAAGTGCGTCGATAATAGCTTGTTTTACGTCGCTTGATACTGTGTTTGGGCTAATGCTATCGCGGTTGTCCCATGCGTTTTCGATCATCGTTTTTAAATCTGACATGTGTGTCCTCTATTCTGTTTCGGCGTTGAATTTTTTACGTAATGCCTGATGAATTTTTGCTTGCTCTTCATCAGTCAGCGCTTGGTATTCGTTATTAGATACGACAAAGAAATCCTCGGCACGTTCACCTACCGTTGTAATGCGGGCAGCGTGAATGTGTAGTAAATGCGCTTGGAAAACTTCGGCTATTTTGGTTAGTAAACCTTGTATATCGACGGCTTGAATTTCTATTAAGCTACGGTCTTTGCGTGCATGTGGGCGCAACACAATTTTAGGTTTAATATTAAAATCTTTAAAGCGTTGAGAGCGGCTCTTTTTAAAGCGAATCTTTTTACGCGGATCGCTCAGAGCTTGCTCAAGCCCGCGTTTAATTGATTGCGCTCGACCACTTGCAATAGGGTCGCCACTTACTTCTAGTATTACAAAGCTAAACAAGACGTAGCCGTCTTTTGTGGTCAGTACTTGCGCGTGTTGTATTTGCGCTTTTTTAGAGCCAATCACACTTACTAATCGGGCAAACAGTGGGCCAGAGTAGGGGCTGTATACAAATACTTGTGTGCCACCATGCATAGCTTTGTTAGATACAACAACACTTGGCTGGCTTAAGTCTGTGCTACTTAATAAATGTTCACTTTGCCATGATATTTGTTGTTCGCTAAAGGCGGTAAAGTAGTTGGCTTTAAAGCGGCTCCAAATTAAATCAATTTTTTCCTCTTGATAACCCAGATTTATTAAGCGTTGTTTAGCTTGGTGCTTTTTATCGCGAATTTGGTCGCGTTGATCCATTGGGTTTTCGAGTCCTAGGCGCAAAGCGCGCTGCGTGTGTAAGTAGAGCTCACGCAGTAGGGTGTTTTTCCAATCGTTCCATAAGTTGTCGTTGGTTGCACGTATGTCGGCAACGGTTAAACAATATAAGTAGTCGAGTTGGCGCTCTGTTTTAACACGTGTAGCGAAGTCTTTTATTACAGCAGGATCGTTAATGTCTTTACGCTGTGCGGTAACAGACATAAGTAAATGATTACTTACAAGCCATGCTATTAGTTTTCCATCTGATGACGCAAAACCATGTAACTTAGCGAATGCAATGGCGTCAACAGCGCCAAGTTCTGAGTGGTCGCCACCTCGCCCTTTAGCAATGTCGTGAAATATACCGGCTAAATAAAGTAGCTCTGGTTTGTCCATTCGAGTGACTATTTCACTGCAAATAGGAAACTCGCTAATGCCTGTTTTATCAAAATATTCGTAAATGTTTTTGATTAATTTGTGAGTGTGCTCATCTACGGTGTAGGCGTGAAACAAATCAAACTGCATTTGCCCAAATATATTACGCCACTGCGGTAAGTAGGCGGCAAGCATGCCGTGCTTGTGCATGAGCGTAAATGCGCGGCCCATGCCGTTAGGATGTTTAACTAAGCGTAAAAAGGCTTCGCGACAGGCTGCGTAATCTTGCAAATCGCCCAATAAACGACGGCGCACTTGGCGAATAGTACGAATAGTACTTGGGTAAATATGCGTTATTGCTGGGTTATCGGCTATGTGCTCAAACAATACAAAGAGTTGGTCGCGTCTAAAAAATACCGACGGGTCTTTTACGCGTATTTGATGACCTACTTGCTCAAAGTTTCTGTCGAGTTCAATTGCTGCCACAGCACTACTTTCGGGCATTATACTTTGTTCAAAGTATGAAAGTAGCATTTGGTTAAGTTCGCGCACGCGGCTCATTATTCTAAACAAGCGCTTCATCATACGCTCAACAGACGCTTTGCCGTCGCTACCAAAACCTAAAATTTCGGCGGCTAGCGGTTGATGATCAAACAATAAGCGGTTTTCCGCTCGACCTGCAGCTAAATGCAGTGCAAAGCGAATGTTCCATAGGTTTTCTAGGCACTCAGAAAGCTCTTGAAACTCTTCGTGAGTTAAGTATCCGTGGCTTATTAACTCTTGCAGGGTTTCGGTTCTAAAATGCTTTTTTGCCACCCAAATAATGGTTTGTAAGTCGCGCAGACCACCGGGGTTTTCTTTAATGTTTGGCTCAAGATTATACGCGGTGCCGTGGCACTTTCTGTGGCGTAAGTTTTGTTCTTGAACTTTGGCAGTAAAAAATTCACCTGAGCGCCATACTGGCGTTTCAAGAATATGCATTTTGAGTTTTTCAAACTCAATGTGGTTACCAAAAATAAGGCGGCTTTCGAGCAAGCTGGTGGCAAAAGTAACGTCTTCACGTTTTTGCTCAATGGCTTGTTCTATCGTACGCACGCTGTGACCAATCTCTAAGTTGAGATCCCATAGCATGGTGACAAACTGGCCTATTTTTTCGCATATTTCTTCGCTTGGCGGTTTAGTTACAAGCAATAAAAAGTCGATGTCGGAGTAGGGATGTAGCTCACCACGTCCGTATCCGCCTACCGCTATTAATGCTAAATCAGGTTCGCGCGCTAAGTCGTAAACATGAAAAAGCTTAATTAGTAGGCGGTCAATAAACTCAGCCCGGGCATTAATTAAATTCCCAACCGGTTGTTTAGAAAATTCGTTATGTAACCATTTATAAAAATAGCTAGAACAATCGCGATAATCACTAAGTTGCTCTGCATCGCTAAGCAACTTTTTTACTTTGTTGGGTAATGCCACGTGGGCTGGCTCCTTGTTGAACCTTTCACACGGATAAGAATTTTCTTATCAAGTGTTTCGGTTTTATTAGTGTTCTATGATCCGCTCGATAGTATCATCTGATCGTAGCGTTAAAATTTCAACACCATTTTCAGTCACTAATAAAGTATGTTCCCACTGTGCAGACAAACTACGGTCGCGTGTTACTACTGTCCAATCATCTTTAAGAAGTTTGCATTGGCGTTTACCCGCATTAACCATAGGTTCAATAGTTAAACACATACCTGCTTTTAAGGCTTCGCCAGTACCGGCTTTACCGTAATGCATTATTTGTGGTTCTTCATGAAATCCTGCGCCGATACCGTGGCCGCAATATTCACGTACAATTGAGTAGTTAAAGCTCTCTGCATATTTTTGAATTGCTGAGCCAATATCACCCAAGCGCACACCTGGTTTTACCATTTTAATAGCAAGGTATAAGCTTTCTTGTGTTACTTCTGCAAGACGCTTAGCTTGAATGTTTGGTGTACCAACGTGGAACATTTTAGATGTGTCGCCGTGGTAACCATCTTTGATGACAGTTACGTCGATATTTACACTGTCGCCTTCTTTTAATGCTTTGTCATTTGGAATTCCGTGACAAATAACATGATTAACTGACGTACAAACTGATTTTGGAAAGCCATGATAATTTAACGGAGCAGGGATTGCTTGTTGCACATTAACAATATAATCATGACAAAGTGTATTTAGCTCATCGGTGGTAACACCTGGCACTACATGAGGGCCGATCATTTCAAGTACATCGGCCGCTAAGCGCCCAGCTACGCGCATTTTCTCTATTTCTTCAGGGGTCTTGATAATAGCGCTCATTGAGGCTCCAAAGTTGAGTTTTTAACATTTATCGTCGAACAAATTTTGCACGCGACGTTGAGTATTTAATTTTAATATGGTATAAAGCGCGCCGTCTTTTTACAAATAAATTCTTAAATGATTTTTTGTATTTAAGGCAAACACAATTTTATTTTAACACACACACGTATCGTCACATACACTTGGGTGCATTTGAAGTTTAATTACTTCGGTGTTGGTGCTATGGGATATGTGGAGGCCTAACCCTAAACAACTATAGAGGATCTATAAAATGGCAAACGTTTCAATGCGCGATATGCTTCAAGCTGGTGTTCACTTTGGTCACCAAGCACGTTACTGGAACCCTAAGATGAAGCCTTTCATCTTCGGCACACGTAACCGTGTACATATCATCAACCTTGAGCAAACTGTACCAATGTTCAACGACGCACTTAAGTTTTTATCAAGTGCTGCAGCAAACAAAGGTAAAGTTCTTTTCGTTGGTACTAAGCGCGCAGCAAGCGACGCAGTTAAATCAGCTGCTTTAGAAAGCGACCAGTTCTTCGTAAATCACCGTTGGTTAGGTGGTATGTTGACTAACTGGAAAACTGTACGTCAATCAATCAAGCGTCTTAAAGACCTTGAAGCACAAAGCCAAGACGGAACTTTCGAGAAATTAACTAAGAAAGAAACGTTAACGCTTAACCGCGAAATGGAAAAGCTTGAAAAGAGCCTTGGTGGTATCAAAAACATGGGCGGTCTTCCAGACGCGCTTTTCGTTATCGATGCTGACCACGAGCACATTGCTATCCGTGAAGCAAACAACCTAGGTATTCCAGTTGTTGCAATCGTAGATACTAACTCTAACCCAGATGGTGTTGATTACATCGTACCTGGTAACGATGATGCTATCCGTGCTGTAAGCCTTTACACTAGCGCTGTTGCAGCTGCTATTACTGAAGGTCGCGAGAATAACATCGTTGCTCAAGCTGAGAAAGACGATTTCGTTGAAGCTGAGTAATTAGCTGTCATCAAGTCTTCATCTTTTTAAGGTGAAGACTTGCTATTCTTGTCGAGCGGGTAACCCGCTTATCTAACCTGATTTCAGATTTGAGGATTTACTAATGGCTGTAACTACTGCCCTAGTTAAAGAATTACGCGAGCGCACAGGCGCTGGCATGATGGATTGTAAAAAAGCGTTAACTGAGACTGATGGCGACATCGAGTTAGCGATTGAAAACATGCGTAAAAGTGGCGCTGCTAAAGCTGCTAAAAAAGCAGGTAACATTGCTGCTGAAGGTACTATCATCATCAAGCAAAACGCGGGTGTTGCAGTACTAGTAGAAGTTAACTGTCAAACAGATTTCGTTGCAAAAGACGTAAGCTTCTTAGCATTTGCTAACAAAGTTGCTGACGCTGCAATTGCTGACACTATCTCTATCGAAGACTTACAAGCTAAGTTTGAAGAAGACCGTGTTGAGCTAGTTACTAAAATTGGCGAAAACATCAATGTACGTCGTTTACAGTACGTAACTGGTGAAAACCTAGTTGAGTACCGTCATGGCGATCGTATCGGTGTTGTTGTTGCGGGTGTTGCTGATGAAGAAACACTTAAGCACGTTGCAATGCACGTTGCTGCATCTAGCCCTGAATACTTAACACCTTCAGATGTACCAGCCGATGTTGTTGCTAAAGAAAAGCAAGTACAAATCGAAATCGCGATGAATGAAGGCAAGCCTGCTGAAATCGCTGAGAAGATGGTTGTTGGCCGCATGAAAAAATTCACTGGTGAGGTTTCTCTTACTGGTCAAGCTTTCATCATGGAGCCTAAGAAAACTGTTGGCGATATTCTTAAAGAGAAAAACGCAACAGTTACTAGCTTCGTACGTGTAGAAGTTGGTGAAGGTATCGAGAAGAAAGAAGAAGATTTTGCTGCTGAAGTTGCTGCTCAAATCGCTGCTGCTAAAGCTAAGTAAGATTACTATTTGTGAAGGATAATGAAATTAGATGCAATTAAAGTACTATTTGGTTTTGCTTCGCAGCTAGAAATTCTTTAAAATAACCGCGCTTTTATGTTTAACATAAGCGCGGTTATTTTTTATCCATAATTCAATAAAAGTTGGCCCCAATACTATGACTATCAATCGCAAACCTATTTTTAGACGTGTTCTTCTCAAATTAAGTGGTGAAGCTTTAATGGGAGACGAAGGCTTCGGCATCGATCCTAAAGTTTTAGACCGTATGGCACAAGAAATTAAAGAGCTAGTAGAGCTCGACGTAGAAGTGGGTTTAGTTATTGGTGGAGGTAACTTTTTACGCGGTGGATCACTTGCAGAAGCAGGTATGAATCGCGTAGTAGGCGATCACATGGGTATGCTTGCAACGGTTATGAACGGCCTTGCAATGCGTGATGCGCTACACCGTGCATTTGTAAATTGTCGTCTTATGTCGGCTATTCCGCTTAATGGTGTATGTGACGCTTATAACTGGGCTGAAGCAATTAGTTTATTGAAAACTGGTCGCGTAGTTATTTTTGCAGCGGGTACTGGTAACCCATTTTTCACTACCGATTCTGCAGCATGTTTACGCGGTATCGAAATTGAAGCGGATACGGTAATTAAAGCGACTAAGGTTGATGGCGTATACAGTGATGACCCTGTTAAAAACCCAGATGCGACGCTTTATACCCACTTAAGCTACAATGAAATCATTGAAAAAGAATTAAAAGTTATGGATTTAGCGGCATTTACTCTAGCCCGCGATCACAATATGCCATTGAGCGTATTTAACATGAATAAATCAGGCGCGCTAAAACGCGTAATTATGGGTGAAGAAGAAGGTACACTTATTTCTTCACAAGCCTCAGATGAAATAATCAAATAATTAGGATTAAACCGTGATTAACGATATTCAAAAAGACGCGCAAGCGCGCATGCAAAAAAGTGTAACTGCACTAGGTAGCCAATTATCTAAAATTCGTACTGGCCGTGCACATCCTGCAATCCTAGATGGCATTATGGTGTCGTACTACGGTGCACCAACGCCTTTAAACCAAGTTGCTAACGTAACAATTGAAGATTCTCGTACACTTGCTATTGGTGTATTTGATAAGTCTTTAGCGCAAGCTGTTGAAAAAGCAATTATGGCATCTGACTTAGGTTTAAACCCTATGTCGGCAGGTACTGTTATTCGCGTACCACTTCCTCCACTTACAGAAGAGCGTCGTAAAGACCTAATCAAAATTGTACGCGCTGAAGTTGAAGGCGGTCGTGTTGCTATTCGTAACATTCGTCGTGATGCTAATGGCGATGTAAAGGGTTTATTAAAAGATAAAGACATATCTGAAGATGAAGCGCGTCAATCAGATGATGCGATTCAAAAGCTTACTGATAAGTTTATTAAAGAAATGGATACTTTATTAGCTGCTAAAGAAACAGAATTGATGGAAATCTAAGCAACTAAAATTATTAGTTTTGAAACGCCGTCTAGGGTATACTAGGCGGCGTTTTTTTATGGAATACTCGATATTTATGGTTCTAGATGCTGACACAATTTCACAGCAATGTTTACCCAAACATGTTGCTATCATCATGGATGGGAACGGACGTTGGGCGCAAGCTAGAAATAGACCTCGTGTGTATGGGCATAAAAAAGGCGTAGACGCAGTTCGTCAATCTGTTCAGTTTTGTACTAAATTAGGGATACAATCGTTAACCTTATTTGCTTTTAGTAGTGAAAACTGGCGCCGCCCTGAAGACGAAGTAAACACTTTAATGGAGCTTTTCTTATTTGTTTTAACAAAGGAAGTTAAAAAGCTTCATAAAAACAATGTAAAACTGACCATTATTGGAGACTTATCACGATTTTCTGAAGGATTACGTAGCAAGGTAGACGCTGCGCATAAGCTGACTGAAAATAACACCGGGTTGCGTTTAAATGTTGCAGCTAATTACGGTGGTCGTTGGGATGTTGCCAATGCGGCAAAACAACTTGCTTTGCAAGTTGCGCAGGGCACACTAAACGCAGAAGATATTACAGAAGAGCGCTTAGCACAGCATATGAGCATGGCAGATCAGGCAGAACCTGATTTACTTATTCGCACTGGTGGCGATGTTCGTATTAGTAATTTTTTACTATGGCAAGTTGCTTATGCAGAACTTTACTTTACCGAGACACTTTGGCCAGATTTTAATGAAGCAGCATTTGCTGAGGCCATTGCGTGTTACGTTGCCAGAGAGCGACGTTTTGGTTGTACGGGCGAACAAATAAAACAATTACTCGCTCAAACCTAAATAGAATAAGGGTCACATTTTGTTAAAACAACGAATTTTAACCTCTCTAGTGCTAGCTCCATTAGCATTGGCTTTGGTTTTTTATACACCGCTTACGTTATTTAGTTACTTTGCTGGTGCAATTGTATTATTAGGCGCATGGGAATGGTCTGCATTTATGGGCCTTTGCGACAAGCTTAAACGTGCTGCCTTTGTTGTGTTTATTGGCGCTTTACTTGCCTTGCTTAATTTACATTGGCCTATTGAATCATTATGGGAAAATGGCAAGCTAGTCGGTGATGCAAATTACGTATTTACGCTTTCGTTTGCTTGGTGGATTGTTGCTAGCTATTTAATTTGGCGCTACCCAGAAATGGCTAAAGCGTGGAATGAAGGCCTAGTTATGCGCGGCATTGCAGGATTATTAACGCTTGTGCCGTTATGGCTTGCACTAAATACACTACGTAGCGCGCAATATGCTGAATCAACTCATTTTGGTTCGGTGCTAATTTTAGTGGTACTCGGTATTGTATGGAGCGCAGATGTGGGTGCTTACTTTACGGGTAAAAGTTTTGGTAAACATAAGTTAATGCCTAAAGTAAGCCCTAATAAAACAATTGAAGGGTTAGCAGGCGGTGTAGTCGCTTCTATTATTTTTGTATTAGCATTTTGTCACTTTACCGATGTTGATTTAGTTGTATGGCCTGTGTACGCGATAATGACAGCATTTATTGCGTTGTTTTCTGCGGTAGGTGATTTACTGGAAAGCATGTTTAAACGTGAAGCTGGTTTAAAAGATAGCGGTCGATGTTTACCAGGACACGGCGGTATTTTAGATAGAATTGACAGCTTAACGGCTGCTGCTCCAATGTTTGTTATGTGCTATGCGTGGACTCTTAGTTTATGAGCCAAAAGCAATTGCTGGTTATTTTAGGCGCAACGGGCTCAATTGGTTTAAGTACACTTGATGTTGTGTCGCGCAATAAAGAGTTATTTGATGTTTTTGTTTTGGCTGCAGGACAAAATGCAAAGAAAATGGCGGAGTTGTGTATTGAACATGAACCGCTTTATGCGATTATGGCTAACCAGCAGGCCGCAGAGCAATTATCTGCGTATTTAGCTAATACTCAGTGCCAAACTCTTGTTATGCACGGTGAGCAAGCAATGAGTGACTTATGTGCTCATCCTGATGTTGACATTGTAATGTCGGCAATTGTAGGTGCAGCTGGTTTACTACCCACATTAAGTGCTGTTGAAGCGGGTAAAAAAGTACTACTAGCTAATAAAGAATCTTTAGTTATGTCAGGTCAGTTGTTTATTGATAAAGTTAAACAACATAAAGCCACTTTGCTGCCAATAGATAGCGAACATAATGCAATTTTTCAATGTCTACCTTCTTCGTTACAAAATGCCAAAGGCGATCAAAAACTACAGCAACATGGCGTAAGTAAAATTTTACTTACCGGCTCTGGTGGCCCATTTTTAACGCGTGATATAAATACGTTAAAAGATGTAACCGTAAGTGAAGCCGTTGCACACCCTAACTGGTCGATGGGTCAAAAAATATCAGTAGATTCCGCAACTATGATGAACAAAGGCTTAGAGTTTATTGAAGCTAAGTGGTTATTCAATTGTGATGCGAGTGATATTGATGTGGTTATTCATCCACAAAGTATCATTCATTCAATGGTGCAGTACCACGATGGTTCTATTTTAGCGCAAATGGGTAACCCCGATATGCGCACGCCAATTGCCCATGCACTTGCGTATCCTGAGCGAATTAATGCGGGTGTTAAACCGTTAAACTTCTCTGACATTTGTGATTTTTCGTTTACTAAACCTGATTTTTCTCGTTATCCAAATTTACAATTAGCGATTGATGCGTGTAGTGCAGGGCAGGGCGCGACAACAACGGTTAATGCAGCAAATGAAATAGCTGTGGGCGCATTCTTAAACGGTAAAATTGGTTTTACCGATATATACAAAATAAATGCACAGACGCTAGAAGCTGCAACTTACACCAATGTGCAAAGCCTAGATGAAATTTTAGAGTGTGATAAATTAGCGCGTATTAGCGCTTCAGAATTTATAACAAAAGTGGCGCATTAATATGTTTGATTTTTTTTGGAATCTTGGCTCATTTATTTTAGCGCTTGGTATTTTAGTGGCCATACATGAATATGGCCATTTTTGGGTTGCACGAAAAATGGGCGTTAAAGTGCTGCGTTTTTCAATTGGTTTTGGTAAGCCACTGTTAAAATGGCATGACAAATATAATACCGAATACGTGATTGCCGCTATTCCATTAGGTGGTTATGTAAAAATGCTTGATGAGCGAGTTGATGACGTACCAGCAAATCAACGCCACTTGTCGTTTAACTCTAAATCTGTACAAGCGCGTATTGCTATTGTTGCTGCGGGACCAATGGCTAACTTTTTGTTTGCCATTTTTGCTCTTGCGGTGATGTATATGGTAGGTGTGCAATCGGTAAAGCCCGTTGTTGGCAGCATAACCGAAGGCAGTCGCGCAGAGCAGGCGGGCATTATGCCTTCTCAACATATTATAAAAATTGGTGATGATGACATAACGACATGGCAAGATGCCACGTTTGCGCTTATGTCTAACTTAGGCGAAGAAAGCGTTAAAGTTATTGTTCGTGATAAAAACCTTCAACCACGTGTTAAAACGCTTAATTTAGAAGGGTGGAAGCTTGACCAGCGAGACGTACCACCATTAAGTTCGTTAGGTATTGTGCCATTTAGACCTCAAGCAACTTTAACAATTGCCGCCGTAACTAAAGACTCAGCCGCAGAACACGCTAATTTACAAGTTAACGACACAATTTTGGCTGTAAACGGTGAAACAATAAGCAATTGGCAGCAATTAGTTAATCTTATTACGCAATCAGCTAACAAATCTTTACAATTTAGTGTAAAAAGACAAGATACTATACAAGCCATTACAGTTACCCCTAAAGGGCGCATTGATAATAACGGTATTGAGCAAGGCTTTTTAGGTGTTGCTCCTGTTGTACAGCAATGGCCTGATGGCTATGTAGAGACAAGGCATTACGGCCCGCTCGATAGTATTGTGCGAGGCACAAAAGAAACGTGGCGCTTAATTACACTCAGTTTTGACATGATTGGTAATTTAATTACTGGCCAGGTTTCGGTTAAAAATTTAAGTGGCCCTGTGGGCATTGCAGTAGGCGCTGGAACTAGCGTAAGCTATGGGTTAGTGGCCTTTTTAAGCTTTTTAGCCTTAATAAGCGTTAACTTGGGTGTATTTAATTTATTACCCTTACCAGTGCTTGATGGCGGACACTTAATGTATTACATAATTGAACTTTTTCGTAAAAAGCCGGTCTCTGAAAAGACACAAGAGTTTGGTTTTAAAGTGGGTGCCTTGTTGCTCATTTTTCTAACATGTTTCGCTTTGTTCAATGATGTATCGCGTTTGTAGTTACAGCGTGGCAAATTACTAATTAGAACACGATTGTAAAGCACCACTAGTAAGGTGTTATGCGGTAATACAGTTGTAAAGGATAAAGATAATAAAATGGCTATAAAAAAACATTTGGCAATAACAAGTTTATTGGGTGCAAGTTTTGCAGCCCTAGGCCAAAACTCCTTTATTGTTGAAGACCTGAAAGTTGAAGGTTTGCAGCGCGTAGCACTTGGTGCAGCGCTAACACATATTCCTATTAACGTAGGCGATAATGTTGATGACTATACGATTTCAAAAACAATAAAGTCACTTTATCGTTCTGGGCACTTTGATAACATAAAAGCACTTCGTGATGGCAACAACGTTATTTTTAAAGTAACGGAACGTCCTACCATCAGCTTTATTGAGTTTGAAGGCAATAAAGACATTAAAGACGAGCAGCTTAATGAGTCTCTTGATCAGCAAGATATTCGCCAAGGTGAACCACTTGATAAAACCGTTATCGATAGTATCGAAAAAGGCTTAGTTGAGTTTTTCCACAGCATTGGTAAATACAACGCTAAAGTAGATATCAGTATTACTAAGCTGCCACGTAACCGCGTTAAACTTAAGTTAGAGTTTGATGAAGGTGATGCTGCTTCTATCCGCCAAATTAACTTAGTGGGTAATGAACTTTTTTCTAATGAAGATTTGCTTAAACTTGCTGAATCGCAGCAAGATTTACCTTGGTGGCAGTTTATGGGTAGCGACCGTTACCAAAAGCAAACCATTGAAGGCGATTTAGAAAAAATTCGTAGTTATTATTTAGACCGTGGTTACCTACGTTTTAATATCGACTCAACGCAAGTTTCAGTGAGCCCTGAACGTGAATCAGTTTACGTTACAGCTAACTTAACTGAAGGCGTAAAATATAAAGTTAAAGGTTTTGATTTTATAGGCGACTTGCTTGGCCGGGAAGACTTAATTAAAAGTGTTATCCCACTTAGAGCGGGTGAGCTTTATAACGGTTCTGTAGTTACTTCATCTGAAGAGTTTATTAAAAGCTACTTAGCACGTTTTGGTTACGCGAATGCTGAAGTGCGTACAATTCCAGAAATTGACGACGAAAAGCAAGAAGTACAATTAACACTATCGGTTAATCCAGGTAAGCGTGTATACGTTCGTCGTATTATTGTTGGCGGCAACCAAAATACGGCAGATGAAGTACTTCGTCGTGAAATGACACAACTTGAAGGCGCATGGTTATCTAATCAAAACCTTGAGCGTTCAAAACTGCAAATTCAACGCCTACCTTACATGGAAACTGTTGATTTTAACGTAGTGCCTGTACCCGGTGTGGATGACCAAGTAGATGTAGACTTTACTGTAAAAGAGCAATCAGCAGGTAGCTTTAATGCTGGTCTTGCTTATGGTTCTTACTTAGGTCTGCAGTTTAATATTGGTGTAACAGAATCTAACTTTTTAGGCACAGGTAACCAAATTGGTTTAAACCTTAATACGTCTACAGGTTCTGAAAGCTTAAGCTTATCGTACACAGACCCATACTTTACGCCAGATGGTGTATCGCAAGGCAGTAGCATCTTTTACAGAAACTACGATGCAAGTAAATTCAGTCTTGTTGAATATAAATCGAAAAGTTATGGCTTAGGCACAAATATTGGTTTTCCAATTGATGCTGTAAATCGTGTTAACTTTGGCGCCCGTTGGATTAAAGAAGAGCTTTCGGACATTGCAGAGTACGAGCAAACGCGTGTACTTCGTGAAACATTCTTAGATCCAGATAACCCAGATGCAGGCTTTGACTTTACTAAGTATGAGCTGAGTGTTGGCTGGTCGCGTATCACCGTTAACCGTGGTTTATTCCCAACAGCGGGTTCGCGTCAAACTCTAAACTTAACAGCAACAACGCCTAACTCAGATCTTCAGTACTTTAAACTGAATTACGATTCGCGTTTTTACTGGCCTATATCAAATGACCACCGTTGGGTATTTTCAACGCGTGCAGCACTTGGTTATGGTAATGGTTATGGTTCTACAAACGGGTATGAGCAAACACTTCCATTTCAAGAGTACTTCCGTATAACTGAAATGGAACTACGTGGTTTTGACCGAAATACAATATTACCACGTGCTGTATCGCGTATACCGCAGTCTATTCCGGGTACGCCAGGTGCAGACGGTACTACAACCGGTAGTATCGGTGGTTCATCAGAATTTGATATTCTAATACCACAAGGCCGTATTGGTGGTAACGCCAAGGCTGTGGCAGGTATGGAGCTAATTGTTCCTACACCATTCTTAGATGAAGAAAATACCAGCTCTGTACGTACTAGCTTCTTTGTTGATGCTGCAAACGTATGGGATACTGAGTTTAACGTAGATCGCTATCAAAACTTAGCACCCGATGAACGTGCTAAATTAGATGACTATTCAGACCCAATGCGTTTTAGGGTTTCAACCGGTCTTTCATTACAATGGATCTCTCCAATGGGTCCAATGCTGATCAGTTTTGCGTATCCATTGCAAAAAGAAGAAGATGACGATACGAAAACCATCAGCTTTAACATTAGTAACACTTTCTAAAGGAGTTTTTTGTGAAAAAATTATTTAAATCAACAGCTGTAGCAGTTTTAGCAACGTTAATGATGGGTACTTCTGTGAATGCATTTGCACACAAAGTAGGTATTGTTGATATGCAGGAAATCTACAAGCAAATTCCTCAAATGGCTAAAATTGAACAGTCTTTACAAACTGAGTTTGCTGAACGTCGTCAAGAGCTTGAAAAGTTACAAGGCGATATTCGTTTTGAAGCTGAAAAATTTAAACGTGAAAGTACAACTATGAGCCAAGCTCAAAAAGATACTCTGCGTGAAAAAATTCAAGGCATGCAAAAAAATCTTGCTGAACAAGGTCGCCCTTTAGAGCAAGAAATTAAAGCGCGTCAAAACCAAGAGCTTGCTAAAGTTCAAGGTGTAATCATCAAAACAATTGAAGAGATTGCTAAAGACGGCGACTTCGACGAAGTTAAAGTAAAAGACACTACTATTTACTTTAACCCTAAAGAAGTGACTGATCTTTCATCTAAAGTTGTAGCCGCTGTTAGTAAGAAATAATCACTCTATGCAAAATTATACGCTTTCGCAAATTGCGGAACTTCTAGGCGCCGAACTTCAGGGTGATGGCGCTTTAGAAATAAAAAAAATAGCGACACTTGCAAATGCCCATTCTGGGCATATTGCATTTTTAGCGAACTCAAAATATCGATCGCAACTTGAAACTACTCAAGCGAGTGCTGTAATAGTAAGCCAAGCCGATGCAGAGTACTTTAGTGGCAGCAAAATTATTGTTGCTAATCCGTATGTAAGTTACGCAAAATTAGCGCAATTTATGGATACAACACCACGCTCAGCCTCGACGGGTATTCATCCAAGTGCAACTGTTCATTCAACAGCGATTGTTAGTGATAGCGCCGCTATTGGTGCTAACGCAGTCATTGAAGCTCATGCAGTGATAGGTGACAACGCGCAAATTGGTCCGAACAGTTTTATCGGGGAACGTGTTAAAATAGGTTCTGGCACTAAGCTTTGGCCTAGTGTGACTATTTATCACGATGTTGAAATTGGTTCAGATTGTTTGTTTCAAGCAAATAGTGTTGTAGGTAGTGATGGGTTTGGCTATGCAAATGAGCGCGGGCAGTGGGTTAAAATACCTCAGCTTGGTTCAGTTATCATAGGCAACAAAGTTGAAATTGGTGCAAGTACGACAATTGATCGTGGTGCACTGGACAATACCATCATTCATAGCAATGTTATTATCGATAATCAGTGTCAAATAGCGCACAACGTTGAAGTTAATTCAGGCACCGCAATAGCGGGCTGCACTGTACTTGCAGGAAGCGTTACCATTGGCAAGAACTGTCAAATTGGTGGCATGGTTGCAATTAATGGTCACATGTCTGTATGTGATGGTGTTATAATTACCGGCATGAGTATGGTGACAAAATCAATCACCGAACCAGGTATTTACTCATCTGGTATGCCCCATACAACAAACAAAGAATGGCGTAAATCAATAGCTCACTTGCGTAACCTTTCAGACATGAAATCTCGTCTTAAAGCGCTTGAAGCATTGGCTAAGTCATAACGTTGAACACTAATAAGGATGCTATTTTGGCAAACGAATTAAATAGCCTTGATATTCAAGAAATTTTAAGTTTATTACCGCACCGTTACCCGATGCTATTAATTGATCGTGTTATTGATTTTACACCTGGCAAGTCTTTACATGCTATTAAAAATGTTTCTATAAATGAACCAATTTTTACTGGGCACTTTCCAAATCAGCCAATTTTTCCTGGTGTGCTAATATTAGAATCAATGGCGCAAGCAACGGGTTTATTAGGTTTTAAAACAGTAGAAAACCGTAGCGAAAACGAATTATATTTGTTTGCTGCTGTTGATAATGCACGTTTTAAACAACCTGTAATTCCTGGTGATACAATGCATCTTCATGTTGAGTTTTTAAAAGAACGTCGCAACATTTGGAAGTTTGCTGCAGAAGCTAGAGTCGACGGCAAAATAGTGTGTAGTGCCGAAATTATGTGTGCGAGAAGAGAGTTTTAATAGTGATCCATTCTACAGCAATAATCGAACCTGGCGCTAAACTAGGCAACAATGTCTCAGTTGGTCCGTATAGTTATATTGGCAATGATGTTGTTATCGGTGATAACTGTATTATTGAGTCTCACGTTGTTGTTAAAGGGCCGTCAACTATTGGCTCTGGCAATCATATTTTTCAGTTTGCGTCTGTGGGCGAAGCCTGCCAAGACAAAAAATACAACAACGAGCCAACCACATTAATCATGGGTGATAACAACGTTATCCGTGAATGTGCCACTATTCACCGTGGTACGATTCAAGACCAAGGTGTTACTAAAATTGGTAGTAATAATTTGTTTATGGCTTATACACACGTTGCACATGACGCGGTAATTGGCGATAACGTAATTTTTGCTAACAACGCAAGTGTGGCCGGCCATGTACATGTTGGTGACTGGGTTATCCTTGGTGGTAATTCGGGTGTTCATCAGTTTTGTAAAATTGGTGCACATGCCTTTATTGGTATGTATTCAGGTGTTAACAAAGATGTACCACCATTTGTTACTACCATTGGTATGCCAGCAGGCCCTGCAGCTATCAATAAAGAAGGCATGAAGCGTCGTGGTTTCGAAAGTGATGAAATTATGGCTGTACGACGTGCATACAAAGCATTTTATCGTAAAAGCTTAGGTGCTGAAGAAGCTATTGAGTCGCTTAGTGAGGATGCCGCAAAGTATCCTGCTGTGAAATTGATGGTCGACTTTGTTAAAAAATCAGAGCGCGGCATTGTAAGATAATTACAGGCTTTGCTTTAAGCATTAAAAAAACCACCCTAGATGATAAATCGAAGGTGGTTTTTTATTGCCCTGCTTTAAGCTAATTCAGTTAATACTCAGGGTAATTGAGTTAGTATGCGGGTAATTTATATAATAAAAGCCGTCCTATGCGTTTACCTAAGTTAGTAGTCACTCTTTTTATTACTTCAGTTTTAGCCGCTTGTAGTAGCCAGCCTATTGTTAAATCATCTGCTGGAGAAATCACTCAAGTTGGGAAAGCATCTTTTTATGCTGATAAATACCACGGAAGAACAACCGCCAACGGAGAGCGCTTTAGCCAACAAGCCGCCACGGCAGCCCATTTAGAATTCGATTTTGGTACTACGGTGGTTGTTACTAATCTAGCCAATAACAAATCAGTCACGGTAAGAATTAACGATAGAGGCCCGTATGTGCGAGGTCGTATTATTGATTTATCAAAAAGTATGTTTAAAAAGATAGCCGACCCTAAGGTCGGCGTTATTGATGTATCAGTAAAGGTTTTAAAACCGGGTAGTTAGCGCAACATAACCAGGATAAGCCCCACTGAGCTCTTTATGAGAGCCTTGTGCGACTACTTTACCGCCTTCTAACCATACAACATTATCCATTTGAGCAAGTAGAGCAGGATCGTGTGTAATTGTGAGCACGCTCGCGTTATTCATAACATGCATTATTGCTTGCATTACCCCTTGCTTAGACTGATTATCAAGACCTTCTGTTGGTTCATCAAGAACTAAAATAGCCGGGCTTTTAAGTAATGCTTGTGCAATAGCTATACGTCTAGACTGACCTTGCGACACATTACGCCCGCCAGTGCCTAATCGTGTTTTTAAACCTTCTTTTAGCTCATTAAACCACGGGCTTAATTGCGCTAACGAGAGCGCTTCAATCATTTGCTCTTTAGTTGCATTTGGCGCGGCATAACGTAAATTTTCACTCAGTGTGCCATCAAAAATATGGTGTTGCTGGGCTAATATATTTATCACACTTGCGCGTATATCATTATTTAACGAGTGTAAGTTAACAACGCTATTTTGATTATTTAGCGTTATGCTGCCTTGTTGTAAAGGCCATAAACCAGTCAGTAAATTTACAAGCGTTGTTTTACCGCTTCCGCTTCTACCTACAATCGCTACTTTTTGCTGGGGCATTAACTCAAAACTGATATTAGTAAGCGCTGTTTGCTCACCATATTGGTAGCTAATATTGTTAAGTGCTAACGTGTGGTTTTGCGAGCTAAAGCTTTTATCAACGTCTACATGTGTATCTTTAACTTGTGAGCTAGCGGCTTTATCTTCAAGTGTAAACAATCGCTCTGCTGCTTTTAAAACACTTGGAAGCTCTATAAACGCGTTAGGTAGTAGCAATACGCTTTCAAAGCTTGCCAGTACAAACAGGCTTAACATAGCAAGTTCTACATTTACCATACTGCTTGCGTAAACCAGCGGGACAATGGTTACTATGCTAGCAAGCATCGCTAATTGAACAACCAACAAGCTTAACCCATCTGAGTTTGCTAGTGCTTTGTGGCGAATAAATAATTGCTGATTGTACTGCTCGCTTAATTCGTCGCACTTATTAAGCTGCTGCGAACGGGCTTGATAAATACTAAGCTCTCTAAGGCCTGTAAGTGTATCTGAAAGCTCAGAGCGAAGTTGTGCACTAAGTTGTGTTTCTTTGTGGCTGTTTTTAGTGAGCTTTGCGCTGAGTAGGGCAGGTATAACAACACCAATAAGTATAATGCCAGTAAAGCAAATAAGGGCGACGTTGCCATTATAGGCCGACATAAACAGCATGATGATTGGCACACTTAAAAGAGCGACTAGCATAGGAAGTAAAACGTTTAAATAAAACTTGTCGAGTGCGTCTACATCGTTTTGTAATCGGTTAACTAGATCAGCACTGCGGCTCATTGCTAAATCAACATTGTTAAGCTTACTTAACGTTGCAAATACATTGGTACGTATTTCACTTAGTAATAAAAACGTGGCGTTATGAGTAACTAGGCGTTCGCCATAGCGCGATGCAGTTCGTACAATTGCTAAAAACCGAATCGTTCCTGCTGGAGTAAAGTAGTTCATTTGCACGCCCGCAAGACCTGCAGCCGCCATTGACGCTAAAAACCAGCCAGAAATAGCCAACAAGCCCACATTAGCTAATACCGTAATCGTTGCTAAAAATGTACCCAATAGCATAGCTTTATAATGAGGAGCACAAAGCTTTAATAAGCGAATAAAATTATGCATGCGCAACCCCTTGTTTAGCCGTTTTTAGTAAGTTAGCAAATGCACCATTTTGCGCTGCAAGTGTTTCAAAGTGACCTTGCTCAGCTATTTTCCCATCGTGCATAACAATGATATTGCTGGCATGTTTAACGGTATTTAATCGATGAGCAATGACTAATACTAAGTTGTTTTTAGCATATTCATTAATAGCATCTTGAATAAGCAGCTCTGTTTGGCTATCAAGGTGCGCTGTAGGCTCATCAAGCACTAAAACTGGTGCTTGTTTGATGAATGCACGTGCGAGTGCGATGCGTTGCTTTTGTCCGCCAGAAAGCCCTTCCCCTTGCTCACCTATCAGTGTGTTAAAACCATCGGGTAGGGTATTTATAAATTCAAGCACACCAGCTTGCTTTGCTGCATGTTCAAGCTGTTGCTGTGTGGCAGTTGGTTTGGCCAATTTAATGTTGGCAGCAATGGTGTCGTAAAACAGCGTCGCTTTTTGTGGTATCCATGCAATGTTATTTTGCAGGTAAGTAATATCGGTTGTGCTTAAACTCTGCCCGTTAATAGATAGGTGGTTTATCACCTCAGGATGAAACCCTAATAGGCAATCAAACAACGTACTTTTACCTGAGCCACTACTGCCCACAACGGCAATTAAGCCTTTATTTGGCAGTGTTAAATTTATATTTTTAATGCCTTCGTTACTATCTGGGTATATAAAATTAAGGTCGGTAATACTTATGGAGTTAATTGCATTTAAAGTTAAATTGTTTTCAGGTGAGCTTGTAGTCACTGACGCATTTTCGTCACTTGGCAGTGGTGCATTTAAAATCGCAACCATATCGGCAGCGGCACTAATGCCTTGTAAACGTGCATGGTAATGGCTACCTAGCTGGCGCAGTGGTAAATAAAATTCAGGCGCTAAAAGTAGCACCACAAAGCCAGTAGCAAAATCAAGAGTGCCAAAAAACAGTCTAAAACCAATAATTACTGCGACTAATGCCACGCTAATGGTGGCTAAAAACTCAAGTGCAAATGATGATAAAAACGCGATTTTTAAAACATCGAGTGTAGCGTGTCTAAAATCATCTGAAATTTTAGCTATTTGTTTAAGCTCGGTACGTGTTGCATTAAATAGCTTGAGTTGAGTTAAACCTTGTACGCGGTCAAAAAAGTAATTGCCCAGTACAGAAAGTTGCTTCCAGCGTTTTTGGTTTAAAGCTTCGGCTTTTGAGCCTACTAAAATCATGAAAAAAGGAATGAGCGGGGCAGTTAATAAAAATATCAGCCCAGCTTTATAATCTGTCGGAAAAATAACAACCAATATTGCCAGCGGAATAAGCGCGCTGTAAGCAGCACCAGGTAGGTATTTAGCATAATAGTCGTGGAGTGCTTCTACGCCATTATGTAGGGTATTTAATGTAGCGCCTTGGCCGTGTTGTTCTATATAGCTTGGGCCAAGTAAGCTGAGCTTATTTAGAAGTGTTTGGCGCATAGCCGATTTTATTTTAAGTGCAGCATATGCACTCAAGCGTTCGCTTAATGCTAAAAACACCGCGCGCAATAAAATAATGCCTGCTAAGGGCCATAATAAATGAGTAACTTGGGCTAAATTATTACCTTCAAACATAACGTTGTGAATAGTTTGCGCAAGTAAATAAGCACCTGCAATCATCAGTAATGCATTAAAAGTACCCAGCGCAATGCTTAATTTTAACCACACTGCGGCGGGTTTACTTTGACGCTTTAAAAAAGCGCGCAGTGATTGCTGCTGCGCGCGATCTGGTCGGGGGTTAGTCGTCATCTTTTGTGTTGTTAGCATCGTTTAATAAATCGTGCATGGCTTGTTCATCATCAGCAATGCTGTTTTTATTTTGATGAAATTCGTACCACATTACATTTATTACACCTAAGGTACAGGCCAAAAGTACACCTAAAATCCAAGCGAAATACCACATAGTTTAGTCTCCTTAGTAGCTACCGTGAGTGTTGTTTTCAATTTCTTCAACCGTTACTCTGCGCCACATTTTTACATAACACCAGGTGGTGTAAGTTAAAATAAGTGGAACAAAAATACACACTGCAACAAACATTACATTGAGCGTTTTATGGCTCGATACCGCATCCCAAATTGTTAAGCTAATATTTGGATTGTTGCTTGATGGCATAATAAATGGGAACAGTGAAACACCGGCCGTCATAATCACGCCAATTAACATTAAGCTTGTTGAAATAAGTCCAAGTGCTGGTTTGTTCAATTTAGAAAACAATAGCGCACTTAGTGCCATTACAAACGCTAAAATAGGAAAGGTCATAGTCCATGGGCGTTCACTGTAATTGCTAAGCCACGCGCCTTGGGCTGTTGTTACTACTTTAGCTAATGGATCTGCATGACTTTGTGTATCAGGCATCGATACAATTTGGTAACCCGTTAAATTAGCAACCCAAAAACCAGCGCCTGCAAACAGTATAATAAACACAATCAGTGAATAACGACCATATTGGCCCGAGCGATCTGCTACTGCATCAGCTGTACGAAGCTGTAACCACATACCAGCATGAGCAATTAGCATAGTGATACTCACTAAGCCAGCAAGTAAACCAAACGGGTTAAGTAAACCAAAAAATGAACCTTGGTAGCTAACGCGCATTAGATTATCAATATTAAATGGTACGCCTAAAAATAAGTTACCAAATGCAACACCAAAAACTAATGCTGGAATTGCGCTGCCTGCAAGCAAGCCCCAATCCCAGTTATTACGCCAGCGTTTTGAGTCTACTTTACTGCGGTAATCAAACCCTAGTGGTCTAAAAAATAGAGCAAAGAGTACTAGCATCATGGCAAAGTAAAAGCCCGAAAATGCAGCTGCATAAACCATAGGCCACGCTGCAAATAACGCGCCGCCTGCGGTAATAAACCATACTTGGTTACCATCCCAGTGTGGACCAATGGTATTAATTACCGTACGGCGCTCTGAATCTGTTTTACCAACTAGGCGAAGCAACATAGCAACGCCCATATCCATGCCATCGGTAATAGCAAAGCCAATAAGCAGCACACCAATGATCAACCACCAAAGCATTTTTAATGTTTCATAATCAAAAATCATGATTGCTCTCCTTCAGTTTGATCAGTTTTATTTGGCAATTCAAAATGATATTTACCAGTATGTAGCGAGCTTGGTCCTTGCTTAACAAAGCGGATCATCAACCAACCTTCAACAATGGCTAAACCAGTATAGAAAACAATAAATCCAGTTAAGCTAATTAAAATATCGTTTACTGTTAGTGACGACGTGGCTAAAAAGGTCGGCAGTATTTCAGATATAGCCCAAGGTTGACGTCCATACTCAGCAACTATCCAGCCAAATTCAATCGCTATCCAAGGTAGTGGAATGCTTAATACGGCAGCCCATAACAACCAGCGCTTTTGCTCAATAACGCGATGTGCGTTGTAGTAAAATGCCAATATAAATACACCCAACATGGCTACACCACAGGCAACCATAATCCTAAATGACCAAAACATAGGGCCTACTTTAGGGAAAGAGTCTTTAACGGCTTTTTGAATGTGCTCTTCGGTAGCATCTACAACATCAGGTGTGTATCGCTTAAGTAGCAAGCCATAACCTAAATCATCTTTTAGGGTATTAAACTTAGCAATATTTTCTGGCGTATCTTCACCGTTTCTGAGTTTTGTAAGGTATTCATAAGCAATCATACCGTTGCGAATACGTACTTCGTGTTGTTTTTCTAGGTCGTTAATACCCGTTACTTGCTCATCAAGTGAACGCGTAGCAATTAACCCAAGTGCGTAAGGTATTTTAACCGCAGCATGTGTTACTTGCTCTTCTGAATCAGGAAAACCAAATGCGGTAAACGCAGCCGGAGCCTCTTCTGTGTGCCATTCAGCTTCAATCGTAGCAAGTTTTACTTTTTGAACTTCGCCTACTTCGTAACCTGATTCGTCACCGAGTAAAATTACACATAAAATTGATGCTAAACCAAAGCCCGATGCGACCGAAAAAGAACGTTTAGCAAACGCTAAATCACGACCTTTTAATATGTACCAACTACTTATGCCCAGTACAAACATAGATGCAGCTACATAACCTGCCGATACGGTATGAATAAACTTAACTTGTGCTACAGGATTAAACACAAGCTCAGCAAAGCTGGTCATTTCCATGCGCATGGTTTGATAGTTAAATTCAGCACCTACTGGGTTTTGCATCCAACCGTTGGCAATCAAAATCCACAGTGCCGACATGTTAGTACCAATGGCCATTAAAAAGGTTGCACCTAAATGTTGGCGTTTAGAGAGTCTGTCCCAGCCTAAAAAGAACATACCTACAAAGGTCGATTCTAAAAAGAATGCCATTAAACCTTCAATAGCCAGGGGAGCCCCAAAAACATCACCCACGTAATGGGAGTAATAAGACCAGTTAGTACCAAACTCAAATTCCATGGTAAGGCCTGTCGCCACACCAATTGCAAAGTTAATACCAAACAATTTTCCCCAAAACTTAGTCATATCACGATAAATTTCGCGACCGGTCATAACATAAACCGATTCCATAATAACTAAAATCCAGGTCATACCTATCGTTAACGGTACGAATAAGAAATGAAAGAGAGCGGTAACAGCAAACTGTAATCGCGATAGATCCACAAAGGTTTCATCTATCATTATTGGCTCCTTGAGAGTGACGGATTAACAGGGCAACATTTAATTGGCAAAGTTAAGGTTTAATAAACTTTCAGTAATTACTGAAAGTTTGTAATAGTATTTACTTTTGTGCAATTTTTGTCAACATACATATTAGTAAAACTTAATATATATTTCCTATGCTACATCAGTATTAAAAACAAACAACATAAAGCCTTAACTTACGTGATAAAAAACCAGTTATTTAAAGCGTTTAACCAAACAGTAAAACACGGTAAACTAACAAGCATGAACGCCTGGTTTACTTGTGAAATAAAATCAAATGAATAAAGATAAAAAACAACTACGAATTGGTATTGTGGCAGGTGAACTGTCGGGCGATATTTTAGGTGAAGGTTTAATTAAAGCCCTTAAAAAACATTTTCCGGACGCTATTTTTGAAGGAATAGCAGGACCTAAAATGCAAGCGCAGGGCTGTAAAACACTTTACGACATGGATGAGCTTTCGGTAATGGGGCTTGTTGAGGTGCTAGGGCGTCTACCGCGTTTGCTTAAAATACGTAAACAACTCGTGCAGCATTTTGTAGATAACCCACCTGATGTATTTATTGGTATTGATGCACCCGATTTTAACTTACGCGTTGAAAAGCCACTTAAAGATGCGGGCATTAAAACAGTACAGTATGTAAGTCCATCTGTTTGGGCGTGGCGCGAAAAGCGTATACATACAATAAGTGCAGCCACTAACTTAGTGCTTGCGTTACTGCCATTTGAAAAAGAGTTTTACGATAAACACCAAGTGCCATGTACATTTGTAGGACATACCTTGGCTGACGATATAGCACTTGAGCACGACGATACTAAAGCACGTGCAGAACTCGGCTTAAGCCTTGATGACAAAGTACTGGCGCTGCTACCTGGTAGTCGAGGCTCAGAAGTTGGTTTACTAAGCGAAACTTACATTAAAACAGCTGCAGAGTTGCAAGCTAAAAATCCCAATCTTAAAGTTGTGGTGCCATTGGTTAACGAAAAACGCAAAGCGCAGTTTACTGCTATTTTAAACGCTACCGCGCCAAACCTTAATGTTAACCTGCTTGATGGACAATCAAAATTAGCGATGCAAGCCGCCGATGCTATTTTATTAGCGTCGGGAACCGCAACACTTGAAGGCATGCTTTATAAAAAGCCAATGGTAGTGGGCTATAAAATAAAGCCTTTGAGCTATTGGATATTTAAAACTTTATTTACGTTTAATATTAAGTATTTTTCGTTGCCTAACTTATTAGCAGACGAAGAGCTAGTGCCTGAGTTTTTACAAAGTGAGTGTAATGTGGCTAATTTAACAAATGCGCTTACTCCTATGCTCAACACTGATAACAAAGAGCTAAAAGCACGCTTTTTAGCTATTCACGAAAAAATTAGATTAAATGCCAGCGAACAAGCAGCCAACGCTGTGGCGGAGTTAATAAATGCAAATTGATAGACCTAATGTATCCTTAATTGCCGGTGTAGATGAAGTAGGGCGCGGCCCGCTTGTTGGTGATGTAGTTACTGCCGCCGTCATTTTAGATCCCACTAAACCAATTGCTGGCTTAGCGGATTCTAAAAAATTAACAGATAAAAAACGCCAAGCACTTGCGATTGAAATAAAAGAAAAAGCATTGTGTTATGCCTATGGGCGCTGCAATCCAACAGAAATTGATGAGTTAAATATTCTGCACGCGACTATGCTTGCCATGACCCGTGCAGTAGAGGCATTAAGTACGCAACCTGAATTTGTATTTATAGATGGTAACCGCTTACCTAAACTCACTATGCCCGCGCAAGCTATTGTTAAAGGCGATAGCTTAGTGGCAGAAATTTCAGCGGCGTCTATTTTAGCTAAAGTAGCACGTGATGACGAAATGATTGAACTTGATAAACGCCACCCTGAATATGGTTTTGCAGGGCACAAAGGGTATCCAACAAAAGCACATTTTGCAGCGCTTGAGCAGTACGGCGCGATTGATGAGCATCGTAAAAGCTTTAAACCTGTGCAGCGTGTATTGGCGCAAGCCAATGGTGAGGGTTAAGCATGGCTGCTCCTGATTTTGTTCATTTAAGAGTTCATTCAGATTTTTCGATGGTTGACGGCCTTGCTAAAACAAAGCCAATAGTTGCTAAAGCGCAAGAGCTGCAAATGCCCGCTATTGCGATTACCGATCAAATGAACTTTTGTGGCTTAGTGCGTTTTTACGGCGCAACACATAACGCCGGTATTAAGCCTATTGTGGGTGCTGACTTTTGGGTTCGTAGCCCAGAATTTCCTGACGAGCCAAGCCGCTTAACCATATTAGCCAAAGACAACGACGGCTATAAAAATATTACCTTATTAATATCAAAAGCGTATCAACGTGGGCATGTGTTTCATCGCCCAGTGATTGACCGAGAATGGCTGGTGGAGCATAAAACGGGCTTAATTATTCTCTCGGGCGCTAAAGATGGTGACTTAGGTAAAGCGTTATTAAAAAATAATCCAAGTGTTATTGAATCGGTAGTTAGCTTTTACAAGCAGCATTTTAGCGATAACTACTACCTTGAGCTTGTTCGCACTAACCGACCGCTTGAAGAAGACTACTTACACATGGCGGTAGAGCTTGCTACCAAAGAGCAGTTACCTGTTGTAGCAACCAACGAAGTAGTGTTTTTAAAGCCTGAAAACTTTGAAGCGCACGAAATTCGCGTTGCTATTTTTGATGGTTACACGCTTGACGATAAACGCAGGCCTAAACGATTCTCTGAAGAACAATACCTAAAAACATCAGAGCAAATGGCTGAGCTGTTTAGCGACATTCCAGAAGCCCTACAAAACACAGTAGAAATAGCTAAACGTTGTAATGTAACGGTTCAGCTAGGGACTTACTTTTTACCTGATTACCCAACTGGCTCACTCAAGATTGATGAGTTTTTAGTTAAAGTGTCAGAAGATGGTCTTGAAGAGCGATTACAGTTTTTATTCCCCGACGAAGAAGAGCGAAAAGTAAAACGTGTTGAATACGATGAGCGACTTGATATAGAGCTTGGCGTAATTAACCAAATGGGATTCCCAGGTTACTTCTTAATCGTAATGGAGTTTATTCAGTGGAGTAAAGATAACAATATTCCGGTTGGGCCTGGTCGTGGTTCAGGTGCAGGTTCGTTAGTTGCATACGCCCTTAAAATTACCGATTTGGATCCACTTGAATTCGACTTGCTTTTTGAGCGATTTTTGAATCCAGAACGTGTATCAATGCCCGATTTCGACGTCGATTTCTGTATGGATAGACGAGACGAAGTAATTGATCACGTGTCGGCTTTGTATGGGCGAAATGCCGTATCGCAAATTATTACCTTTGGTACCATGGCTGCAAAAGCGGTAATACGCGATGTAGGGCGAGTGCTTGGGCACCCTTACGGGTTTGTTGATCGTATTTCAAAAATGATTCCAGGCGATCCTGGGATGACACTTGCTAAAGCGTTTGATATAGAACCGCGCTTGCAAGAAGCCTACGATGGCGATAACGAAGTAAAAGATTTAATCGACATGTGTCGCATCCTAGAAGGGTGTACACGTAACGCCGGCAAACATGCGGGTGGCGTAGTAATATCGCCAACCACTATTACCGACTTTGCTGCACTTTATTGCGATGACGAAGGTAAGTTTCCGGTCACACAGTTTGATAAAAACGACGTAGAAACTGCAGGCTTAGTTAAGTTCGATTTCTTGGGTTTACGTACACTGACTATATTGCAGTGGGCGGTCGAAATGACCAACGTGCGCATGGAGCGCCAAGGTAAAGACCTCGTTGATATAAATACCATCCCACTGGATGATAAAAAAAGTATTGAATTGCTACTTCGCGCCGAAACGACCGCTGTATTCCAGCTAGAGTCGCGCGGTATGAAAGACTTAGTACGCCGACTTAAGCCCGACTGCTTTGAAGATATGATTGCACTCGTGGCCTTGTTCCGACCAGGTCCGCTGCAATCAGGCATGGTAGATAACTTTATCGACCGAAAACTGGGCCGCGAAGAAATCTCATACCCAGATGCGCAGTATCAGCACGAAAGCTTAAAACCAATACTTGATCCAACGTACGGCATTATCTTGTATCAAGAACAAGTAATGCAAATTGCGCAAGTACTAGCAGGTTACACGCTAGGTGGCGCCGACATGCTGCGTCGTGCAATGGGTAAGAAAAAACCCGAAGAAATGGCAAAGCAGCGTTCAACGTTTGAAGATGGCGCAAGAAATAACGGCATTGACGGCGAACTCGCAATAAAAATCTTCGACTTGGTAGAAAAGTTCGCAGGTTACGGTTTTAATAAATCTCACTCGGCGGCGTATGCACTTGTTTCGTATCAAACGCTGTGGATGAAAACGCATCATCCTGCAGAGTTTATGGCTGCGGTAATGTCGGCTGATATGGATAACACCGACAAAATCGTTATTTTGGTGGATGAATGTGAAAACATGAAGCTCACCTTATTGCCGCCAGATGTGAATGCAGGTGAGTTTAAGTTTACAGTAAACTTGCAAGGCGAGATTGTTTACGGCATTGGCGCGATAAAAGGCGTAGGTGAAGCACCGGTTGATGCAATATTAGAAGCGCGTGCAAAAGGGGGCCCATTTAAAGATTTATTTGATTTTTGTGCCCGAGTTGATTTAAAACGCTTAAATAAACGCGTGACCGAAAAATTAATTTATTCAGGTGCACTCGATAATTTAGGGCCAGAAAAAACCCAAGCTGGCCGTGCTACATTACTAGCTAGTTTAAAAAGTGCAATGCGGGCAGCCGACCAACACAACAAAGCTGAGCTATTAGGGCAAAGTGATTTGTTTGGTTTATTAGCCACTGAGCCTGATGAAGTAGAACAAGCCTTTATTAAAGCCACAGGCCTAACTGATAACGAATGGTTAGATGGTGAAAAAGAAACCCTAGGCCTTTATTTAACTGGGCATCCGATAAATCAGTACCGCCGTGAGCTTAGGCATTATACCAGCGGGAAAATAGTTGATTTACAGCCAACGAACCGCGATGTATTTGCAACAGCCGCAGGTTTGGTGATTGCTTCTAGGGTATTAATTAACAAAAAAGGAAATCGTTGGGCCTTAGTAACTTTAGATGACAAGAGTGCACGGATTGATGTACGCTTGTATTCAGACGAGTTTGAAAAGTACCAAGATATGCTCCAAGTTAACAATATCTTGGTAATATCTGGACAGGTCAGCTTTGATAACTTCTCCGGTGGTATTACAATGACCGCCAGAGAAATAAACACCATTGCTCAAGCGCGTGAAAAGCGTATTAAAGCGATTAAAATGACGCTGAACATGGTGCAAGTCGAGGCAGGTTTCTTCGATAAATTACAAAAAGTACTCGAACCCTATAAAATGGGAACGTGTCCGATCAAGGTTTATTACCAACGTCCAGATGCGTTGGCGCAATTAACTCTTGGGATCGAATGGTGTGTTACGCCAAGTGACGACTTAATTCATAAGTTATCACTAATGGCTGCGCAAGATGTAGAACTAGAATTTAACTGATTAGGTAGTTTAGAGCATGAGCCTCAATTATCTTGATTTTGAGCTTCCAATTGCAGAATTAGAAGCAAAAATTGAAGAATTACAAAATATAAGCCGCGCTGGCGAATTAGACCTTGAGTTAGAAGAGGAAGTCAGCAAATTAAAAGAAAAAAGTGCCAAACAAAAACAGGAGATTTTTTCTAATTTAGGCGCTTGGCAAGTATCACAGTTAGCACGTCATCCGTTGCGTCCTTACACTCGAGATTATATCGAGCGCATTTTCACGGAATTTGACGAGTTTGCTGGCGATCGTACTTTTGCTAACGATCCGGCTATTTTAGGAGGCGTTGCGCGTTTAGATGGCGAACCAGTAATGGTTATTGGCCAACAAAAAGGCCGTGACACTGCTGAAAAAATTAAACGCAACTTTGGTATGCCAAAGCCAGAAGGTTACCGTAAAGCATTACGCTTAATGGAAATGGCTGAGCGTTTTAAAATGCCAATCATGACCTTTATCGACACGCCGGGTGCATACCCAGGTGTTGGCGCTGAAGAACGTGGTCAATCTGAAGCAATCGCGCGTAACTTAAAAGTAATGGCGACACTTAAAGTGCCGACAATATGTACGGTTATTGGTGAAGGCGGTTCAGGTGGTGCATTAGCGATTGGTGTTGGCGACAGAGTTAACATGTTGCAATACAGCACTTACTCTGTAATTTCGCCTGAAGGTTGTGCGTCTATTCTTTGGAAAAGCGCCGACAAAGCACCACTTGCAGCAGAAGCAATGGGTGTAACCGCAGAGCGAGTTAAAGAACTAGATTTAATCAGTAACTTAATTGATGAACCTCTAGGTGGCGCGCACCGCAATTACGATGCTATGGCACGTAACTTAAAAGTTCGCCTTAAACGTGACTTAGCAGACCTACAAGCGCTTACGCTTGAAGAAATGCTTGATCAACGTTACAAACGTTTAATGTCGTTTGGTTATTGCTAAACACATTAAATGTTAAAAAAAGCCGCTTATGCGGCTTTTTTGCTTTAAAATGTTCAGAGTTTTTATATAAAAGTGCGCCCATATGCATACATCAGCAATTTATCAGCAATTAAAAAAATCATTAAATAGCTATATTGAGCAAGGTAACACCGCTTTTACAGTGGCGCTTTCTGGTGGCGTTGATTCTGTGGTGTTGTTGCATTTAATGCGCACTTTAAAAGTAGATAACCCTGCAATTAATGTATCGGCTATTTATGTCCACCATGGCTTGAGCCAGTATGCTGATGACTGGCAACACTTTTGCAAAAACGTATGCATTGAGCTTAATGTGCCTTTTGAAGCTGCGAAAGTTGTAATTGAGCAGCAGTCGCGCACAAGTCTTGAAGCCCAAGCACGCGACGCCCGTTATAAAGCACTTGATGAACTAAGCCCACAAGGCAGCATTATTTTACTGGGCCAACACTTAAACGATCAAGTAGAAACGTTTTTATTGCGCTTAAAGCGTGGCTCAGGTTTAAAAGGGCTTGGTTCTATGTATAAAGAGCGCTTGCTGCAAAGTGGGCGTATATGTTTTAGACCATTGCTAAATGTAGCTCGCAGCGATATAGAAGCGTTTGCAACGCAGTTTAGTATTAGCCACATAACCGATGACTCTAATACAGATGAAAGTTTTGATCGTAACTTTTTACGCTCAAAAATAGTACCTGTGTTAGCTGAGCGCTTTAATGGGTTTGAACAATGCACTGCACGAAGTATTGAGCTACTACAGCAGCAACAAACATTACTTGATGAATATACTCAGCTTGATTTAAATAAGTGTATTAACGAGCATCAAGCACTTTGCATTGGCCAGATAAGCGAATACAGCGCAGCGCGCATTGCAAATATAGTACGTGCGTGGCTTGCATTATTTACACAAGTGATGCCATCGCAAAAGCAGCTCGAGCAAATTATTAATCAAGCAATGTGCGCAAAAAACGATGCACAAATGCGTATTGATTTGCTCGATGGGCAAATACGTCGTCATCAAGGTTATTTGTATTTTGTAACACCAAGTGAAGTATTAACAGATATTGAGCTGAATCATTCACAGCTAAAACTGGCAGACGGGCGCTTATTAATTAAAAGCACCGGTTGCGGAGTAAGACCTCCACACGCTAATGAGCAAGTAGTAGTGCGCTTTGATTGCAATAGTGCACGCATTAAACCACTTAAAAAGCCTGGTAGTAATACAGTTAAGCATTGGTTTAAAGATGCAAAAATAGCGCCCTGGCTTCGCGCCAGTGTGCCGCTTATTTTTTATAATGATGAATTAGTTCAAGTGGTTGGTTATTTTATAAGTGCTAAACATATTGATGAAAATGGTATTTTTTGGGAGTGTAAATAAATGAGTAAACAGCCGCATGTTGGTTTGTCGTTAGTTACTAAAGCGCCAGTGGGTATGCTAATAACGGCCGTTATAGCTATTATTGCTAATATTTTACTTGAGCTAAATATAGTTACGCTAGGTTATGCAGTTGCGGGTGGAATTGTATCTGCAGTGCTTTTATTAGCTTATTGGTTAGGTAAAGGTGGATTGTTTTTTATTTTAGGCGTGAGCCTGCCACTGCTTTTAGTATTATTTACACCGCTTGCTACTATTACCGCATTACTTAATTTAATTAGCGGATTCTTTTTTGGTTTTTGTGCCGCGTTGTTTATTTATAAATTGGTAAGTGCAAAGCCTAGCGGGGGAAGCTAGGCTTTTTATTTAATGCAGTTAAGTAAAGACTAATATGCTTTTGCGCAGTTTCTACCAGATGCTTTTGCTTTGTATAAACCTTTATCGGCGCGAGCAAATATTTCAGTTTCGCTGTCTTGGCTGTTAGCTAAAGTAAAACCAATACTGGTTGTAACTTTATACTTAGACATTAGGGGCGATTTTCTTACTAAGCACATTATCCGCTCAGCAATCACTTTATTCGTTGTAAACTCAGGGTCTTCAATAAGTAAAGCAAACTCATCACCACCAAATCTAAATACCGAATCAGTGCCGCGTATGCTGCTACACAGTACTTTTGAAAACTCTTTAAGTGTATCGTCACCAATTTTATGGCCAAAGTTGTCGTTAACTTGTTTGAAATTATCTAAATCAAGCAGCATTAAACTAAATGGACGCTGGTAACGACGGCAGTTTTCAAGCTTTTGTAGTAAAAAGTCATTAAACTGACTACGGTTATTTAAGCCTGTTAACGCATCTTTTGTGGCAAGTTTTAATACTCGGCTATACATCATCGCATTACGAAGTGGATAAACCAGCGCAGTATGCAAAGTATGTAGCTTTTTCTCAATGGCTTGACCAAGCGGGAATTTACTAAAATAAATTAGTTGCCCTAAGTGTTCTTTACCAATCGCCAAATCAAAAATATAGGGTGTACTATTTGTATCACTCTGTGATGTTTGTGTAGTTCCCAGTGTTGACTGAAACTGTAAACCAGAGAAATTTAACAATTGTTTTGTAAATTTTGCGTATATAGCTAAAACATCCTCAATCACTAAGCTAGTTTGTAGCTCTGTAACGAGTTTATGTGTTTCTGTTATTTCATTTGTTGGCGAATGTTCAGCCGAAAACGGCAAAAAATCACCGCGACCAGACACACGCTGCGTCAAAATATGGACGTTTTCCATTAAATTCTCCCCCGAGGGTGTTACTTTGCAATTACTAAGCGATTTTTGTGCCATATTTTAAAACTGGCTGAAAAACAGAAGGTTGCTATATTTAAAGTAAGTCCCTTGGTTTAATTGACGCGTGAGGCCGAATTTGCAGAGTATTAACGTTCAAATTTTTGGCTTGCTAGTGGCAGCAGTTCTTTTTGTGTGGTTTTTTAAACGCATTGGCTTGCCGCCTATTTTGGCGTACCTAGCAACGGGGGTTTTAGCCGGTAGTCATGGTATTGGTTGGTTAGCGCAATCTCATGAAATAGAGTTTGTAGCAGAGCTTGGAATTGTGTTTTTGTTATTTAGTTTGGGGTTAGAATTTTCTATCTCGCGGCTAATGGCAATGCGAAGCCTAGTATTTGGGCTGGGCTCGTTACAAGTAGGTATAACCAGCTTACTCTTCATTATTATTTTATATTGTTTAGACTTTTCCCTACTCACCAGTTTTACCATTGGTACAATTATGGCGCTTTCTTCTACGGCTGTAGTGGTTAAGCTATTAAAAGAAACGGGTGAGCTTAATCAGCGCCGTGGGCAATTGGCCGTTGGTGTACTGCTTTTTCAAGATATTGCTGTTGTTCCTCTATTAATAATACTTCCTTTATTTGCATCAAGCGACTCTCAAAGTATTGGTTGGGCTTTAGCGTTTGCTCTAAGTAAGGGCGCATTTGTATGCGTGCTTCTTTGGGCAATTGGTAAATGGTTATTGCCCATTGTGTTTAAAGAAATAGCGCAAGTACGAACCGATGAGTTGTTTGTGCTTACCACTATATTAGTCGCCTTATTTGCGGGCTTTTTAACGTATATGTTTGGCTTGTCTATGGCATTGGGCGCTTTTTTAGCGGGAATGATGTTAGGTGAGAGCCATTACAGGCATCAGTTAGAGGCCGATATACGTCCATTTCGTGATATTTTAATGGGGCTGTTTTTTGTAACTGTGGGTATGCAGTTGGATATTTTATTTGTACTGGCGCATATAGTAATAATTATTGGCGCATTGCTTGGGTTACTCGTATTAAAAATTACAGTAGTAGCACTTAGTGCGCGGCTAATGCATGAGCGAAACCAAGACTCGCTCGCCTGTGGCATTATGCTGTGGCAAATGGGGGAGTTTGGTTTTGTACTTATCGCACTTGCTGGCCAGCATCAGCTACTAAACTCAGAGCAAGCTTCATTTTTAATTGCCCTTGGTGTGTTATCAATGGCATTTACACCATTTTTGATTGATAAAACGCCATTTATTTTGAAGCGTTTGGGTATACTCGATCGCCCTAGTTTAGCGCTGGAGAGTGAGCCACAAAGTAGTACACTTTATAGTGACCATGTTGTTATTTGTGGTTTTTCGCGTGTTGGGCAAACTATAGCGCGTTTTTTAAAGCCCGAAGCAATAGACTACGTTGCCATTGAAAGTAACCCAATTTTAGTACAAGAAGGCAAAGCGGCAGGTGAGCCTGTTATATTTGGCTATGTTAAACAAAAAGATATTTTAAAGTGCGCAGGAGTAGAGCGAGCTCGCTTGGTTATTATTACTTTTACAGAGCTTGATCACGCACAAGTTGTTATTGATGCCATAAAACAAATAGCGCCCAACGTTAAAATACTTATTCGTACTCGTGACGATAGCCAGTTAGATTATTTAAAAGGGCTAGGCGTAACCGAAGTAGTGCCAGAGTCGTTAGAGGCGAGCTTAATGCTCGTGTCGCATGTGTTGTCTATGTCGGGCGTACCGATGACGCGTATTGTGCGTAGAGTAAGTAAAGAACGTCGTAATCGTTATCCGTTAATGCAAAGCTTTTACTCAGGGTATTTTAAAGATAGCGAAGATGCCTCAAGTGAACGATTAGAATACTTACATGTTGTAGCGCTACCTCAGCAAGCTTATGCCGTGGGTAAAACAATTGAAGATCTTAATTTAGAAAAGCGGCAAGTGCTCGTAAAAGCACTGCGCAGAGAAGGAGCCGAAATAGATACGCCATCAGCGCAAACAACATTATTGGCTAATGACGTTTTAGTATTACAAGGTAAACCAAGGCGTGTTGAGCGGGTAGAGCACTATCTGCTCGACGGAATCGAATAGTGACTTAGATTAATCTAACTCTGAAAGATTAATCTAACTCTAAGAATTCACGCATCTTAGGCAGCTGCGCCATACCGTCTTCATAGCCAATTTGCATTAAATGCTGGGTGTAGCGTTTTTCAAACAATAGGTAACTGGTTAAACTCGATTGCGAATGCTTTTTTACACCTATGGTACGTAGCAATACTTTAATGGCCCATGGCATATCGTCGTAATACTGAGCTGCAATGGCATTAAAGTTTTGCGAAGGGTTAATGACAAAGGTATCTATTTGTTTAAGTTCTTGATGTTTGTCGCGAGCGGGTAATAGCCCTAATGTTCGGTTAACACGAGCCAAACGCTCCAAATCCGATTGCATAGTGTCGGTAAATACACTGTCGAGTAAATGCCCTGCAACAGCAGATAGACCCGGATAATGTGGCGAGTAACCCGGTGGGTGTAATTCTTTGGGTTGGTCGACCCCAATAATAAATATTTTTTCAGCGCCTAAATGAATCGACGGACTCAGCGGAGAAAGTTGATGTATAGAGCCATCCCCAAAGTAATGGTTATAAATATTTACACTTGGAAACACCATAGGGATGGCACTCGATGCCATTAAGTGCTCAACATTAATACGAGTTGCACGGCCTTCGCGTTTAGCACGCTGCCATGATGTTTGCGTATTAGATTGAAAAAATGCAACAGAGTCGCCCGTTGTATAACTTGAGGCCGTAATAGACAGCGCATCTAAATAATTACGATGTAAATTGCGCTCAATGCGGTGTAAATCTAAAATTTCGTTTAATAAACCACGCAGAGGGCGGTTGTTTAGCAAGCTCGCTGGTGGATGGTTAATATGCTCTGACTGAAAGCTCGTTAAAATATTACGCGCAATATGACCAAACACGCTTAAAAAATCACTTTTATAGACCATAGAGGTTGAAAAGTTTTTCCAAACTGATTCAAGTTTTCGTACAGCCAAATGCGCACAAGAAGCGTAACATGCCAATGCAGCTGAGTTAATAGCCCCAGCAGAGGTGCCGTTTATTACTCTAAATGGCAATGGAGCAGTGCGAGGCATACTATGAGCTAGCGCTTTAAGGACACCCACTTGATAAGCAGCACGTGCGCCACCACCTGTGAGTAATAAGGCAATTTTAGGTTTTTGTGGATCAACTTGCTTGATTTTCATATTGGTGGTTAAACTGTTCTACGTCTTTACTTTATTTATTAACTGTAAGTCTTTAAGCTAGAAGAATCAAAGGATAACTGCCCTAATACTTATTACATTGTTTAATCACCCAATTTAGTACGTAACTTACTTTGCTATAATTGCCATATTATAAAATGTAATAGTATTTGTGTAAGAATGAATTTAATCCACTTAGCGTACTCTAAGTGATATCGCATTTTAATTTTTATGGAGTTCGTATGTCAGATAAACCAGAAGCATCAGATGTTCAAAAACGTCCACCTAATAACAATATTCTTTTCGCCGTTATTATTTTAATAGTCGTAGCATGTGCGGCCGCCTTCGTATTGCTAACACCCAGTGACGAGCAAGCAACACGCACTGAGGTAGAGCCCACAGTTAAAGAACAACCTATGATGGAGCTTAAACCCGAGAACGACCCCGTGGTAGATGCGCCGTCTGTAAATCCAGAAAAGCCAGCAGAGCTTGAAGTACCAGCACAAAGTCCAAGTGAGCCAGTGCCAGAAGTAGAGCCACTACCAACGCTTAACGAAAGTGATGCAGTTGTTGTTGCTAAAATGGACGAGTACCTAAGCGACTCAGTAATGAGCTTAATGGTGACCGACGATGTTATTCGTCGTGGTGTGGTATATGTAGATAACTTAGCAAAAGGAAAAATAGCTAAAAAACACATGCCTGTTGTACAGCCAGAAGAAAAATTTAGCGTGAATGAAGGTGATATCCTAACGATTAACCCTAACAGCTACGAGCGTTATACACCGTATGTGAAAATATTTACCAGTATGAGTGCAGCGCAAGCCGTTCGCATGTACGAAGAGTACAAGCCACTTATTAATAATGCATACAGTGAAATTGGTTACGGCGATGACGAGTTTAATCAAACGCTAACCGATGCAATCGATTTATTACTTGATACGCCAGAGCCTGAAGGTGACTTGCCGCTACTTCGCGATTCAGTAACGTATCAGTATGCATTTTCGGAGTGGGAGCAATTACCTGCTGCACAAAAACAGCTTTTACGTATGGGTCCAGAAAACATGAAAAAAGTAAAAGCAGCACTTCGTAATATAAAAGCGCAGTTAGAGAACAATTAATACGCACTAAAACAGCTAAATGCACCGCGATTGTATATGAAGTATGCAATCGCACTTTCTTTTTAGATTATCCCTTGAATAACAGAGCAAAAGTAGAGATAATCCTTCCCGCGCCAACCAAGGCCCTCAATGGTAGTCTTATTGGTCCTCTCGCAACACTAGCAGGCGAACCTGGTCAGGCCCGGAAGGGAGCAGCCACAGTTTGTGACGTGTGTGCCGAGATGTGGCTGGTAAGACTGCCACCCAAATTCCTCATTTGGGTGTTGTTTGAAGTATAAGTTGACATATTTGTACTAAAAGATGGCATAAAACAGAAGCATAAGGTGACATAGCTTAGTATTAATCAAATTGTTAAATGGCTCACTCAATAAAATAAAACACTCCCGTGTAAAAACCCTCATAAATTTGCTAGTAAAAAAATAAATCACTTATTTAGTCGAATCCTCTTTAGAGTTTCATGCATGTTTCCATTTTGAATTTTCACCATCAATAGCCGCATTTGAAGCACAACCACTAGGTTACGAATATGAGTTTGATAACCGTACTTGCCGTTACACACTGACTTTATACTTACCCACACAGACGGCACGCAAAAAATTTATAGAAGTAAAACCACAAAGCAAAATTGCTGACGAAGACTTTCGTGCTCGATTTGTTGAAAAGTCGGATAATAACCTTAATTTAATCCACTTTTTTAATCATGCTTTGTATGGCTAGGGTGTTTTTCTTTATTCTCTGGGGTGGCTTGCCTTCGTTTACTCCATTTGATTACGCTTCTAAAAACGCAATGTTTTAACGGTTTATGTTTAAAATTAGTTTAGTTAATTAGATACAGTGCTTTTTTCGTATATTTATTGTTATTTAATATCGGTACAATTGTATCTCATGTAAATTTAAAGTGAACGAGCGGGTTTGAGTCTTTTGTGCACTTTTTAACTATAAGATAAAATTATGTCCCAACAAAAAAAAGGATTTACTGTTGCGCTTTTCTTTGCTGTTTCAGTTTTACCTATAAATAATTTGTTAGCTTCTACAGTTAATTTTCAATATGACGCAAGAGGAAGATTAATTGAAGTTAAAGAAAGTAATTCCAAATTAATTACGTATGAATATGATGATGCCGGTAATCGCTTATCTTCAGCAAATGCTGCTATATCAACACCAACACCAACACCAACGCCAACACCAACGCCAACACCAACGCCAACACCAACGCCACCTCAACTAGAGCCGGCTATAACGTCATATTCCATTCCAAGTTCAGTCAGGTTAGGTTCATCATTTACAGTATCTTGGGTTTCAACCAATACAAGCTATTGTGCAGTATCAATGTTTGGTGATAGCAGTTCTCATCCACGAGAAGCTACCTCGGGATCTGTTTCGTTACGTATTTATGAAAATACTTCTATTGTTGTTAAGTGTCATGGCTCTAATGATTCGGCTGCAGTTGGAAAGTTAGTGAAAATTTCATTCTCTGGAGGTCCTGGTGGATTTAATTAATATCAAGGAAGAAATAATGACTAAGAGTATAATAAAAGCAATAGCAATTTGCTTTCTCGCGTATTCAACTTATACACATGCTGAAGATGATTACACCCCAATTAAACCTTTAAAAGTTAAGCAAGATGTAAATTCTGTAAATTTACTTAGTGGTAAGTATTATCCAACGTTACCTTCATTGAGCGTTCCTGCAGCTCCAAGACTTTCGTTTGAAACACTTCAAAAATTTAACTCAAAAATAACGGGAACACTTTACAAAAGTACTACTTGGAATAATATCGGTAGTTCTGAAAGGACTGAAATCTATTCTTTAACATATGGTGGTGTTACTTCAGAGCAGTTTAACTGTAAATCATATGACTGTGAATCTACCGATAATTACGGTTCAAGCCTATTTGGGAATATAAACACAAAGAATTCAAGATTAGAATACAGGCAAGGTGGAACAGGAATAAGAGTTGAGTATGACTCCAACTCATCTTTTTTCAGCTGGAATGACCCCTATAATAATAAAGCCAAAGAAGGTACTTGGTACGTAACTAGAGTTTTTTATCCTGATGGTGAAACAATAACATTTGATTATGACAAGGTTTTTGATCCAAATATCAGCCCCTTTATTACATTCCATAGACCTATCAGTGTTGAAAGTAATTTGGGTTACAAGCTAAAACTTACTTATCTATCGGATGACCTAACAACTGGAGCTTCGGGATGGAGTAAGGTTTCAACAGCTACAATTGTTAAAACAAACTCTCCGAGTGAGGCTTTAGCGAAATTTACTTATACAAGCAACACGATTACCGATTTACTTGGAAGAACTTGGAATTATTCAGGGTTTAGTAATGCGCTTGGTTCAAGCGATACAAGTAGAAATTTTTCATTAAGACTACCTTCTGATTCAAGTAATACTATAAGTGTTACTTCTAACAATAAAAATCATGGAGCGGCAACTCACAATTACTTTGTAACCAATGTTACTAAAAATGGTGTTGCATATAATTATACCTATATAGCCGCATCGGGAACTGGAAAAGATCCTAATAAACAGTTTACAAAAGTCACTATTACTGGTCCTGATAGCTACAGCCGAGTTATTGATTTAGATGTTCTAGGGGGGTCAAATAAACGTTCATTTATTACCAAAGATACTAACGCATACGGACAAAGCACTCTCTATAAATACTTAGGTGGTAGGCTTAAAGAAATAACTTTCCCAGAGGGGAATAAAGAGTTATATGAGTTTGATGCCCATGGCAATGTTACAAAAAAAACAAATATAGCAAAATCAGGTTCAGGAATAGCCAATATAGTTACTACAGCTAATTATGATATCTATAATTGTACAAAAGTAGAGTGTTTTAAACCCACCTCAATTACTGATGCTAAGGGCAATACGACAGATTACACCTTCGCAAGCCATGGTGGCATGCTCACTAAACTTGAGCCAGCAGATAAAAACAATAATCGTCGCCTAACAACAAATACTTGGCAAGAAATTAATGGTTTTACGCGCTTAAAAAGCACTAACGTTTGTACTCAAAGTAGTTGCTCATCAACTGATAGACAAGTTACAAACTATACATACTGGGGCAATACTTATTTAGCAAGAACAGTAACTAAAACAAATGGTGTGGGTGCAGTAAAGCAAGTTACAACGTATACCTATGATAATGCTGGGAGAGTAGCGATTGAAGATGGACCACTGGCAGGTACTGATGATGCAATATATTATCGATATGACAATGCAGGTAGAAAAACATGGGGAATTGGTGCAAAAAACCAGCGAGGGTATCGTGTAGCACAGCGTTTCACGTATCGTAACGAAGATGACCAATTTCGCATCATCGAAACAGGTACGCTGACATCACCTACAAGCACTTCGTTGAGTGTTTATAATACCGAAACAATCGCTTATAACACGAGAAATTTAGCGACTAAAAAAGAAGTTAGCTCGCCATCAAAAAAAGAAGCCGTTACACAGTTTACTTACGACACACGAAATAGGTTAATGTGTACTGCTACTCGCATGAACGCCTCTACATTCAATAGCCTACCAAGCTCTGCATGTTCACTTGCGTCAGAAGGTGTCGATGGCCCAGATCGTATTACCCGCAACTATTACGACAGACTCTCTCGTTCGACAAAAGTCACCTCTGGGTATAACACACCAGATGCTGGTAACGATATTGAGATTGCGTATACAGCAAATGGTGAAATCTACACACGTAAAGATGGTGAAGGAAATGTCACGTCTTATACGTATGATGGTTTTGACCGTTTAAAGCGTACTACATTTGAAGATAATACCTATGAGCAAAATAGCTATGATGCAAATAGTAATTTAAAAACGTGGCGCAAAAGGGACGGTAAAATACTTACACACTATTACGATGCTATTAATAAGAAAACGCAAACAACTGTTCCGGGTGAATCAACACTGTATTTTAATCACGATGGTCTAGGGCGAGACACAAGCGTAATACGCAGCTTAAGCGAGGTAAGTTTTACCTATGATGAATTGAGTCGATTAAAAACAACGACTACGAACAACCGTACATTAGCTTACATATACGATATTGGTGATAGAAAAACACGGTTAACTCACCCAGATGGTTTTTATGTGACTTACGCATTTGATGCGACAGGGGCATTAACATCAATAAAAGAAAACGGCAGTAACTTACTTGCAAATTATACCTATAACTCTAAAGGACAGCTTACTAGTATTTTCAGAGGGAATGATACATCAAGTTCAGTAGGTTACGACACAAAAGGACGTGTTACAGCGTTTAATCATTCAGGTATAAATAATACTAGTTTTGGTTATAACTATGCGAACCAGCTTAGGTCAAAAACAGTTAGTAATAACAATTATCAGATTCAAATCCCTACAGTCGGTGAGCAAAATTATTACACCAATGATTTAAATCAATATACAAGTGTTGGCGGTAAAAGCCTAACTTATGACACTAACGGCAACCTAAAAACTTATGATGGTTGGGGTTATACCTACAATGCGCATAACCGCCTAAAATCAGCAATTAAACTTGGTAGCAGCCTAGCGCTTGGTTATGATGCAATGGGGCGTTTAAATTATACTACTTTAAATAGAGTTAAAACGACCTTCTTATACGATGCAAACGAACTGGTTGCTGAGTACAACAGCAGCGGTAGTCTATTACGTCGCTATGTTCATGGTATTGGCGAAGATGACCCGCTGGTGTGGTACGAAGGTAGTGGCACAGGTAACAAGCGCTATTTACACGCAGATGAACGCGGTTCAATTATTAGTGAAACGAATGGCTCAGGTTCAATTGTCGCTACGCATAAATACGGCCCATTTGGAGAGCCGATTAATACCAGCTCATCGCGTTTTCGATATACAGGGCAAATCTTAATTCCGGGCACTGAGCTGTACTACTACAAAGCACGGATTTATCATCCAAAGCTAGGTCGTTTCTTACAAACTGACCCTATTGGTTATGACGATGGCATGAACATGTATGCTTATGTTGGGAATGATCCAATAAACAGTATCGATCCTACTGGACAAAAATGTGAATCTGCTGATGGTAGTACTACCTGTACACCTGAAAATTCAGACTTCGAACCTTTTACCTTCCCTACACCAGAAGGTTGGGAAGATTTTGGCAGTGGCGACTATGATTATCACGACTATACATTTGAAGATGACGCAGGAAATGGTGGAGATGGATATGGCTCAGCATTAAAAAGTGAGTTAGTGAATAGTCCTACTAATGATAGCAATGCTGCAACTGAATCTGGCGCTTTAAATGACGTAGGCCCTCTTGCACGATTTTCAGGTGTCGATAATGTGACATCTTACACTACAGGTGAGGGGATAATGAATGTTACAGAAGCAAATCATACTGTAGGGTCAGGTTTTGTAATGCGTAAAATTGTACCTAATGGAAAAGGCGGCTTTAAAATAGTAACTTACGGTGAAGGTAATTCATTAAAGCAATTAGTTCCGGGGGCTGATGGCATGGCAAAAAGGTTTTGGACAAGGAATGCTAAAAAAATAATATCTGGGGCTAGGAATTAAAAAATGGATAAATTGAATAAAGGCTTAAAAGTTTTAGTTCCTGTATTAGTTTATTTTGTTGTTCTAATGCTATTCAGTATCAAAACGATTTACTATTTTAATGAAAACCCAATATGGTGGGTTTATGTAATATGTTTCTCTGTATTATTTACATATTTTGTTTACCTCTGCCATTCGTTAAAACTAAGTGGTATATGGTTGTTAATATGTTTTTCATTTGTTTTGGGGTACATGCCATTTGAAACTGAGGTACCAAGAATATTCGATTTAATTACTAACAAACACGCGACTTTAAGTGGGCTAGCGAGCAATATTGATATTTATCCCATAGGTGTCTTTGTAGATTTATTTTTCTACCCAGTGTTGATTTTTATTTTGTTGCTAGTTGTAAAGCGCACTTTAAAACCTTAGAGGCCAACTTAAATTTATTCGGATTTATTTGAATCCAAAGCCTCGCTAGCCGGGGCTAGGGTTCAACCCACCAATCTATTTGCTCTCAACCCAAAGCCAGCGGAAGCTGGTTTTGTTTTTTGGGGTTCAATGAAAATAGTCGTCTGGTGCTAAATTCAATTGGGTGATTTGCTCAGGACTGAATCCGTGGCGAAGGAGTTGGAAATCTCTCATCTGCACTTCGGCTTTTTTTCCTTCGCCAATAACTTGATAAAGGCTACCGCTAGCGGTTTTGATTAACTGATTGTTAGGTGATATTTCTACTATTCTTGATGTGCTAATGTAATCGTTTGGTGCGAATCGGTACGTCATGTCATCGACACAGATACCCCATAAAATTTATCCAATCATTTTCTTCACCATCAAAAATTGAAACTTAACGGTGTTTAAGTCTTAATGAGAAATATCTATTTCTACTAAATTAATCGGAATTTTTTAGCATTAAAAAACTGGCTTTGGTATCAGGAGCTTTTAATTTAAGAAAACCAGTCACTTTATGCCATTTTATGATTCAACTCTATGTCAACTTACGCTTCACTTACGACGCTGTAGCTCAGTAAAAGTATATGTTCTTATGTCAACTTACACTTCAAACAACATTGGGTGTTTAAATTAATAAGCTTAATTCTTCAAAAACATTTCATCTCATAAAATAATGCAATTAATTTATGGATTACAGTACAAGTTATTGTTTTATTTTTGTTGAAAGTATTAATAACAACCACGTCTTAATATTAACAAGTTGTAAAGTTGTTTCTCTTTTTAGCATATTGCTTATCCCCACTTCGTAAATGCGACTTAAGTCTAGATTGTTTAGTACGAAGTTAGGATTAGAATAATGTGAAATTTAGAAAGGGGCTCAAAATGAACTTGGAACGTATTCGCAATAGTAATCTACACAATAAAGTTATGTCTGCTGAGCAGGCTAGTCTGTTTATTAAAGATGGAATGACTGTAGGGATGAGTGGTTTCACTCGCGCCGGAGAAGCTAAAGCAGTACCCAGAGCATTAATTGAGCAAGTCAAAAAAAATCCAATCAAAATAAATTTAATGACGGGTGCGTCATTAGGTAATGATCTCGACAAGCTATTAACAGAAGCGGGCATTTTAGCGCGTCGTATGCCTTTTCAAGTAGATAGCACTTTACGTAAAGCGATTAATAACGGTGAAGTAATGTTTATTGATCAGCATTTATCTGAAACAGTTGAGCATTTACGTAACCATCAACTAACCATGCCTGATGTGGCTGTTATTGAAGCCGTTGCCATTACCGAAGAAGGGCATATTGTGCCGACTACATCGGTTGGTAATTCAGCGAGTTTTGCTATTTTTGCCAAAGAAGTAATCGTTGAAATTAATATGCTGCATAACCCGAATCTTGAAGGTTTGCATGATATATACATCCCTTCGTATCGTCCTACTCGCCAACCAATGCCGTTAGTTAAAGTAGATGATAGAATTGGTAGTACTGCAATTCCTATCGATCCTGCAAAAATTGTTGGTATTGTTTTTACTAACCAAAGCGACTCGTTTTCTACCGTTACCGACCCTGATGAAGATACCGCATCTATTGCGCGCCATTTAGTTAACTTTTTTAAAGACGAAGTGGCTCAAAATAAATTGCCAGCTAATTTAGGCCCGCTACAAGCAGGCATTGGTAACATTGCTAATGCAGTGATGATGGGACTACTCGACTCTGACTTTAAAGACCTAACAATGTACTCTGAAGTACTGCAAGATTCGACGTTTGACCTAATTGACGCAGGTAAGCTTAGTTTTGCATCGGGCAGCTCAATTGTTTTGTCTGAGCGTTGTAATGCGCAAGTATTTAATAATTTAGAACAATACAAAGACAAGCTAGTATTACGCCCTCAAGAAATTTCGAACCATCCTGAAATAGTGCGCCGTTTAGGAATTATTGCAATAAACACTGCGCTTGAGTTTGATATGTATGGCAATGTAAATTCAACACATGTTTGTGGCACACGGATGATGAATGGTATTGGTGGCTCTGGTGATTTTGCTCGTAATGCTCATTTAGCAATATTTGTGACTAAATCGATTGCTAAAAATGGCGCTATTTCAAGCGTAGTGCCTATGGCCAGTCATGTTGATCATAACGAACACGATGTTGATATTTTAGTAACCGAGCAAGGCTTAGCTGATTTACGCGGTTTAGCGCCGCGTGAGCGAGCGATACAAGTCATTAAGCATTGTGTGCACCCAGATTACCGTGACGATATGTTAGATTACTACAATCGCGCTTGTGAGCGTGGCGGGCATACCCCTCATTTACTTGAAGAAGCGTTTAGCTGGCATATTCGCTTAGAGCAACAAGGCAGCATGAAAAAAGTATCTGTAACCGATGCTCAAGTGCAACTGTCTGCATAAGCATTTTGGTTTATTAAAATTGAATTAGTTAGTTTTATACTTACTTTTGAACCGCACTAGTGTCAGCTCAATCAGCTTTGATTAGTGCGGTTTGATATAAACTGTAAGTCCAAAATAATTTTATACCTACTCTTTGCATACCTTTCCCAACCACCTTTTATTATTTTATTCACTTAGGTTTAAGTGCTATTACCGTTATTAAGTGTGTAATGTGCTTATTAAAAATATAGGTACTAAATGGCGTTTGATAGAGGATTAGAAGAGCGACCTACAGTAAAACCAGTTAAGGGCTTGGTTTATATTTTGCCTGAAGGTTTTGAGTCTGATTCTGATTTAGCATATTGGGTAAATACGTGCGTTAACTTTGTAGAGTCTTTACCGCCCAAACCTTTTAAAAAACGACCTGTACTTAAGTAAATTAGCGAAGTATCACCTTAATTAAAATAAGCACTGCAATCAAATTACTGGCGCTATGAGCATGAATACTACATAATTGAGCGACTGCTCACTTATGTGTTTTTTACTTAAGTATGATTCATACTATTTCAAAAGACGCTTTGAACACTAGTTTGTAAAGCTGTTTATTAGCACAGCTTTAAATTTTTTAGTAAATAAAAGAGAGAATGTAATGATTAAAGTAAGCGTATTATACCCAAATAATGAAAGTGCTACTTTCGATATGGACTACTACTGTAAAACACATTTACCCCTAGTTGCAGAGTTAGTTGGTAAAGCGCTTATATCAAGTAGTGCAGATGCAGGTTTAGCAGGTGGCGCACCGGGCGAAGCGCCAACTTATATTGCTATGGGGCATTTAGTGTTTGAATCGGTAGAATCTTTTCAGCAAGCCTTTGCACCTCATCAAGAGGCAATAGCCGCTGATTTAGTTAACTTTACTAACGTGTCTCCAGTAATTCAAATTAGCAATATTGCTGGGTAAATTACACGCTAAAACTAATTTAAGAATTACTTAATAACCCCTACTGTATTTAATACAGTAGGGGTTTTATTTTAACTGCAATAAAAGGGCTAGCGCTCTGTTTTAAGTAAAATTAGTTCTAATATTTAGATGTATTAAACCCGCCCTTGTGTTGATTATGAAAATGATAAAAGTTATCATTTAGGTTGTTGGCTATCTACACTTCTCCCAGGAATTATCATGTTTAACCCTAATTATTTGGCATTAAGTATTGCTGCGTCTTTATCTGTTTTTTCTAATATAGCTTTTTCACAACAAAACGACGACATTGAAACTATTGAAGTAACTGGCCGTGCCCAGCAATTTTACTTAGAGACCGAAAGTAAAATTGGGACTAAAACTAATTTAGATCTTATTAAGCTTCCGCAATCTGCGCAGGTTTTAACAGAGCAACTTATAATTGACCAAGCAGCGCGTGACATTACCGATTTGTACCGATCTATTGCGGGAGTGAGCGAATATAGCTACTCAGGCGTTACTTTTCGTGGTTTTAGAGATGACGCAAATGTATTTTACGATGGTGTGCGTGGCGACCCATATTCGGGCTTTGGTGTACCGCAGTTATTTAATGTAGAACGTGTTGAAGTATTAAAAGGGCCAGCCTCTGCTTTGTATGGCGGTGGCGAACCTGGTGGGATGATTAATTACGTAACCAAAAAACCAAGCTACTTAGAAAAGCGCGAATTAAAGCTCACCTTGGGTAACTACAATACGCGTGGCGCATCACTCGATATGACCGGTGGTTTAAGCGATACAATGGCTTATAGGTTGGGTGGTTTTTATGAAGAGCAAGACAGCTTTCGTAACAATGCAGACTCAAAAAACACCGAGCTAACAGGTGGATTGTTATTTGATTTAAGTGATTCAACAACGCTTACAACAAGTGTTGATTACATAAAACAAGACTTAGGTGGCAATCGCTTACGTGGAGTACCGGTAGATGATAACGGCAACTTTCTGGTAGATCCTTCGTATAACGCGAACGAATCATTTGACTATCAAGATATGGAAGCTTTGGTGCTTCAAGCTGAGTTAAATCATAGTTTTTCTGATGATTTCTCTGTTAGCACTACTGTGCGATACCTTGATAATGAGCGCGACCAAGCGTATCACGAGTCGCAAAATTGGGTTGACGTAAATGGTGATGGCGTTGCTAATATAGATGATGAAACCATAAGACGAGAATACCGCAAACAGTTTCGAGCAAACGAAGAAATAAGCTTAACAACTGATTTTGTATATAACGTTGAGCAAGGTAATTTAGAGCATCAATTTTTATTTGGTGGCGATTACCATGTGGTAGAAACGCAGTACGATTACTTGCGTGCCCGATATGAGGCTGATGGTGTAGCAAACTTAAATATTTATACACTTAATTACGGTGAAACAGACCCTAGCACCTATAACTTAACCGATTTAGATCGTGATGGTGTAGATACCGATCGCTTTGGTGTATACGCTCAAGATGTTATAAGTATTGGCGAACAATGGACCGTAATTGCAGGCTTACGCTACGATTATTTTAAAGAATTAAATAAGGAAACAGGCTTTAGCTATTCTGACAACGGTGTAACGCCTCGCGTTGCAGTAACGTACCAGCCAATAGAAAACACCTCTGTTTACATAAACTACTCTGAAAGCTTTAACCCAACCTCGTCGGGCGATCAGGAAGATGTGGTAGGCGAGGGCAACTTAGACCCGGAAACAGGTAAGCAAACCGAGTTGGGCATGAAAAACAGATGGTTTGATGGCAAAATAATGAGTACATTTGCTGTTTATCAAATTAATAAAGAAAACGTGGTAATGAGCAACCCAGACGATACTGGCGCGGGAGATGGCATTGCTGCACTTTTAAATATAGGTGAAGTAGAAAGCCGTGGATTTGAAACAACCTTAGTAGGCGATTTATCCGAGCACTGGACAATAACGGCTAACTACGCATACAACGATACGCAAGTAGTGGACGGCGTAACGGGTGATACGCTTTCAGATACATTTGGTGATGGCTCGCGCTTTGCTAATGCGCCGCGCCATCAGGCGGGTTTATGGTCACGCTTTGGGCTCGATTCGATTAATTCCTCTATTGCGTTTGGCGCTAATTATGTGAGTGAGCAAGTAAGCTCCGATGGTCAAAAAGTAAAACCGTTTACCGTATTTGATATGAGCTGGACGAGTCGCTTTGATGACGTATTACTAAGTGTAAATATTAACAACCTGTTCGATAAGGAATATGCTGTAAGCGGATTTAGCCAGCGTAACGGTCACTTTCCGGGTAGCCCGCGTGAAATTGTTGGGCAAATAACCTACAAGTTTTAATACTTATTAGCGCGAGAGTCTCTCGCGCTTTGTTTTAAGTATCGCCTTGCACCTTTTTATCACTATTAAATTTAGCGGATTCTTGAGTCGTGTTAATAGCCGTAATAGGGAAGGGGATTACAATACCTTCTTTTTTATAGCGTTTATGCAAGGCTTTTATAAAAGCAGATTTAACCCAAAAGCGATTAAAGTATTCTTTTGCGCGCAGCATAACCGTAAAGTTAATACTTGATCTGTCAAAGGTATGAAAAACCACAAAGGTATTGTAATCATCAACGCCCCATTCGTGTGAAATAAGTATTTCACGAGCCACTTCAAGTGTTACTTGCTCAACAAATTCTAAATCCGAATCGTAATGCACGCTTATATCTACAGGGACGCTTAGCTCTCTTTCAGGATAAAAGTAATTAATAATACGCGATTTAGATAATTGGCTATTAGGTATAATAATCATATTATTAGGTAGCATTTTAACCCATGTAGAGCGCCAGCCTATATGATCTACAAAGCCTTGTTCTTTTGATTCAAGCTCAATAAAATCGCCCACTCTTATGGGTTTATCTATCACTAGCTGCACGCCAGAAAAAAAGTTTTCGAGGGTAGGTTGTAAAGCAAGGGCAACAGCCAGTGATGTAATGCCTAACGAGGCAATAATGGGTGTAATAGAAATACCTAACGTGCCCATTAATACCAGCAAACCCACTGACGATAATGTAACGCGTATCACGCCTTTAATTATGCTTTTTGAATTAAAAACCACGGCTGATTGTTTACCATAGTAATTAATAGTGCCAATAATAAAGCGGTCTAAAAACATAATAAGTGCAAGCAGCGCTAATACAATATTAATGCTATTAAAAGGGATCTGCTGAGAAATAGAAGTACTAATAATGAAGGTGTCGTGCTCTAAAATGGTGAGCAGCACAATAATTGTGCACAGTGTTAGCGGCTTAGATATTGACTCTATTAGTAAAGTATCGAATATAAATTTGGTTTTTGAAGTCCATTTTTTTAGCCAGTACATTACAAAAAAACGAATTAAAAACAGTAGTATAGCTATAAGTAAAAGGGAGGACGCTGCGCTTAACCAAGGTGTGCTGTTAGAAAATTCCAGCGCTTTATTTAGCATAACTTAAACCTGTTCAATATAGTTTTATATATATTGCAGCAAGTTATGTACCTTTGTTTGGGTAAAAGTAGCTGCCGAGTTTAGTCGGCAGCAAATATTATACTTTTTTGGCTAACCACATACCGCCTAGCACGGCTGCAAAAAACAATAAAAACTCCATTTTAAGAGATACTAATTGAACCAAGCCCGGGCCTGGGCATATACCACTTAAACCCCAGCCTAAACCAAAAAGTACCGAGCCGATAATTAAGCGCGCATCAATTTTTTTTAAATCACTTAAATTAAACGTTCCTGAAAGAAGTGGCTTCTCTTTTTTTGCAACCCATAACCATGTAAGCATCATTATTAGCATGGCAACAGCCATCACTATAATTAAGCTTGCGTCCCATTGGTTTCCATACGTAAGAAAGTTAATCACTTTAGCAGGGTTTGTCATCCCGCTAATAATAAGTCCTAAGCCAAATATAAAGCCTATAACAACCATCATAATTGCTTTCATTATTTATCCTACAAGGTTTGCTGTAATGAAGGCGACAAGCATAAATGTGCATGTTGCAACCCAAGAGCGAGTAGAAAAGCGCGACATGCCGCACACACCATGGCCACTTGTGCACCCATTAGCTAACGTTGTACCAGCGCCAACTAAAAGCCCTGCAACAACAATAAGCCAAGACGGTAATTGCAATTCGCCTTCTAATAAAGATGGCGCAAATACCCTTACAGCGACTCCTGCCAACAATAGCCCTAAAATAAAGTATAACTGCCAACGAGAGTCTGAATTTGCTTTAGCGAATACAGACTTAACAATGCCTGATATGCCCGCAATTTTTCCGTATAAAACCAGTAATAACGTACACGCAATACCTATTAACGCCCCGCCTATTGCAGCCGATACTGGGGTGAATTCTGTTATCATTTTTAAATTTCCCAAACAATAGAAACGCCTAAACCGGTTTGTTTCATTTCGATTGATAATTGTTGATTAGGTGCTAAGTAGTTAGCACCCGTTACTTTTTTTGCTGGCGAATAAAAAGCCATAGCGTTTAATTGTACCTTGTTGGTAAAAGAATGGCTAAAGCCAGTAGTAAAATGCCACTCTTGAACACCCGGCGCTAAAATATTTAATATAACTTGAGAAGAAGGAATAGGCTGCTCGGTGTAAGACACCCCAAAACGAATCTTTTGTTGCGATGTACGCTGCCATTGATAACCAAGCTTATAAATAGTCATATCGTTCCAGCCAAACCCAGCTCCTGCATCAGCCCCTAAAGGCGCTGACATCAAGTTATTAACTGGATTTGCAATACTTTTTACTTCGCTGTAATTTATTTTTTGCCAATCAAATACAACCTGATTACTAGGGGTAAGCTTATAAGCAGCCCCAAGTTGAAACGAACTTGGCAGATCAAATCCGCCTTGCTCTGCAAACAAACCTTTATAGCTATCAAACTCTTGCATAGACACTGATGAGCGGTAACTAGCCCCCCAGCTTAATGACGAATTTATATCTTGGCTAATACCCAGTTGAATGCCTACGCCTGTGCTTGTATCGGTACCATTATTTGTAAGCGCTTCTGGTGATTGCGAAAAAGGAGCAAAGTTTCCAAGCCCTTGCGCTTCAAACTGTTGCACCACGTAAATAGGGGAAACACCAAGGCGTGTTTGTTCATTCAACCTATAGCTTACTGTTGGGCTAATAAAGAGTTGTTTTAAATCAACGCCCGTTGTACCAGCGTAAAAAGTCCCCTCAGGAGAGGATTCTGCGCCGTACTCGGTATTCATACCGCCGTTGCCATACACTAATAAACCAATATTTACTTTTTCATTTAATTGATGGCCAATAGCAAACTCTGGAATTGCAAATACGGTGTTGTCGCTTTTTTGTGTTTTTGCTTCAAGATAAAATGCGCCAGGGTAAAAAGTATCTACTTTTGATGCAGTATATTTTCGTTCAGGTGAAAAAAGCTCTAAGCCCAGTGATAGCTCTGTTCCGTTAGGTAAAAAGGTTGCTGGATTATTAGCGCCAGACATTAACTCTTCTGACAGCGCTACACCTGCGCCAGCCATGCCTTTGTGGGTCATGCCATAGCCGTGAGTAAAATAACCATTAGTAGCAAATGCACTGAACGAACCTAACGCACACGTTAAAGCTAAGCCTGAAATTAACTGTTTTTTCATTTTAGTAAATACATAAAGTTGGAATGGGCGGACAATAGCTAATTTTTGATATTCTAAAAAGGAATTTAAATAGATTAGTTATAATAAAAGGTAATACGGCAATGGTTATAAAGTTAAAATAAATGAGCGTAGATTGCCACTCAACCTTAGCTTAAGTTAAAAGTTTCACTAACGTATTGAACTATAATGATATTTAAGCATGCAATCGGTCGCTATACATTTTGATAGTAAAAGCTTAGTGCTAAAAGGATCGTTTACGCATTAATAGCTGCATAAAGTAGATTTATTATTTAACGTTTAGCTCATCTAAACAATCACTCTTAAATAACGCCATTGTATGTAAAAGTAAAGCGGCGATTAATATCACCGCTTTTAAAAATCACATAGATTCGAGCGTTTTACCGCGTGTTTCTTTAATATATTTAACGACAAAAAATATGCTTATAAGTGCCGATAACGCATAAAAGCCATAAGCGCCTGCAAGTCCAATGTTAGCCAGCATAATAGGGAAGGTCATGGTAATTGCAAAGTTAGCAATCCACTGCGCACTGGCAGCAACGGCAAGGGCAGCACCACGAATACGGTTATTAAACATTTCGCCTAATAATACCCATACAATTGGGCCCCAACTTAAGCCAAAAAATACCACAAATAAGTTAGCCATAATAAGCGCAAACGTACCCATGTTATCGCTAAGTGCAAGTTTGCCTGCTTCATCAAGGCCTGCACTGCCAAATATATAAGTAAGCGCGCTTAAGCTAATAAACATACCAATACTGCCTACTAATAGCAGTGGTTTACGGCCAATTTTGTCAACTAGGGCAATGGCAATAAAGGTCGATACAATATTAGTAGTACCTGCGAGCACATTTATAAATAGCGATTGCGACTCATCAAACCCAGCGGCTTGCCAAAGCTCAGAGCCGTAATAAAACACCACGTTAATACCCACAAATTGCTGAAACACACTCAGCGCCACACCCACCCAAACAATTGGGTGTACCTTTTTACTGTTATCAATAAATAAATCGTGAATACTTGGCTTTGTATCGCTATGCAATGAGCGTTTTACATCGCTTATTTGCGCATCAACATTGTCGTTCGATATTTTACTAAATACCGCTTTTGCATCATCCACTTTACCTTGCGCCACTAAATAACGAGGCGACTCGGGAATAAACAACACACCGACTAAAAATAGTACAGCAGGCACAAGCTCTGCCCAAAACATCCAGCGCCAAGCGGCTATATCAAGCATTAAAATATTTTGCGCACTGCCTGCTGCATCAGCAATTAAGTAGTTACTTAAAAAAGCAGCAAATAAACCCAATACAATAGCGAGTTGTTGCAATGTAGCTAAACGACCACGTAGTGCTGGTGGCGCAACTTCAGCAATGTAAGCTGGCGCTAATACTGATGCAGCACCAATACCTAAACCACCAAATAAACGGTAAAAAATAAACTCCGCAGAGCTTTCGCTAATGCCTGAGCCAAATGCACTAATAGCAAAAATAATCGCAGTGATGATCATAATTGCACGCCGACCAAACTTATCAGCCAGCGGCCCCGCAGCAAGCGCACCTAGGGCGCAGCCAAGTAACACAGACGCTACATTAAAGCCCGTAGCTACACTGCTTGAATTAAATGCATTACCGAGTGCCGACACCGTGCCGTTAATAACGCCCGAGTCAAAACCAAATAAAAAGCCACCAATAGCAGCCACGGCAGAGATAAAAATTACGTAAAAAAGAGAAGTGCTTTCAGCTGTGTTGGCTGAGTGGGAAGGCGGTGTGTGCGTTGTCATTATATGCCCTGAAAGTTAATTTAAATTCAAAGGATCATAATATCGTAAAGCGTTATGGTTGAATACATTTGTGCAGATACAAAGGGTTTGGCGAGTATAAATTAAGTTGTTTTTAAAGGCTTTAATTTAAGGGTATTAGCTTAAAGGCGTTAGACTCAATACTTTGAAATTAAGTAGTGCCTTTTTAAATAACACATGCTGAATTTAAATAAACAATGTGCTTTGTATGGGAAGTAGCTGTTTGACCAATATTACTGTTCTCTACCATTTGAGTGTTTTTTTGCAATAACATAAACTGATTGGAAGTTAGGTAATTGTTTACAAGTGATTATTTGGTGGTTAAGGTAAATGCATTGAATATAGGGACATTTGTCGGCTTATAAAGCAACAAATGTCGTCACCTAAATTGTTATAAGCCTGGACTCTCGAAGCTAAGGACGGAGTATGAAAAAAAGATTAAACCGCGCGTATTGGATGCTAGCAGATACAGAGCTGCCCATTTCAAAAGATTTGTCTTATAAAAACTCTTTTGAAGCTCACTTTAAACATGGCTTGTTGTTTAATGAAAAATTAATGATTTCGGACGCTCAAGCGGTTAATTGTGTTAACTTTCGAACTTTAATTAATGAAAGCACAGAGTTTAAGCAGCTTATGTCGAACGATCTCTTATCAATTGCTGTTAGAGATCCTCTAGGCACACACAACTGTGACAGACTTACACAAGTTAGAGATGCTTTCCAAACAGAAAATAAACGTAATATGGAGATGCAGCAGTTTCTTTCAGATATAGATTTAGACTTCGTGAATGAGAATTGTGAAATTATTCCCTACACTTACTCATCGTTAAGAGAAAATTATACAGAAAATATATTTGAAATATTTAAAGGTGAAAATGCCAATCAAGTATTTGGGAGTGATATTCAAAAATTACTCATAGAGCGATTATTAAACGAGTCTGAACGTGATCAAGGACTTGGTAGAGTTTTTTTACATAAAAACTTTGAATCTGATTTACGCAAAGTTGGCAAGCATGAAATATGGGCTAAACATAAGAGCGACATAATTAGACTTTCTGATGCACCGTATGTGACAGGTATTTCTAAAGTACTTAATACAAACCCAATATACTCTCCTCTTCACCAAAGCAGTTTCGAGTTAGCATATCCGAAAAAGCCACAAACAATTGAGAAAAAATCATCCATAGAAATAGCGACAAATTTAAATTTAAGTAGTTATGAGCAAGCACTATCGAAGTTAATGCCTGAAGATATTTTATACCTTAGGGATAGCTTTGAGTTTAAAGAATATCAGAAAAAAATTAATTATGGTGTATCGAGTGAAAACTCACTAGAAAATACATTAGATGCATTAATTGCATATCAAAACCTTATTGATCAATACATAATAAGGCGCCATCTGGGTTTAAAGACATCTAAGCAGTTTAAAGCTAAAAGATTTTTAGAACCAATGAGAAAAATATCGCAAGAAAGCGGAGTCTTTGCGCTTGGTCTTGCGCTCACTGATGCAGTTTCCGGTGGGGCGCTTTCTATAGCTAACTTTTTTGTTAGTGAGGTTATCGATCGCCAATCGACAATGACAGAACAAAAAATCACCCGAGAGAAATATAAGTTACAAGCGGCGATAGAGAATTCCGCTGATAATGATAAAATCAAAGCACAACACTTTTCTAAGGGTGATGTAAATGAAACTATTTACACATCATTAGATAAATTCTGAGCAATAAAAAACATAGTCATAGGATCAATAATTTCTTTACTCAATAATAGTTCCTGCAATTCATGAGCTGCAAAGAAGCGAACATCAGAGATAGCTTCTTTGTTCTCTTGGTTCCTGATTGATGTTCGAGCATCAACTTCTACGTTGAATAGATAAGTATTTGATTGCTTCTCTGTGATCTTTTTATAAAGTGTCCAGTTACTCCCTATACAACCTGTTTCTTCGAAAAGCTCCTTTTTACTGCACTCTAAAGGAGTTAGCTCTTTTTCACCAAACCCTTTTGGTATTTCCCAAGACCAACATCTATTTTCATGCCTAAAATTCTTAACCAGTAGCAATCTCCCTGCTAAATCTTTAGCGAATATCATTACACCATATGGAGCGTTCCAAACAAATCGAAGATACTTGCCATGATTGCCAGAAGGAAAAATAACATCATCATTGTATAGAGTTGCGTATTCATTCTTGAACTCTATTATTTCTTGCGCTATTTCTATCTCGCCTTTTTTGTGATTACCCTTTTTCATTAAGCTTATTCCTTTAGTGAGTAAGTGATTGTATGATGGCATATCACAAGTTGTTTCTCACGGAAAATTATTCGCTGCGCCCGAAAACTAATTAGGATGACACCCATCCTAATTAATACGAAAAAAACGTGAAAAGTGCATCATCATAAATAATGAAACATGCAAAAAGCTGATCTACACCTATAAAATAAAGGAGGTAAAAAATAGACTTTACGAGGTAAAACCAAATTGCATACGCAATGGCAGCTGTATTGTCTTGTTCATAATATAGAAAAGCTGCAAAATACGATGCATTAAAAAGAGTAGGCCCTTTTAGCCTAAAATAAAGCCACTCAAATACCTGTAATCCTTCCAAAATGCCAATTAAAGCAATATCAAGCACTTCTTTATATGCTACATAAAAGTACAGTAATAGATTAAACCAAAATAGAAACTCAGCTATGGTTTGTTTACCAATAAAAACAAATAAAAAAGAGTAAATCTACAGGCTCGTTATGTTTCTCAAGGTGGTTATGCAAACTATTATCAAATCTCCAAGTGAGTGTACTGAAATAAAAATTAGTACTTTTGAAAAATTGACTGAAGATGGTGGGCAAGTTGTTAGCTACATACTTCGAGAAAAAATTGAACGCACACAAAAATTGGTATTCATCTGGAACGGTGATGTTTGCGTCGCAATTGGAACTCTAAAAAATCCAGCCTCGTCATACAAAAACAAGCTATTCAAAGCTGCTGGCGTAAGTGAAAAGTCATCGCTTTATAGTTTCGAAATAGGGTATATTTACGTAACAGTTAACGGCGTTGGCAATAAATTAATGGAAACTGTCTTAGAAGCTAATTACGATGTTATTACTTTTGCAACTACAGGGGACTCTAATGGTGCAAAGCAGCATTCATTTCCAAAGTTTGGTTTTAAAAAGTTAGGTAATTCTTATAATAATGAATCAGGTGAATACCTTCTTGGCTTATTCGGCAACGAAAGCTAACAAGTGGCTAAACTCATCAACGTTAATCTATCGCCATCATAAAAGTACTTTTAGTGCTATTTATACAGCTAAACCCTACCTAATCACTGCCTCACTACTCAAAGTTATCAAAGTACTCTTTTTGCAATTCTATAGTAAGAGCTTTAGGGCGAATGCCTTGTACTAGGCTGTACACATCATCCTTTGTGTAACCTGCCGAATTTAAAATAAGCGCAGCGACCAACCCTGTGCGGCCTGTACCGCCTTTACAATGTATGGCAATGGTTTTTTGTGTTGTATGGCCTGTAATATGTCGGTTTTGTGGGTGTTCCAGCTTGATGTAAAAGGCTGTTTGGGTGCTTCGTCGTCATTTATAGGTAAATGAAACCAGGTTATATCGTGCTTATTGCACTCACTATTAATTGTTTCTACGTTGTTTTTTTCAAGTTCTTTTTGCGGCATAAGTGAAAGCAGCATGTGAGTGCCAGCCGCCTTTAATGTGGTGATTGAATCCGCTAGGTTTTGCGTTTTTGTGCCAGGGCAGGGCGTAAAAATAATATTTGCGCCGTTGTTGAGTGATAAAACATCGTACGGGTGTGCGCTCATGGTAAGTCCTTTATTTTTAATGAATTTACTTTTATACGCTCACTATAGCGTGTTTTAGTTACAAGTTTAAGATTGAATAATAAGCACAAATGCTAGATACTGTTTTTATATACAGTTGTGGCGATATTATGAAAAAAGAATTACCAGCAAAATACTATTTAGCGCATTTTAGAGAGCTTATTGAGTTTGTAACAAGTAAATGTATGCATTTGCTTGAGCCCAAACATAGTGAATTTATTAGTAAAATTAATCAGCTAGATGAGCAAAGCCAGTGCATGTTGGCGCGTGTGTACTCGCGAAAGCCTTATTTAGTGCAGGCGCAATCGCTTAATTATGAAGAAATAACCTCGCCGCATCAGGCTATTTATACGCTAAAAAAAGCCGGTATTTTATTTGAGCCAAACGAGCAGCATTATTCGCAGCTTTTAGCGCACTTAACTAAGCCTTCTTTGGTTGAGTTGCTAAGTAATTACAGTGAGCAAATAAGCTTTAAAAAAAGCGCCGCTAAAGGCGCGCTGGTGGATGTTGCGCGTGAATTTTTTAAAGCATGCCCACAAGGGCTTGCGCCACTTTATAGCCAGTATGTAATTAACAACCGCAGTGATTACTACGAATATTTTGAGTTTTTATTTGCAGGCAAACTAAGCAGTGGCGATGTGAATCATCAAAACCGTTTTGTAATGCGAGACTTAGGCTTAACCGCTACGCGCGAAGGACACAGCGAGAGCTTGTCGCGCTTTGAAACACTTGACGAAGCGCAATCAAACTATTTATTAAACCGTTACCGATTAGCATTTAAAAATATTACAGATGAGAGCGATTACGTTGCTTTAGCGTCGCAGGTTTTAGTGCAAGCTGCACAGGGTGCAATTGCCGTTGCATTAAAAAACAAACTATTAGTTAGGCTTTATAGGCAGCTAAAAACAGTTGATAGCGAACTTGCTTTTAGTTTACTTGAAGGGTGTGTGGATGATAGCGAAGCACAAGAAATTCAAATAAGAGAGCAATACAGGCTTGGCAATAAAGAGTGGGTAAAAGCTCGATTAGAAGCCATTATCGAAAACCCACTTACTGATGATTTACTTTATTTTGCTGACGATTTTTTAATGCGTAAGTTTAATAAAAAAACACGTTCGCGTTTAAGTGCCATGCTTACCGATACTCAGTGCGTGCTAGAAATAGATGAACTGTACCGAGGTGAAGTAGAGCAGGGCGTAAACGATTATTATACTCGCCAAGGTATGGCTGTATTTAATACCGAAAACACGCTTTGGCAAAGTTTGTTTGGTTTAGTATTTTGGCATGAGTTATTTGTGGAGTCGCCTTATCCGCCATGCAATGAGTTTGATATTTATCCGCAAGTATTAAGGCTTGGTAATTTTTATGAAGCGCAGCAAACACAGATAAATGAGCGCTTAGCGCAGTGCCAAACGTCGCAAGCATTACTTAATTTAGTATGCAAACATGCAGCGCAATACTTTGAGCAACCTAACGGTTTGTTTAGATGGCGCAGCAATTTATTAGAGCCACTAGAGGCGCTTATTTTAAACAGCCCTATTAAGGCGCTAATTGCGCACTTAACGGCTATGAGTAAACATTATTTACAGCTAAAAGACGGCTACCCCGATTTAATGGTTATTAATAATGGCCAAGTACATTTTGAAGAAGTAAAAGCCCCAGGCGATAAGCTTAGGCGCAACCAATTAACCACCATAGATAATTTAAAAAATGTGGGCTTTACGGTACATATTGCCGCAGTTAAGTGGTTTGTAGACCCAAACCGTGTTTACAGCGTAGTTGATATAGAAACCACGGGCGGCTTAAAAGGCGGCAACCGAATTACCGAAATTGGCATAGTTAAAGTGCAGCACGGTAAAGTCATTGATACTTGGACAAGCTTAGTTAACCCCGAGCGCCATATACCTGGCTTTATTACGTCATTAACCGGTATTAGCGACAGTATTGTTTACAACGCGCCTGTATTTGTCGATATAGTTAAGCCGCTATTAGATATACTCGCAGGCAGTATTTTTGTAGCCCATAACGTTAATTTTGACTATGGCTTTATTAAAAAAGAGTGCGAGATGGCAGGGCACTTTTTTAAAATGCCAAAAATGTGCACCGTGGTTGAATCGCGCAAAGCGTTTAAAGGCTTAAAGTCGTATTCGCTTGGTAATCTCTCATCGCATTTTAATTTAAATTTAACTAGTCATCACCGCGCACTTGCTGATGCAACGGCTACTGCTGAGTTATTGTTACTTATTCAGCAATCCCAAATTAGTGAATAAGCAGTAAATCTTAACGCAAGAAGTAGTATGCAATTTAAAGCACTTAGCTTGTTTTAGCTAAGTGCTTTTTTCGTGGTAAGAAACCAGTAACCAGCATAGTGCCTACAATTACAAATAGTGCGCCTAGTAATGTATTTGGCCCTATTTGCTCATCTAAAAATAAATGCCCCCAAAATATGCCAAATAATGGAATTAAAAATGTAACCGTGAGTGCTGAGGTTGGGCCAATATCGTCGATTAATTTAAAAAATAAAATATAAGCAAGGGCGGTACATACTACGCCCAGTACTAATACACCTAGCATAATGTTGGTGCTTGGTATTTCTCGAATTGGCATAAATAAGATAAGCGGTAATACCATAAAGCTCGAAGCCCACATTGAGCCATGGGCGTTATCGAATGGAGCCAATTTGGGCGCATTTTTAGTGTAATGCGATGCAATGGCATAGCAAAGTGAAGCGCTTAATGCCGCTACTATAGCTATGATTGATTGGCTATTTAATACAAAGTGATTTTGCCCAACGAGTATTGCAACGCCTATTAAGCCAAGTAGTAAACCAAGCACCATACTTTTATTGGGCTTTGTTTTCGTCCATAAAATTCCAACGACAACACCCCATATTGGTGTTGTAGAATTTAAAATTGAGAGTGTGGATGCGCTAATAGTTTGGGCTGCGTAAGCAAAAAATAAAAACGGAAGAGCAGAGTTAAACGCGCCTATAATAAAAAAGTGTTTTTTATGTTGGACAAACGCTAAGCGGCGTTTTAAATACAAAGCAACAATAAATAAAGTAACTGCAGCAAAGCCTACTCTAAACTCAATTAATACCGCAGGCCCCAAGCTGTTAGCTGCCATTCGCATAAATAAAAAAGAAGCGCCCCATATAGCGGCCAGAAAAAATAATCGCAGTAAGCTTGCTAAGGTCATGATAGTATTTTAATTATGCTGATTGGTTTTTAGAATAACAGGGTTTATAAAAAGTGTAAGCCATATTCGGAACTGGCATATAAAAATAATACATTAAGGATAAGAATGAAAAAGTTCTCAGTAGTTTCTATGGTATTTATCACTTTTTTGGGTGGATGTAATTCAAGCTCAATCAACCTTTACAGTGATACCACCATGAAAAAGAATGAATACAATGGTATTAAAGCGTATCGAAAAGGACAGTTTGAAGCCGCTTTCAATTATTTAAAAGAGCCTGCTGGGCTAGGCTATAAAAGCGCACAATACACGTTGGCGTTTATGTTTTTGAAAGGCCAATACTTGGAGCAATCTACTAAACTAGGGATGGGCTGGCTAGGCGTTGCAAAAGAAGCGGGGGTTGAAAATTGGTCTGCGCAATACGATGTATTTTACAGTGCAGCGACTACGCAGCAAAAACAACAAATAGACGAAACAGTTGCGTTGTATATAACGCAATTTGGCGTTAAAGCACAAAATATGACCTGTCGTCGTTCAACTTCGCCTAGGCGTACATTTGGTGAAGTTAAAATTGATTGCACTAAGCACGAAGGTAGCGTTACCGAGCACGACATACAAATAATAGAATAGAGTTATGGCTTTTCTAGCTTTTTTTCAAAGTCGCTTTTAACAATATCGAGTGCTTTTAAGACCTCTTCTGGAGCAACATCGTGTTGCTCTAGTATCATAATTAAATCTACTGCAAGTTTAATATGTGTAGGGGCTTGATCAAGTGGGCTTGTCATTTAACTCTTTCTTTTTTGATATTTGGCTAATGGCGACATTTATTGCTGTTTGCACACGTTGTTCAATATGTATGCGTTCTGATTGCGGTAAATAAAACGCCATATCTACATCGTAGCGAATATATCGTGGCGGGAGCTGATTTAGTACCGTACAACAAAAGTCAGCCATTACATCTTCATCATATTTTTCATCAAGTTTAAGTTTGATGATTTCTTCAACTACAATCTTTTCGTAATAGTTGTGTATGTCTTCGTGTAATCGCATATTCCCACCGCTTTAAAATAATCCGTTTAACTGAGTCTATACTAAGGCTTACTATAAATCGATAGCGGCTTTAAATAGTTGTTTATGAACATTAATTAGTGAACTCAAATTACGCTGATAACCGCCGCCTAAAGCGCACATTAGTGGGATTTGATGTTGCTTACAGAAGTTGAGAACAAACAAGTCGCGCTCATATACGCCATTGAGCGATATATTAAACAAGCCTAACTCGTCTTTAGTGTAAATATCAACGCCTGCATTATACAAAATAATATCAGGGTTATGTATGCGCACGCAAAAATCGAGTGCTTGCTTTAATGTAGCAAGGTACTCATCGTCGGCTGTTTTAGCGGGCAATGCAAAGTCGTAAGTGGACTCTTGCTTATTACGAGGAAAATTTTGTTCACAATGAATTGAGCAGGTAATAATTTGGTTATGGTTTTGAGTGATTTGTGCTGTGCCATCGCCTTGGTGTACGTCGCAATCAAAAATTAAAACAGTGTCGGCTTGCTCTGTATTTATTAAATGTGCTGCTGCAATAGCTAAATCATTAAAAATACAAAAGCCACTGCCAAAATCACTATGAGAATGATGATAACCACCGCTTAAATTGAAGGTTAGATCGTGACTAAAAGCCGCTTCAGCAGCTTGAATACTCCCGCCAATAGATAAAAGAGTACGCTCTACAAGTTGTTGCGAATAGGGAAATCCCATCTTTTTAATTGCTTTATCACCTAGAGTCCCATTTAAAAAGTCATCTATATAACGTTGGCTATGACATAGCGAAAGTTGAGATTTAGTTGCTTTTATAGGCTCTTGAAAGTGAATAGCCGAAACACCTAGGTTTTCTATTTCTGTTTTAAGTAGCTTATACTTTTGAATAGGAAATCGATGACGTTCTGCAAGGATAAGGTCTGAATACAATGGATGATAATAAAGCTGCATAGTAAAGTTCGGCTTAACGCAGCTGCTGTTTTTCTACTTGTTGTATTTTGTCCTCGGTGGCAGAAATTGCTTTTCTGCAGCGGCCTAATCGAGCGTGTGTGCTTAATATTTCAAGGTTAAGCTTTTGTGCTTTAGCTGGCGATGCTTTATCCATTTGCATTTTACGCTCTTCAATCATGAGCACTAAACGGCGTTCAAACTCATGGTTTTGTTTTAATTCGTCGTAAAGCTCGTGCGATGATTGCATTATTTTTTGTACCGCTTGCTTATAAACGGTTTGCTTAGGGCGTGGTTTATAATGGCTTTTGTTTTCTTTAATCCAAATAGGCGTTGATTTAATAACGTTGAATACAGCTTGTACCTGAGCTCCTATACGTTCAAGCGCGTAGGTATAAGCATGGCGATGCTCACTTGGCGGTAATCTTGACACTTCATCTTCTATTTCTATTACGTAATCGACTAGGTTCATGCTTTTGGTACTAAAAACTGCGCGGTCAAACAAGCTAGGTTGCGCTTGCATGTAACGATTTTTAGAAAAAAGTTTAGCTTTATCAAATTGCTCAGCTTGTTGTTTTAGCGTTGCAACTTGTTGGCGTAGTTTATCTAAAGCTGTAGGGTGCATATTAAAAGTAAGCCTCGTAAATTAGTTTTAATGCTAAAAGTATAACCATAGTATTAAATACAGGGCGAATAAATTTACTACCAAAACGTATTGCTGAATGTGCTCCAAACCATGCGCCTAGCATAATAAAAAAGCCCATTGTTATGCCAAGTAAAAAGTTTACATGGCCGAGTGCTACAAAGGTGATGAGCGATATAAAATTAGAAACAAAGTTCATTGAACGCGCTAAACCACAATTGAGTAGCAAGTTCATTTTATAAAGCATGCCATTAGAAGCGGTCCAAAATGTCCCCGTACCTGGGCCTACTAAACCATCAAAAAAGCCTAATGCTAAACCCTGTAGCCATTGTTTTATTTTCATCGCTTTGTTGAGTTTAGGGAGTTCATCGCCTTCTGTGGTACTTAAATTACCAAATAAGCTATAAGCGGCAACTAAAATAATAATAATAGGCAGTAGTTTGTTTAAAAAATCGATACTTAAATGGTCAACAATAACAGTCCCTATCAATGCACCTATTGCGGTAGCAATAATAGAGGCTGCCCAAAACTTTGGACTAAATAAGTTCTTTTTGTAATAAGTATAACTGGCTGTTAAAGAGCCAAAACTTGCCGCGAGTTTATTGGTGCCTAGTGTTAAATGTGGAGGTAAGCCTGCAGTTAATAAAGCGGGCACAGTTAACATACCACCGCCACCGGCGATAGCGTCTATAAAACCTGCGGCAAGTGCAACAGCACATAAAACAGCCCAGGTTGTTGGATCGAGTGCGAGTTCAAACATTAATAATCAATTTGTCTTTTAAAAGGTGGTAGGGTGTCGAGCATGGCTTTACCGTATCGCTTAGTAACTAAGCGTCTATCGAGAATAGTAATACAGCCTTCGTCACTCTCTTTTCGCAGCAGTCTACCACAGCTTTGTACCAATTTCTTTGCGGCGTCGGGCACGGTAATCGTTAAAAACGGGTTACCGCCTTTGCTTTGTACAAATTCTGCTTGCGCTTCTTCTATCGGCGAAGTAGGTACAGCAAACGGAATTTTAGTAATTATTAAGTTCTCTAAATATTTACCAGGTAAATCAAGCCCTTCCGAAAGGCTTTGTGTTCCGAATAAAATACTGCCTTTGCCTTCGTCTACATTTTTAGTGTGTAATTTAAGCAACGCTTCTCGCGACATCTCACCTTGTACTAATAAGTTAAAACCTTTTGTTCTAAGAAACTTTGTTACGTGGTCCATTTGCCAGTAAGAAGCGAATAGTACAAGGTTCGCTTTTTTATCATTTAGGTACTCTGGTAAAGTTTTAGCTAAGTGATCACTAAAATCTTTATCGGTAGGTTCTACTTTAGATACCGGAATACGTAAAGTGGCTTGTTTGGGGTAATCAAAAGGAGAAGGTACTTTAATAAATTTAACGCCTTCTTCTTTAGCAAGCCCTGTTTCGTAAGCAAAGTGATCGAACGAGCCCAGTGCACTTAATGTAGCAGAGCACAAAACAGCGCCCGCGCATTCTCGCCACAATTTATCTTTTAAATAATAACCGACCTCGATAGGGCAGTCGCTTAATAAGTGATCGTGATGGCTTTTGTATTCAAGGCGTTTTATCCACCGTGCATGAGGAGCACCTTCGCCTTTTTTTGCGTAACTAAACCAAAGTTTGTTTAGTTGTTCTAACCGGTTTATGTATTGACCGCTTTCGCCTAGTATTGGGTCGGCAACGTAAGGTTTTATGTCGCCATCACTTACATCTTGGGTAAGGGTGTCGTGCATTTTGTTTAAACAGCGCAGCGCATCTTGCGTGGCTTCGCTTATATCTTTTGCTTTACTGTGCAGCGATTGTGGAATTTCACCGTGTTCAAAGCGATAAGTATCGTCTTTTGAGTATTCAAAGTCGGCATTATCAAGAATATCGCGAACTACTTTTAAATCTTTATTCGCGTCATTAATGCTGTCGCAAAGTTTAAAGTTTTGCCCAATAGCTCTTTGCCCCACTAAAACCTTCGCCATTTTCCCGCTAAACTTGGTGAGCTTATCAAGCCATTCTATTGTGCCTTTAATCGTTGCTGCGGCCGATGAAAAATCGCGTGTTATATGTGCTAAATGGTGTGCTTCATCAATTACATAAATGGTGTTGTCGGGCTCTGGTAAAATTTTACCACCGCCTAGGTCTAAATCGGCAAGTAATAAAGAGTGGTTAATTACCAGCACATCCATTTGCATTAATTGATTACGAGCAAGCTGAAACGGACACGTTTGATGGGCCTTCATTTGGCGTTGGCATGAATGTTTATCGCACGCTATTAAGTTCCACACTCTATCGGGTACAGTATCGGCCCAGCTGTCTCTATCGCCTTGCCATTTTTTATTCACATAGGCGTTATATAGCTCATTCAAACACTTGGTTTCCATTGCGCTCAATGGTGAAGTAAGCGTTGGCATAAAGTCCATTTGTGTTTGGCTATCGCCGTTTACAGCATTATGTAATTTGTGGGCACAAATATAACGATGGCGACCTTTTACTAAATCAAATTTAAAGTCGAGGCCTGAATGCTTTTTAAAAAATGGGAGTTCTTTTGCTATTAATTGTTCTTGCAGTGCAACGGTTGCGGTAGAAATAACTAGCTTCTTCTTTTGCGCTAAGGCAAGCGGTAATGCGCCTAAACAATAGGCAAGAGACTTACCTGTACCGGTGCCTGCTTCAATTACGCAAATGCGCTGCTTTTTATGGTATTCGCCAGCAAGCGTTTTTGCTATTTCGGCTACAAGGTAGTTTTGACTGCTACGAGGGCGATAATCGTTTAGGTTGCTAGCCACATGCTGGTGTACTTGCCTAATTGTTTTTTTTAGTGAGTCAGAAAGCATGGGATGATTTACCTAAAGTATGTATATAATTACAGTGCTATGGATTTTAGAGTTATAAGAGTGTAACTACAAGAAGTGATGAGATTAATTTAGCAAATAAAGTATCTGAGTGTTTATTTAGGTTGAATGTATGGCTTTAAAGCATTTTGAATTAAGTAAAAACTTACATATATATGTATAAGGTTTAGTAATAATGTACTTAACAGCCGGTTTTATTGTTTCTTCTCATGCTTATGATACTGCTAACGGCATCTGCTACGAAGCGTGGTTTTGTAGTAATAAAGGGCCTATAAAAACTATATCAGTTAACGAAAATGCGCTGTTTTTTATCAAAAGTAAAGATGCTGAAATAGCGCATGAAATATTAGCAGCTGAGTCACTTATCTTTAATATTAAAAGTCTTGGGTTAAAAAACTTTCAGCAAGAAGATATGTCGGCCTGTTACTTCAAATCACTAAAGCATTTTTATTCTGCTGCTAAAGCTTTAAAGCAACGTGGAGTTGTATTATTTGAAGAAGATATTCGACCAATAGAGCGCTACCTAATGGAGCGTTTTATAAAAGGAGGTGCTTGGATAACGGGTAATGTTTTTTATCAAAATGGTTATACATTAGTAACAGAGGCAAAATTAAAAGCAAATGATGAGTATTCACCAGCTCTTAATAAACTCTCATTAGACATTGAATGTAACGAAAGTGGCGTGTTGTTTTCTGTTGGACTTGTGGGCTGTAATTTAGACTGTGTTTTAATGATTGGCGAGCCAGATAGAGAGGCTGCAAACCTAGAGTTTGATATTATTTGGTGTGTAGATGAGGCTGAGCTGCTAAAGGGGGTAGAGCATTTTATTAAGCTTAGCGATCCTGATGTAATAATTGGCTGGAATGTAATTGAGTTCGATTTTTCGGTTATTCATGAAAGAGCTGAAGCACTAGGCATTAAGTTATTACTGGGTAGGGGAGATCAACCTTTATATGTTCGCAAAGGACACTTTACTCGAGTATCGATCCCTGGGCGATGTGTGGTTGATGGAATAGACACTTTAAAAAATGGTACATATAGCTTTGAGAGTTTTTCTTTAGCTAATGTTTCAAATCAAGTGTTGGGTGAGTCCAAATTAATCGACACGGCTAATAGTCTGCAAGAAATTATTAGGCAATTTAATGAAGATAAGCTTTCTTTAGCAAAATATAATCGACAAGATTGTATTTTGGTAAATAAAATTTTTGATAAATTAAAGCTACTCGATTTTTCTATTATAAGAACAAAGCTTACAGGATTAGAACTTGAAAAAAAGGGCGGCTCTGTCGCTGCTTTTATTAATATGTATTTACCATTACTGCATCGCAGCGGTTATGTTGCTCCTAATATGGGCGATCATGGACTTACATTTGAAAGCCCAGGCGGTTATGTAATGGAGTCTATTCCTGGGCTTTATAAAAATGTCATTGTTTTAGATTTTAAAAGCTTGTACCCCAGTATTATGCAAACTTTCTACATTGATCCACTTGGACTGATAGAAGGTTTAAAAAATCCAAACAAAAGTGTGCAGGGTTTTAATGAAGCCCTATTCTCGCGAGACAAGCATCACTTACCTTTACTTGTTAAAAGCTTAGCGTCCCAAAGGCAGCTTGCCAAAGACAATCAAGATCAAATGCTTTCTCAAGCAATTAAAATAATAATGAATAGCTTATATGGTGTTTTAGGCTCAAAAGGGTGCAGGTTTTACGATCCCAGGTTATCTAGCTCTATTACGTTAAGAGGGCACGAAATAATGCTACAAACTAAAAAATGGATAGAAGAGCTTGGTTATAGCGTTATTTATGGTGATACCGATTCTACATTTATTAAGTTGGATGATGAGCTAACACCAGATGAGTGTAATGAAATTGGCATGTTTTTAGCTAAAAAAATAACTACAGATTGGATTAACGAGATTAAACAAACGCACAACTTAACAAGTCACTTGGAGATAGAATTTGAATCTCTTTATAGCCCTTTCTTTTTGCCAACCATAAGGGGAAAGCTAGTTGGCTCTAAAAAGCGCTATGTCGGTAAATTAATTAAACCAAACGAATCAAAACTAGTATTTAAAGGATTAGAAACAGTAAGAAGTGATTGGACTAAACTTGCTCAACAATTCCAGTTCGAGCTATTTACTAGTCTTTTTGATGGAAATTTAAATATAAATGACCTTGTTAAAGACTATACAACAAAGTTATATCAAGGTGATTTTGACCATTTACTTATTTTCAAAAAGAGATTAGGTCAAAACTTAATCGATTATAAGAAAAATATCCCCCCTCATGTTCAAGCAGTTAAAAAACACCAGAAAAAAAATAGCGAATTTACAGTTAATAGAGGCGAATTTGTTACATTCGTTTACACAACTGCTGGAGTTGAACTGTATCAAGGCCTACATAGCTATGACTATGCAATTTATGTAGAAAAACAGATTGTACCGTTAATTGAAATGGTTGATCTTGTTTCGCACTCAAGTGTTTCTTTTGGGTTAAATTTACAAGAGAAACTTTTTTAATAACACCATAAATAGCAACATATCTGTGTTTTCATACTGTCCACATCTTATTTATTCTAGTTTATTGCGATTTTAATTATTATATTCGCAAATATTTCTTTTTCCGCAAAGGTTTGTTAACTTTTTGTTGGCTTTTTGGTGGTTTTTGTTTATTATTTGCCTTAGTTACTGTTAATCTTATGTAACTAAAATAATTAAATAATGATTACTACTATAAAGTAGTGACACCAGGGAGAATCAAATGTTAAACAATCAAGTAGCTAAAGCAGTGCGTGTCGCACTTGCATTTGGTGCAGCTTCAACAGCTGTATTTTCAGGTAATACAATGGCAGCCGAAGGCGCCGATAAAGTAGAAAGAATTGAAGTAACTGGTTCACGTATCAAAAGAACTGATATGGAAGGTGCGAATCCAGTACAAATATTAACACGCGATGACCTAATTGCTTCAGGTATTGGTAACGTAGGTGACATTCTTCAAGAAATTCCTTCAGTTGCTGGTGCGGGTACTAATGCTTCTGTTAATAATGGTGGCTCAGGCGCGGTGCGTGTATCTTTACGCGGTTTGGGTTCTTCAAGAACGCTAGTATTATTAAATGGCCGTAGAATGGTTGCGTCGGGTAGCGGTGCAAACTCTTCTGTAGATTTAAGTACAATCCCTACAGCAATTATCAAGCGAGTTGAAATTCTAAAAGACGGTGCTTCTGCAATTTACGGTTCAGATGCTATTGGCGGTGTAGTTAACGTTATTACACGTAATGATTTTGAAGGTTTTGAAGCTACAGCAAGTTACGATGCTTCGACACATGGCGGTGATGGCGAAACTAAAAGCTACGATTTTACTGTAGGTTTAGCAAGCGATAAAGGCAGCGTGGTAGCTAGTGCATATTACGTTCAGCAGGGTTCTCAGTCTTCTGGTGATAGAGATTGGTCTAAATTTTCTTTAGACATGGATCATACAGGTGAGCTTTCTAAAGGTGGTTCTTCAGCTCCACCATGGGGTCGTTACAACGGTATTGATGGTTCAGTAGCTGGTGAAGATTGTTCTTCTTTTACTCACGGTGCAGCTAATGGTCCTGGTCAATCAGATCCAAGCGATTTTTCTAATCCAACTGGTTATGATTGTTGGGATTGGGATAAAGATACTTACAACTTTGCGCCTGTAAACTTTCACTTAACTCCGGCTGAGCGATATGGCGTATTTGTTCAGAGTAACTATGAGTTTTCTGATCATGTTCGTTTCTTTTCAGAAGTTAGTTTAAACCGCCGTATTTCAGATACTAAGCTTGCTCCATTACCTCTAGCACCACTTGCGTTCTTTGGTGTGACAAATGCAAATTATTCTGCAGATAACTACTATAACCAACAATTTGGTCCTAAAGACAGAAATGGTGACTCAGTTGAGATTTCTGATTGGCGCCGTCGTATGGTTGAAACTGGCGGTCGAGATACTCAATTTCGCGTAGATACAGTTCGCGCAGTAGTTGGTTTTGAAGGCGATATCAATGACGATTGGGGTTATGAAGTTTCATACATCTTTGGTTCAAGTGATTCTACAACTAAACGAGCTGGTGGCGTAAACTTTGAAAAAGTTTCACAAGCCGTAGGTCCTTCATTCCAAGACGTTGACGGTAGCATTGTATGTGGAACTGTAGATGATCCTATCGCTGGTTGTACATCATTAAATGTATTTGGTATCCCAGGAACTGATACTCAAGTTACTCAAGAAATGTTAGATTTTATTTCGTTTGAAGCTCACGATTTTGGTTCAAACGAACAGCAAATTATTAGTGGTAGTGTGTTTGGTAGTGCATTTGAATTACCAGCAGGTAGTTTAGGTATGGCATTTGGTCTAGAGCATCGTGAAGAGAAAGGTGGTGATTTCCCTGATGCACTAATAGCATTAGGAATTACATCTGGATCTAGCCGTCAAGAAACATCAGGCAGCTACACTGTAGATGAGGCTTATGCTGAGTTTAATGTACCGCTATTATATGACGCACCTTTTGCAAAAGTGTTAGAGCTAGATTTAGCAATTCGTTATTCTGATTATGATACTTTTGGCGATACTACAAACCATAAAGTAGGAATTAAATGGTCTCCTATGGACGGCCTTATGTTCCGAGGAACATCATCTACTGCATTTAGAGCACCTTCAACTTCTGATTTATTCTCTGGCGCATCAGATAATAGCCCTGAAGTTTCGGACCCGTGTGCTACTAACCCTACATCATTCTGTATAGCTGACGGCGTACCAGCAGCTGGTTTTGAACCTATTGGCGACCAATTATCTTCTACTCTTGGTGGTAACCCAGAGTTGCAACCAGAAGAAGCTGATATATTTACAGTTGGTGTAGTTTATAGCCCTGAGTTTGTTGATGGTTTATCTTTCACAATCGATTACTGGGATATCGAGCTGGAAAATGCAATTAGCTCTGTAGGCGAGCAGTTAATTTTAAACAAGTGTGCTGAAAGCGGTACATACTGTGATCAAATAACTCGTTATACATCAGGTATTTTAGCTGGTAACTCAAGTGACATTGATAACAGAAACATAAATGTTGGTGGTGTAGAGTCATCTGGTTACGACTTTAATGTTGCTTATACAACTGATACGTCAATTGGTTCATTATCAGCAAGCTTAGATGCAACTTACTATGACGACTATACAATAACTCAAGCCGACGGTTCAACACTTCAAAATGCTGGCTACTACCGCCGAAATAGTGGTGATGGTAACTTCCCTGAGTGGAAAACTAACTTCAATGTATCGTTAGCTCAAGAGAATTGGTCTGCAACTTATGCATTGCGTTACATTGGTGAAGTTGAAGAAAACTTTACAAATATTGACCCTGATGATTTAGCTGATGTTAACTCTTCATTTAGAACTGAAGCCGTTAATATCAGTGGTACTCTTGATTCTTATGATGTTATTAGAACCGTTGACTCACAAGTAATACACAATGTTCGCTTTAGTTACTTCCTTGATAACTACACAGCTACTGTTGGTATTAATAACGTATTTGATGAAGATCCTCCGTATGCAGCAACAGGGTTTAACGATAATACAGACCCTCGTACTTACAATACAACTGGTCGTCATATATTCTTGACTCTTAACGCTAAGTTCTAGAGTTCAGAAAAACAATAATAAAGCGCTAATATTTATAATATTAGCGCTTTTACTTTAAGGGAATAAAATGAAAAAGCTAATCGTAATAATCATTTCAAGTTTACTATTTCTATCTGGTTGTAGTTCACTGAGTGAAGACTCTCTAAGCAGTAATGAAAATATGGTATGCGAAAAAATAGCGGTGACAGGTAGTAATATTAAAAAGCGTACATGCATGTCAAAAGAGTTGGCAGAAGAAAGACGCAAAAAAAACCAAGAGGCAATGAGAGAAATTAACAAAAGAGGAAATATTTACCAAGATAGGAACTAATTTTACTACTAAGTTTAATTGCAATACTTTAACTTATGTTTGAAATCTTGATGTGTTAGTACTAATAATAATACGGACAGGTTATCTATATTAAGTAAACTATTTGCTATTAAACTTACCCCTCCTCCAGGCTACATTATTTCATTGAATTTCGACTATCTGCCAAACCTTGTCAACGTGGTAACTTTGTATTTAGTTGGTGTTTTCTCGTATTTCAATAACGTATGTTTTACAAAAATATTATATGTTATTTATCTCTTCGTGAAATTAAGTGGTTGATTTTAATGGAAGTAAGTGTTTTAAGTGTTTGTCGTGATTTATAATTCATAGCTTATTTATTCTGAGTAACCATAAACTTTAGTTGTTCTATTTCTAGCGATAATCATTGTAGAGGCTCCCGGCAAAAGTATCTGTAAATATGAATATAGAGGGTATCCCGCATTACACTTAATAGGGGGCAACTCTTCTTAAGTACATCCAATATTAACAGTTAAGGCCGTATCAAATACATGTAGCTTATCTGATAATTTTGGATGTTTTAACTTTGATTTACCGGTTAATGTGATACTCAAGTGAATGTTATCAAATTAGTAAATAAAGAGATGATTTCAATATCATTAGAACAAGCCTTAAGAAGTAATATTGGCCAGTTAATAACCAAATGTTCAAGCACTACCTTCACAATTGAGTTCATAATTTCCTCTCATTAAACAAACACTCATCAGTCGATGCTCTTTTCGAGTATAAAAATGATAATGAACATTTTTTACGACATATCAAAGAAAGTTTATTTATGATTTGCAGCTGGCTAGCTCAATAAATCAGGTTAAACACGATGTAGGCCAAATTACAAAATAATATAACCAAACTTATAATCTGACATGTGTACCCAATAGTTCTAAACTGAATTTTTCAAACAAATTAAATGCAGGCAGTAGTAGGTATTTACATAAAAGCCACACAGGTAGCTTGGTTATAATCTGCTTATCCTAAAAAGATCAGGATAAAATTTAAGTGACTACTTCAAAAGGTTTTTTCCACATATCTAAGTTAAAAAACATAAAATTTACAACTCAGATTGCAAAATAAGGAAGGAGTAAGTAATTATGTATGTTTACACATTAATTGGGTCCATTCCTATAATAAATTTTACAAGCATACTATAAGTCATATACTCGAAAAGACTAAAGTAATCGCATATATATCTTATTGTTAAGGTATAAAAGTGAGGTTATCTAATTGATAGTAAGGTTGTTTTTTATTTCACCTTAAATAAAAGAGACACTTTTTTAAACCTGCAGCTTTAGATATTTCTACTAAATATGAATGTTTTTATATATTTTAGTGATGCTTTGTTACAAATCTTTACAAACATTCAAGTTGTTGTTATTAAAGTATTTTATTTTAAGGTGATATAAGCTTTAAATATACACATATTACTTTTTCAATAAAATCAGCTGCTTACTGTTGATTTTATTGTAATGGTGAAAGATACATTTGTTATTTTTACTGGTTTAAAGTTAATAATGTGTTGACCTCTTTGTTTCTCTAGTACTATCATCCGTCACACAATAAAGTCCTACTGTACCTTCATATAGGCATTTTTAGTCTTATTAAGTGGCTTTATTGCGCATTAATTTTAAAAATTAAGCATAAATAATAAAATAGTATTCTAGGGAGAATCAAATGTTAAACAATAAAATTTCAAAGGCAGTTCGCTTAGCGATTGCTTTTGGTACAGCATCAACGGCTGTTTTCGCTGCAAATTCAATTGCGGCAGAAGAAGGCGTTGAAAAAGTAGAACGTATAGAGGTTACAGGCTCGCGTATTAAGCGTTTTTCAGAGGTTTCACCTACTCCTGTAACTACAATTACTGGCGAAGAGCTATCTAATGCCGGCATCACAAACATATCAGATTTGTTACAAAAGCTGCCTTCATCTGGCGTAGGCTCTGCACCTACAACAACTACTAACACTATTTTTGGTGCGGGTATAAATACTACAGATCTTCGTCAGCTTGGAGAAGGTCGTACTTTAGTACTTGTAAACGGTCGTCGATACGTAGGTGCTTCTGTAGATAATCCTGCGGTAGATTTAAACGGCATTCCGACTGAAATGATTGAACGTATGGATATTGTTCATGGCGGCGCGTCAGCAGTTTACGGTTCAGATGCAATTGCGGGTGTAGTTAATATTATTTTGAAAAAGTCTCAAGATACTATGGACTTCAACTACAAAAAATCTATTACAGAACAAAGTGGTGGTGAAGAAGAGTCTTTTTCATTCACATTTGGTGGTGAAAGCGACAAAATAAGTTTTATTACGAGCTTATCTTACTCAGAAACAGAACAGCTTGAAGCTCAAGACCGTGACTTTCTTCGTAACCCAGTTTCTGGGATGTTAAACCCTGATAATGTTTCTGACACAGATGGAATTCCACAGAATATTTTAGCTACAGGTGAGTTTGCCGGTTTGCAAACACTAGGCTATTACGATCGCGCAGGTGATGCATTCTTACCTGATGGCCATGTTGTATTTGGTGATAATGGTGAGTTTAGTCCCGTTATAGTTGGTGGTGTAACAAGACCTGCGCCGAATAATCAACTTAGATATTTTGGTGACGGCTTCTCTAATGGTTACAAATTTATTGAACATCAAGATCTTGCAACACCACTTAATCGTTTTAATGTTTTTACAAACATTGTAAATAATTATGCTGACGATCATTCAATGAATTTTGAAGTTTCTTTCTCAAAAGCTAGTGCTTATGCAGAAAGTAGCCCAATTTTCCTTGCTGAATCGATTCGTTCAGATAATGCATTTTTAGACCCAGCTGCTAAAGCACAATTAGATGAAGCTGGTAGAGATTCAGTTACAATTTATAAGCTCGCTTCGGGTTTTGGTAATCGTACCTATGAAGATGATCGTACAACACTTAATACAACTCTTTCTTTCCAAGGGTTACTACTAGAAGAGTTCGATTACGAAGTATATTTTAGTTACGGTCGCAATAAAAACGACACTACATGGAACGGTGAATTCCTTACTGAGAACTTTAACAAGGCTATTGACGCGGTAGAAATTGACGGAGCAATTCGTTGTGCAGACCGTGATTCAGATGGTTCTTTAGTTGGTGCGTTAGATGGTTGTCAGGCATTGAGCCTGTTCGGTCTTAATGGTGCATCTCAAGAAGCTTTAGATTACGTTACTACCTCAGCATCAATTTCTAAAGTTAAACAGCAGCAAGTTATTGGTGGTGTTATTTCTGGTTATGCTTTTGATATGCCTGCCGGTGGTGTTTCTTTTGCTTTAAGTGCTGAGCATCGTAAAGAAACTGGTTCTAATGAACCTGGTGCAGCAATGCAGAATAATCTAGTGTTTGGTAACTTTGTAAAAGCATGGGATGGTGAATTTACAGTTGATGAAATTGGTGTTGAAATGTCAGTTCCATTATTAGTGGATGCACCATTTGTTGATTCATTAAGCCTTGAGTTAGCCGCTCGTTACATGGATTACTCTTCAGTGGGCGATAATGTAGCTTGGAAGGTAGGCTTTAACTATGCAATGAACGATGAACTTCGTTTCCGTGGTACAAAGTCTAAGTCGGTTCGTGCTCCATCATTATCTCAACTTTATTCTGCTGGTACTCAGTCATTCGCGTCTTATGGCGATCCATGTGACCAAACTAATATATCTACAGCGAGTGATAGCAAAAAAGCAAACTTAATTGCTAACTGTCAAGCTGCAGGTATTCCAAACCCAGGTACTACAGTTGGAGATTGGAGACCATCTGATGATTGGCGTAGTGTTACTCCACCAAGTGTGAATTCAGGTAATGCAAACCTTCAAGAAGAAACGTCTGACGATACATTATTTGGTGTAATTTATACCCCAACTGAAAATATCACGTTAATTGCAGATTATTGGAGTTTTGACGTTGAAGATGCAATTAACTCTTTAGGTGCACAGCGTGTAATTGATGATTGTTACGAAGCGTCTAGTTTAGATAATAGTGCTTGTGACTTAGTTGACCGTGATCCTACGACTCTTGATATTTCTGAGGTTCGTAATGGACCATATAACTTAGCATCTTACTCTCTTAAAGGTGTTGATTTAGAAGGTACATACAAGTATGAAACGAGCTACGGTTCATTTAACTTCCGTTTACTAGCAAGTTACCTTGAGCATAGAGAGTTTAATACAGATGTTTCTAGCGAAGGCTATGAACCAACACCTACAGTTGGTGAAGTAAGATACCCTCGTTGGCAGGGTAACCTAACGGTAGGCTATACTTACGATGATTTATACGTAGGTATGATTGGTAAATACCGTCATTCAACAGTATTAGACAGAGAGTGGACTGCTGAAAATAACAACTATAATGATGTTCCTTCTTATACAGAATGGTCAATAAATGGTCGTTATACTGTTAGCGAAATGCTTGAAGTAAGATTAGGTGTTTCAAACTTATTTGATATTACACCTCCTAGAAACCCTGGCACATACGATGAAGGTGAGTATTACGACGTATACGGCAGACGTTTCAACTTAGGACTAAACTTACGTTTCTAATATCTTTAGTAAATAAGTTTATAAACGAAAGTGTTTAATATTAAAGCCTACTGAAATTTCAGTAGGCTTTTTTTATATTTTACTTGCCCTAATATGTGTTTATACCAACCGGCTTATATATGGGGTTTATTTAACGATAAGTAAATTTCGCTATAACTAGGCAAAAATTTTTTATATCTAGTTGATATTACGTTTCTTTAGACTGGAAATTGTTGGATTTACTTAGCGGTTCTTCAGAAGTTTAAAAACATAATGGATATCAACAAAAGATTATCTTTCATTACTTAAGCTGAAAATGTGGTGATTGGATATATTATTTGGTAGTACAGCCCTCAACCTTGATCATATCTGATATGCCAATTACTGTATTGATAGAGTGATTACGTGCTTCAAAGCTACGTTAACAACGTCTTCGTATCCTTTAAAAGCCTATTCTAAATTTATTATATTCTAATCTAATGAATAGGGTGGTGCTTTAATATCTTTGAGTATTAAAGCTATCAGCAGCATCACATTACATCACGCATAACAGCAGCTCTTTCATTTTTTCGTTTCAGTATTAAGCTTGCGTCACTCGAATAGCGTCTTTATCTATATAAGGAGTTATTAACACTCCTACCTCGCCGACTTTCTGAAATACAGACTAAGCATTTATACATATTTAATAGTAATTACTATAAAAAGTGACTCAGCTATTTTAGTTAGCCTGCCATCGGTGTGCGATTTTTGAAATCAATGAAAATATAGCTTATGGATTCTTTCTTTTTTAGAAAGGCCAAGTAGTACTTTTTCAGATAGTTGAATAGCTATTGTTGTCTCAATCATTTTTGTTAATTTTATGTAGGTAATTTATTTTTTTGCATGCTTTTACACCTACATAATTCGCCACAATAAGGAAGTAAGTAACTTGTTTGAGGCGAGACTTAGATATGATTTCTTCAGTAAATAGCACTTATTCTAAATCAAGTTTTTGCAATAATGCAATAATGCAATAATGCAGAAAGAGCATTGTGTTTGTTTTTTGTTACTTTAAGGCTTTGTAAATAAAGGGTTTTATTTGGTTAGCCAAGTGTTGACCTTTTGCATAACTTGGGACTACTATTCAAATCGAAACAGGTACTGTGATTAATTACAGACCGTTTTGAAAACAAAATAATTAAAATAGAATTCTAGGGAGAACCATATGTTAAATAATAAAATTTCAAAGGCAGTTCGCTTAGCTATCGCTTTTAGTGCGGTATCCACCGCTGCTTTTTCTGCAAGCTCTATGGCAGCAGAAAAAGAAAAAGTTGAGCGTATAGAAGTAACTGGGTCTCGCATTAAGCAAGTTGATATGGAAACATCATCACCAGTAACTGTTATTACCGCTGCAGATCTACAATTATCAGGTGAAGCATCAGTTGCTGATGTTTTAAATAATACTTCTGTAAATAGCTTTGGTTCATGGCGTGGTATGTCTGGCTACGGTAACGGCGCAGCAGCAACAAGTAATATTAACATGCGTGGCCTTGGGGCTGAGTACACATTAGTGCTACTTGACGGTCGCCGTATGCCTGGTACAAGTTCGTCTTCAGGCGCTGCCGCAGATACTTCTCGTATTCCAATGGCAATAGTAGAAAGAATTGAGATTCTTCGTGAAGGTGCTTCTGCTGTATATGGCTCAGATGCTGTTGCAGGTGTAATTAACATTATTACAAAAAAAGACTTTAACGGTTTAAGTTTTTCATATGATACCGAGCTACCTAGTGCTGAAGGTGGTGATACAAATCGTTTTAACGTAAGTACAGGTTACTCTGGTGAGAAGGGTAATATTACATTAACTTATGAATATTATGATGCTGAATCAGTATACGATAGAGATATTTGGAAATTAAATGATGAGACTTATGCTGATTATTCGTCATTTAGCTCAGTTCCAAATGGTAATGGTGCTAGTGGTTGGGTTACAAGCCCTACTATGTGTGCAGAATCAAATAACACGGTTGATGGTGGCACTCGCTGTTTATATAACTATGGTGCAGTAACTAAGTTATTTGGTGATACTACTCAGAACTCAATGCTTTCAAATTTCAATTATGAATTCACTGATAACTTAAAGTTCCGCGGTCGCGCAAGTGCATCACTTTCTGAAACTGATTCTCGCTATGCAGGTACACCTGTATCTACAAACCAACCAACTATGTTGGCTGATAATCCTTTAAACCCTGTAGGCGAAGATTTAACTCTATACATGCGTTCAGCTAACATTGGTGAGCGAGATACTCGTACTGAAATTAATAGTATTGATTTCTTAGGTGGTTTAGTCGGCTTTGTAGATGTTGCAAATGGTATTGACTGGGAATTTAATGTACAACACAGCCGTTCTACAACTAACTCATTCAATACAAACCTGATAAATGATGATGTTGTTCAGAAATTAATTGATAGCGGCGAATATGATATCTTTAATACATCAGGAATGAGCTTTGCTAACTGGGATAGCAGCATGAAAGACTTGTATGGGCAAGCTGCTCACACAGGTGTGTATCAAGCTCGTTTTACAAGTACTCAATTTGATACGGTAGCATCTACATTATTGTTTGATAATGGTGATGTTTCGATTGCTGGCGTAGTTGGTGCTGAATTTGAGCAAGTAGAATTTGAACAAATGAGTGACCCTCAATCGGCTTCAGGTCGAGTGTCAGGTGGCTCAGGTGGTGACGATGTTAATGCAGAACGTGATAGAACATCTGTATATTCAGAGCTTCAAGTAAACCTACCATACAATGTTGATATTAAAGCAGCTGTTCGATACGACAAGTACGAGCAAGAAGGTGACGTTGGTTCACAATTTGTATCAGGAACATTCGATAATGTTGCCCCTCAAATTGGTGTTGCATGGCGTCCTTCTGATGCGCTATTAGTGCGAGCTAGCTGGGGTGAATCGTTCCGTGCACCTAACATGGGCGAAATGTTCTCTAGTCAGGCACTAAGCTTCGAAAAAGCTTACGATACAATTTGGTGTGATACGCAAGGCAATGCAGGTTCTGATGCTATTTACTGTAACCCAAATGCTTCACAGCAACATAAAACTTGGTTTGGTGGTAATCCAGATCTTGAGCCAGAAGAAGGTGAATCATTTACAACAGGTTTTGTTTGGAATGTAACAGATGACTTATCTGTAGAGCTTTCTTACTATAATATTAAGTTAGAAAACAGAATTGCAGCAGTAAGTGTTGAACGTCTATTAAAAGACGAGCAAGACAATGGTTCTAACCCTGCAGTAGTTCGCGATCCAAATACAGGTCGTATTGATGTAATGTACAGCTTTGACCAAAATATGGCGAGTTTAGAAACATCAGGTTTTGATTTTAAAACAGCTTACATGTTTGAATCTAGCATTGGTAACTTCGCTCTTAAAGGTGAGTTAAGTTATGTAAGTGACTTTGAAGAAGTAACAGAAGAGGGTGCTGACGCATTCGATTACGCTGGTTTACAAGAGTACCCAGAGCTTCGTGGTAATGTTACCTTTGATTGGACAAATGATGCATTTGGTGCAGCATGGACTACATACTACATAGGCGACCAAGACTCAGGTAATGAAGAGTATGGTGTAACATATTTAGCTGATATTCCAAGCTATATTAAACACAATATCCAAGTATCATATAACCATGAATGGAATGGTAAGTTTGTACTAGGTGTGAACAATGTGTTTGATAAAGAAGCACCACAGCTAAACGATGGCACTAGAGGTTATCGCGATGCTTCAACATCATTATATGATGTTTTAGGCCGAGCTGTATTTTTAAAAGTTGAACAAAACTTCTAAAAATCGTTTATAGATTATGTTTCGTCTTTAATACGTTGACGATTATAAAAAAAGGTCAGTTGCTTATGCTTCTGACCTTTTTACATTTGGTTTTCTATTTTATCTTTTAAAATTTTAATTATGGTTTGTATGTACTTACTGGCCCACTTTATTTTTAAGTTTGTTACCTTGTGATTTTCCGATTATATTCACCTGACACGAAAAATAGATAATGTGGTTTTTTAATAGAGTCGAAGTAATGATATTTGCAAATTACATATAAGTTCATAGCTGCTTTATTGTACTGAAAGCTGGCATTTATTATTCAACGGATTAGTAGTGTTTTTATCGACTATATATTTTATAAAATGAAGTTCCCTTATACATCGACAATTTATATTAAATTACTCCCAATTTAATAAGGTAGGACTAATAGCGTATATTTAACAGAGGGATTATTTAGTTTATATCTTGTAATAGTCATTCCTGAAAAATACCCTTATACTTAAAATGAATATTTAAACAAATCCAATCACACAATTTAGCGAGATATAAATGAAAGAAGTCCGATCTTTTATTAAAACAGCATCATTAACGGATCTTGAAAAAGCCCAACAGCTTATCAATGATGCAATTTCAAAATATACCCAGCAGCAAAAAGCGAAACAGGAAGTTTTGGATCTTTTAAAAGAAAAAGGACTTACGCTAGAAGATTTACAAGATGGAGCATCAGACAAACGTACTAAAGTTAAGCCTAAGTACCGCATGGAACTTAATGGTGAGACTATTGAATGGACAGGCCGTGGCCGTCGTCCTAAAGCGTTTGAAGGTGTTGAGCTTGAGAAATTTTTAGCCTAAAGCTAAATATAAGAGAAGCTTCGGCTTCTCTTTTTTGTTTCCCCCTCAATAAAATATAATTAAAGTTTAAAACTCCCAGCTATTATTTGCTAAAATCTCTTCACTCAAACCTATTTGTTTTCCCATGAGCTATAAACTAAGACCTTACCAGCAAGAAGCCGTAGAACGCACCGTTTTACACTTTAGAAAGAGTAATGATCCTGCCGTTATTGTACTACCAACCGGCGCAGGTAAGAGTTTGGTTATTGCTGAACTTGCCCGTATTGCTAAGCAAAAAATATTAGTACTTGCTCATGTAAAAGAGTTGGTAGAGCAAAATTCGCAAAAATATAAAAGTTTTGGTTTAGAGGCGAGTATATTTTCAGCAGGTTTAAAAGAAAAGTCATTAAACCATCAAGTAACCTTTGCCAGTGTGCAATCACTTTCTCGTAATTTAAATAAATTAAATGAGCATTATTCGTTACTTATTATTGATGAATGCCACAGAGTAAATGGGGATAAAAAAAGCCAGTACGGAAAAGTAATAAGTAGTTTAAAAGAATATAACCCTCAGTTAAAAGTATTGGGTTTAACAGCAACACCTTATCGGCTAGGGACGGGGTGGATATACCATCATCATTATCATGGCTTTGTTAAAGGGACTAATGAAAGCCTGTTTAAAAGTTGTATTTTTGAATTGCCGCTCAGGTATATGATCAAACATAATTATTTAACGCCGCCAAACGAAGTTGATGCAGCGATTAGCCATTATGATTTTTCGTCTTTAGATAGCAATGCATTTGGGCAATATACGACTGATGATATGAATGCGCTTTTAAAAAACAGTGAGCGCGCAACGAAAGCGATATTACAGCAAGTAATTCAATACAGTGAAGAGCGTGAAGGTGTTATGGTTTTTGCAGCCACGGTAATGCATGCTCAGGAAATATTAAGCTACCTACCAGCTCATCAAAGTGCACTTATAACAGGTGATACGCCAAACACTGAGCGCGATAAAATCATTAAGCAATTTAAAGCTAAGCAATTAAAGTATCTAGTTAATATATCGGTACTAACAACCGGCTTTGATGCGCCACATGTCGACTTTATAGCTATTTTAAGACCTACAGAATCAGTTAGTTTATATCAACAAATTGTGGGGCGAGGTCTCAGGTTATCTGAATCAAAAACGGATTGCTTAGTAATAGATTATGCCGGCAATGGTTTTAATTTATTTCACCCAGAAGTAGGCGATAAAAAAGGCGATAGTGATAATGAACCTGTGCAGGTACTTTGTCCTGGCTGTGGTTTTGCGAATATATTTTGGGGTAAAACTGATTCCGCAGGAAAAGTAATCGAGCACTTTGGCAGGCGCTGTAAAGGGCTGTTAGAAGATGATGATGGGCATAAAGAGCAGTGCGATTATCGTTTTAGGTTTAAAGAGTGTGAGCAGTGCGGTGCCCAAAATGATATTGCTGCACGTAAATGCCATGATTGTGGCGCGGTTATGGCCGACCCTGATGATAAGTTACGTAATGCATTAAACTTAAAAGACGCACTTGTGCTTCGATGTAGTGGGTTATCGGTAACTCAAATTAAAGATGAACTTATTAAAATAACGTATTTTGATGAAGATGGTGCAAGTTGCGATGAAGTATATAACCTCGCAAATAAAGGCGGGCAATTTATATTTAATAAGCAATTTGGTCAACGTGTGGGGCTTGGGCAAACACCTATTAATTTTAAAACTGCAGCGCAAGTAGTAAACGCACAATTTGAATTAGTACCACCGGATTTTGTTATTGCACGAAAAAGCAAAAAGTATGGTTGGAAAGTGGCTGATAAGCTATTTGACTATAAAGGGGGTTTTAGAAAGGCAAATCAGTTAAGCCGCTAAGCTTAACTGATAGAGTACATTGAACTAATACAATTAAAAGGCAACTAAGCCTCGTCACCGTCCATTAATCCCCAGCCATCACCGTATCCATTAAAGCTATTAGCAATACTTTCAATGTATTGCTCTGCTTGTCCTAGAAGGGTGTGCTCTGGCACCATTTGTACTTGAGTGATTACTTCCCAAACGCCAGTGTCTTTGCATTTTTCGAGCTCAGCATTTTGAACTAATGCATCAGAGACTATTTCTTTAGCAAATTTTTCAGCATCGGCTTCTTGTTCAAATAAAATAAAAAAATCGACTTGGTGCATTTTATTTAAATCAATGCCAGCAGCGGCTATTTCGGCTAAAAGTTGGCCGTTATCATCATCAGGGAATTGCATTAAAAACTCATTTAAAATTAATTTTTTATTCGTAGGCACTATTGTAACTAAAATATTGTCTTAACGCGTACTAATTTTAATTATGCTGATATTTATTCAAAGTTAAATTTACGCGTTAGATTGTTATTAAGTTAATGTGTTGCTCATTATGGCTATGCTAATATGCGGGTAATTAAACAGTTTTTTGTAAGATATTAAAAGTAAGGATATTTACTTGTTTATTAAGTTTTTACGTTGCATGTGTGTTGTGAGCGCTTTAATTGCGACAAATAGCTATGCGGCAGAAAAAGTCATAGAAGATTACGAAATTGAAGGGTTAAGTGGCGATTTAGAAAATAACGTAGCTCTTTACCTCAAGCAGTTAATTGGCGAGAAGCCAACCCGTACACTTCGCCGTTATGCTCAAAAACAAGTACAAAATAGCATCAAAGCACTTGGCTATTATAGCCCGACCGTCGAGGTTATTTATGATAAAGACGACAGCGAACTAATTGTTAAAGTTGAACGGGGGCCTGCAACTCGCATAGAAGCAATTAATATTACGCTAAACGGTGATGGTCAAAGCGATACCCAATTACAGGCATTGATTAAAAGCAATCACTTAAAGCAAGGTGATGTTTTAAATCATGGTAAATATGACTCTGCTCATAAAAAAATAGAATCTATGTTGCTGGAGCTTGGTTATTTTGATGCTAAGTGGCCAGCGCGCAAATTAGAAGTGTCGCTTAAAAAAAATAGTGCTGTTATTACTTTCATAATTGATACCGGAGTTAGGTATGAGTTTGGCGATATACAAATTGCCAGTAGTACACCCGCTGAAAAATACATACGCTCTATAGCGCCTTTCTCGCAGGGCCAACCTTATAAATCAACACATATTGCTGACTATAACTTGGATTTATCAAGTACCCCTTATTTTGCCAGTGTACGTGTTTATGCTGACATTGCAGCGCGCAAAAACAGCCAAGTACCGATTAAAGTTGAAGTATTACCCAAGCCAGCTAACAGCTATGAAATTGGCGGTGGTTTTAGTACTGACTTAGGGCCCAAGGTGCGTTTTAAATGGAGTAAACCGTGGATCACAGAAGACGGCCATTACCTCGAAACTAATTTAAATGTGGCACAAAAGCAGCAAGATATTTCCATGGCTTATACAATTCCGGTTGATGATCCTAATGATGATTTATGGCGATTCTCTGTCGGTTATAAATTAGAAGATGAGCTCACAAACGACACTTACAGTGAAATATTAACAGGGCAAGTTCAGCGCCAATGGTTGACCGAAAATAAGTGGGTGCGTACTGCATTTTTACGCCGCGACCAAGAAACCTACCGTATTGGTGATGAAGACGAAGAAAGTACCGAAATGTTAATGCCGGGCATTAGCTACGCGCGCAAAAAATCAAAAGGCGGCACGACTCCCTATTGGGGAGAGCAGTGGCTTATATCTGCTGAGTTTGGCTTAGATGATGTGCTTTCGAGTACTAATCTGATTAGGGTGCAAATGCAACATGCATGGCTACGCACTTATTTTGACCGCCACTTGGTTTTTTTAAAAGCGAATGTGGGAGCAATGCTTGTTGATGATATTAACAACGTGCCATTTTCACTTCGGTTTTACGCAGGTGGCGATCAAAGCGTTCGTGGTTTTGCGTACCAATCAATTTCGCCTGAGAACGATGACGGCGAGCTAATAGGTGGTAAGTATTTACTATCGGGCACGATGGAATATAACTACCAGTTTGCTAAAAATTGGCGAGCAGCTTTATTTGTTGATGGTGGTACTGCGACTAATGATTTTTCTGATGATTTTGAAGTAGGTGCTGGTTTTGGTTTTCGCTATTTAACACCCGTTGGCCCAGTGCGTATAGACCACGCTTGGGGATTAACAAAAGAAAGTAAAAGCACACGTTTAAGTATTACCATAGGGCCAGAAATTTAATGTCAGTATTAAAAAAGATAACAGCCGCCGTAAGTGCTATTTTTGTCACGTTAGTTGTTGCACTATTTTGTTTGTTATTTACCGCACCCGGTAATCAATTTATTGCTTATAGTGCAAACAAAGCGGTAGATGGACTACATATTGAAATTAAAGATGGCCGTTTTATTTATAATGATGCCTTTAATATACGCTTTGCTAGCAACGGATTGGACTTTAATGCACAACAATTGAAAATTGATTTGTTTTGGTGGCAGTGCGATGGAATTTGTATAGATAACTTAAGTGCTAAATCTATAAATTTAACATTACCAAAAACTGCAGAGTCACAAGAAGAAGCCGCGGCAGAGCCGCTTGAAAAAATCAGCTTACCTTTTAATATTGCTGTAAAAAACATTGCGATCAATAAATTTACTCTAGAGCATCCAAGTGCAAACGTAAGCGTTAATAACTTTAAACTCTCAGCAAAAGCAGAGGGTTCAAAGCTGACGGTTAAAAGCCTGAATATTCCCACCATACTTGTTGCCTTAAAAGAGCAAGAACAAGATGCGAAAACACAAACGGCGCAAAATACTCAAGCGCCTTTAACGCACCTACCCGCATTGCCTAATATAGAATTTACTTCGCCACTTGATTTAGTTGTTGAAGACTTTGAAATAGCTAAAATTACGATTGAGCAAAACGAAGCCCAACATGTTATTGAAAACATCTCGCTGCAATTAAGTGTGGAAGATGCGGTTATTAATTTAGAGTCATTCTCAGCAAAGTATGAACAGTGGCAGCTTAATACGCATCTTAATGCTGAGCTTGCAGGGAATTTGCCCGTGAAAGGGGATGTTGTTTTACAAAGTGACGAGTATCAAGCCAATTTGCAGTTAAATGGCGATTTATCAAATCTAAACTTAAATTTAGAAACACAGGGGCAATATCCTCTTAGTTTAACGGCAACGGCAAATTTAAAGCAGAAAAACTATCCGTTTGAGTTAAATGGCAAAATTAAACAGTGGCTTATTGATGCACAAAGTAATGAGCTTAAAGTGCGAAATGTAAGCCTTAACGCACAAGGTAATGCTGACGACTATCAGCTTAGCCTTCAGGCGAATAGCCAACTAGGCGCGTACCCAGCTGTTGACTTAAATACCCAATTAAAAGGCAGTCTTACCAAAGCAACTTTACAAGCGCTAAGCATTAAAGCGAACGAAAGCAGTGCAACTATAAAAGCCAATGTTGATTGGCAAAAAGGAATACAGGCTAACTTTAATGGCACGCTTGCTAACTTAAAAGCGCAGTACTTAACTGATGCCGCTACCAGTGATATTTCAGGACAGTTTAAAGGCTCGTTCAATGCAGCTGACGACAAGTGGCAGCTACAAATGAATAATACAAAGTTAAGCGGATTACTTAACGACGTGCCACTAGAATTTGCCTCAAACTTTAAGCTAGACAACACGTTAAAAGCTAATATTGATAGCTTTTATTTAAGTAGCGGCACCAATAAATTAGCACTAAGCGGGCAAGTTGACGATACTTGGCAGGTTGATGGCAAAGTAACGCTAAAAAGTGATGAAAAAGCTAATATTCCATTTACTGCTGACGGCAACGCAAATTTAAAAGTAAGGGGGGAAAGGTTAATGCCCTCTGTTGATTTAGCACTAATACTCGATCGCTTTATTTTTGATGAAATAAATATTAATAAATTATCAGTAAAAGGGCAGTTAGATACCGCAGCCGATTGGCAAACCGATGTTTCGGTAAGTGTTGGTTCGGCGCTTGTGGCCGAACAGCAAATTGATAGCGTTAAAATTGATATTAGCGGCGACAAAACAGATCACCAACTTACGGCATCTGTAGATGCTGAGCAAGGCAGTATAGAGCTTGAAGTTAATGGCAAAATTAATAATACCACTTGGAATGGCGAGCTTAGTAATGTAACGCTTAGCGATAAAAAGCTTAGTTTTAGTAATACTAAAAATATTGCCATTATGATTAATACACAAAGTGGCGACTTTGATGTAAGTGCACATTGTTGGGCATCTGAGCAAAGTAAATTATGCATAGACACCTTAGCGCAGTCAAAAAATCTCGGTCAGCTAAATGCTAAACTAAGCAATTTAGCACTTGAGGAGCTTAAGCACTTTTTACCTAATAGCATTCGTACTCGCGGTAATATAGCTGGCGATGTAGCACTTAATTGGCAAAGCGGCGCGCTTAAAACATTACGCGCAAATATCGATTCTAGCGACTTAGAAGCAGTGCTAACCTCGGAAGAAGATCGTTTTAAATTACCAATCGAAACATTAAGTATTAGTGCGTTTTCGGATTCTCAAATTGGCAAGCTTGAAGCTAATTTAGAATCAAGTGTATTAGGCAAAATTAATACACAAATTAATATCGACGATATACAAAATACGCAAGCTCTTAACGGCACTATTAATATTGATAAAATACTCCTTTCAGACTTACAACCATTTCTTGAAACCCTCGAGCAGTTAAAAGGAGATATTAGCGGAAAAGTCGCGTTAGCAGGTACGTTAAAAGATCCATTATTAAATGGCGAGCTTAATGTGAGCGATATTAGTTTAGAGGGCGAGCAATTACCTATAGCGCTGCAAAAATCAAATATAAACGTATTGTTTGATAAAACAACAGCCACAATAAAAGGCAACTTAAACGACAATCAGGGCGGTAAAATAAATCTAACTGGTGATGTTGATTGGCAAGGTGCGCAACCTGCTGTAAATGTGGCGGTAGTTGGCGAGCAGTTTTATGTACGCGCGCAGCAAGGGGTTACTTTTAAAGTATCGCCAGATTTAAAAATAGGCTTGGCTAATAATGCACTCAAGCTTGCTGGTGAGGTAGTTGTGCCTTACGGTCGTATAATGATTGAAGAGCTTCCTGAGGGCGCGGTGCAAGTTAGCGATGATGAAATTATTGTTGATCAAAAAACCGAGGCCACAGAAACAGTCCCGTTTGATTACGACATAGATTTAAAAGTGATTGTTAAAAACGATGTAAAAGTAGAGTCGTTTGGCTTGGAATCAAAAGTTGCGGGTGATTTAGCGATAAAAATGAGTCAAGGTGCGCCAATCATAGCCACAGGTGAGCTTAACTTAATTGAAGGTACTTACTTAGCCTTTGGGCAAGATTTAATAATCAGCACCGGGCAAGTAGGTTTTAGCGGTTCAATTGAACAACCATTTTTAAATATTAAAGCAATACGTAACCCCGATACGACTGCAAATGGTGTCATTGCAGGGGTTACGCTCACGGGTAATGTTGAACAACCAACGCTTAAAATATTTTCTGAGCCTGCGATGGATCAAGCTCAAGCACTCGCATATTTACTTAATGGCCAACCTTTAGGCGATGGAGAAAGTTCGTCAAGCGATGCTATGCTTACGCAGCTATTACTCTCTCAAGGTGTTAGCCGCAGCGAAGGGGTTGTTTCTAAGGTAGGTGAAACCTTTGGGTTGTCAGATGTAAGTTTAAGCTCATCAGGTAGTGGTGATAGCACCAAAGTAGAAATATCAGGTTACGTAGCACCTAGCTTACAAGTTAAATATAGCGTGGGTGTATTTGATTCGCTCAGTGAAGTGGCTGTGCGTTATCAGTTACTTTCACAGTTATACATAGAAATAACGAGCGGCCTATACCAAAATGTTGATGTGCTATATAAGTTTGATTGGGAATAACCAAAACTATAATAATTATAAGGATATAAGCGATGAAAAAAATTATATTGCCAGCTCTGCTTAGTGTTTTGTTGAGTAGTTGCGCTCAAAAAATAGGCAGTGATGTTACTAATCAAGAGCTACCTTTATTGAGCGCGAGTGAAGTAATTGCTAGTGCAACAGATAATGACTGGCGAGTAGTGGACGCTCAAAATACTTTAAAGTTAACGCTGCCAACGGGCGATGCGTACATTGAACTTAATGAACTGCTTGCCCCAAAGCACGTTCAAAACATTAAAAAGTTAGCGCGAGAAGGGTTTTATAAAAATACTAGCGTTTATCGGTTTGTTGAAGGTTTTGTAGCGCAAGGCGGGGACAGCTCGGGTAAAAAGTTAATTAAAACGGCAGATAAAACAGTCCCTGCTGAGTTTTATTTAACAACAAACAAACCACTTTTAATTACTGAGCTAAATGGCGACGGATATGCACCAGTTACTGGCTTTTTAAACGGCTTTGCAGTTGCTCAAAACTCAGCACATACGCAAACATGGCAAGTGCATTGTAGTGGTGTGTTTGCAATGGCGCGCGATAACGATATAAATAGTGCGAGTACGGAGTTTTTTGTAACGATAGGGCAAGGCCCGCGCTACCTTGATAAAAACATTACGGTGTTTGGTCTAGTGCTCGAAGGTATAGATCATTTTAATCGTTTAGCGCGTACACCAACTGAAGGAAAAGCATTTAACCCAATTACAAATATACAAGTGCTTGGCGATGTACAAAGCGATAAAAGTATATTTAAAGTGATGAAAACAAACTCACCGGTGTTTAAAAACTTAATCAGTGCTCGTAAAAACCGTGTTGAGCCATGGTTTGTTAAAGCACATAATTACGTTGATGTGTGTGGTATGCCCATACCCACTAAGCGTGAAGTTATACCAATCCGCAATAATACTTAATCATTTTGCGGGGCTAAACGTGTCGCTACCTGCGTTAAAAGATTCTCATTTACGACTGCATGGATGCAGAAGGTAGAGCAATGCAGGAGCAATTGCCGAGAACAACTAAATAGCGAATTTTTTGCCTAGCTATCAACACGTTTTCCCAGCCTCAAAATAGCTCACTTAATTAAGCGAATTGGTATTAATTAAATATACAAATAGAAAAGGAGCCTAGGCTCCTTTTTTAATATTCATATTCCAGTTTAAAATAACCTACTGACGATTAATTTTAACTGCAAATGGCGTGTCGTTATAATGCGTAGAGCGGTACGGGTTTATATCAAGCCCGCCGCGACGAGTATAACGCGCGTAAACCTCTAACTCTTTAATATTAAGTTGTGTTGTTAAATCGCTATAAATACGCTCAACACACTGCTCATGAAATTCGTTATGTGTTCTGAATGAAATTAAGTAACGCAATAACGACTCACGACATATTTGCTCGCCTGTGTATCTTACAATCACACTTGCCCAGTCAGGCTGGGAGGTAATTAAACAGTTCGATTTAAGTAAATGGCTATAGAGCGTTTCTGTAACTACGTTATCACTTTTTGCTTTAAGTGAATTAGCATCAATATCGTAATTATTAATCTCAATATCTAAGTCATCAATACATTCACCTGGCAGCGCTGTACACGGTAAGCAATTGTAATCATCAGGATTATATAAAGTCACTTTGACAGGGCTGTTAACCGCGTTTGATAAATCATCAATTAAATGCTGTTTTACTATATCAATGCTTTCAAATCGGGTTTGGTTAAAGCTATTCAAGTAAAGCTTAAACGACTTTGACTCAATAATATGGCTGCTTTGGCACTCAAAGGTAAATAAGGCTACGGCAACTTGCGGTTTACCTTTATTGTTTAGCCATGAAAGCTCGTAACCTGTCCAAATATCTTGGCCTTTAAATGGAAGCTCTGCTTCGTCAATATTTAAAGCATCACGATTTAGTTTGCGCGCAATAGGGAAAAGCAAGCTTGGCGTGTACACATCTACATACTCAGTAGATTGGCCTAATACGCTACCTTTAAGGTCTGGAGAATTGCTGTAATCTGTCATGTTTGCTCTTAAATAGTTACAATAGGGACATTATATCTAATTTAAATGAGTTTCACAGTATGTCTGTTGCATTGCTTATAGAACAACTTCATCAAACATTTAGCGAAAATATCCTGAAAAACACTACAAAGTACCCACTTATTGCGCACGACGAACAATGGCCAAGCCCATGTGAAGTTGGTGAGGTTGACGAGCAAGGAAACATTCAATGGCAGGGGGCGCGTCAGCAACCTGCAGGTTCGCTTAATGATTTAGCCAGTGCACTTGAGCTTGAGTTTCCAAAAGAGCTTAGCGAGCTATATGGGCATATGTACGGTGGAAGCATTTCAGCAAGTATTGATGGGCATCAGGTTGAATTACTACAAGCATGGAACGAAGAAGACTTTAATTTGTTACAGCAAAATATAACGGGTCACGTTTTAATGAAACGCAAGCTCAAGCAGCCAGAAACGGTATTTATTGGTTTAACAGATCAAGATGATTTACTAGTGAGTGTATTGGTGCACACTGGTGAAGTATGTTTAGAGCACGTAGGCAAAAAAACACACCATGTACTTGCACCTAACATTAATGCTTTTTTAAAGGCATTAGAGGTTTAAAACGTGTTTAATAAATCAGCTTAGCGTTATCACTAAGCTGATTTTTAGAGCCATTACTAGGGCGTGTTGACCTTTCGTGGTTGATTTTGCAGCTGTATGTTTGGTTTTTAGGCAAGGCAGAGCCTATGTAGTGTGGTTACTCCCCATAAATAGGCGATAACGAAGCATAAATGCCAAACATGCCTGCCCTTTGGGTTCTTTCTAGGGACGATTTACTCTTTGTTGCTCGGTTTTTACTTAGCCCACTAGGTTACAAACCTCGCGCCGCGATTAAATCGCCCCTAGATTGAACAAATTTCAATCCACAAAGGTCAACACGCCCTAATGGTTACTGAAAATCCCACGATATATTAGACACTAAGCCACACGGCTCACATCTAAAATCGAATAACCCAAACCACGATTCAGGTAATTTCCAGTCGCCATGACAGCTAGGGCATTTTCGTTCAAGTTCAGACGCTTTATCTACGCCGCCTACACGGTATAAATAATAATAGGTTGGCTTTTTAGTTAAAAAACTAATTCGCTTTGTTATGTCTTTTCCGCGTCTGTATAAGTCGCTTTGGATACTCGATATTTCTTCAAGTGCCGGAAACTCACAACGGGTTGCGCCATTAATTTGAATTTGATCGCAGGCTTGCCAATCTTCTTGCCATTTTATAAGCGTTTTATAGTCACCATTAGCAATTGCCGGAATACGAAATAACGGCACAGGCAAAAAGTCATCACCACAATAAAGCGGGCTACACGTATGCACATAGGTTGTGTATAAAATATAACTTGATGGTTCTTTACAGCAGTCAGCGCCGTTGGAGTGAATATCTTGCCCAATCACTTTTACTTTTGGCGCAAGTAGCCCCGCACTATGTAACTTTTCGATACTGTGCTTAACAAACGGGCTGTTATTTAGCGGGTGCATTGCATCTTCAGTAGGGCACATTACACGGGTAATAAAAAATCCATCTTTTAAAACGGTTGGAAATTCTTCGCCCATTATTTGACCATTAAAACGCAGTGCATTTACTAAGCGATTTATTGCTTGTTCGGCTTGTTCTAGGGTGGTGTCTTGGTAGCAATCAAAAGTTAAATCAACAACGAACATTTATAGTCTCAAATTATTTTTGTTCTAGCAGTGCAAGAAGTTTATCGAGTTTTTGCTCAATTCTATCTAATTGACTTGTTTTAAGCTCAGTACTATCTGACTGCTGTGGGTTTCTCATGAAGTTATTTATTGAATCAGGATTGTTTTTATATTGGCTTACTGCTGCAATAATCATCGGCATAGGAACCGGTTGCGCCAAACGGCTTTTAGTTAGTGCTACAGTAGGGGTTTTGCCTTCATCAAGAAGGGCTTTAATTGCATCAAATACAACTGAATTCATTAGATATATAACTCTTTAATAAAATAAATACGCAGCATATAAATGCTGCGCAGATGCTATGTTAGCAATAAATAAGGGAGGGTACATTAAATAAAATTACTTACTTTGACGAATGCGTACATCTAACTCGTCAATTACTTCACTCCAATCACCGTCTTGTGCAAGCGATTCAGCTAAAAAGTGCTGTTGTGCCTCATCCCAAAAAGAAGCTTCTTGGAGTAGTGTTGTGTCTTCTAATTCATGTGAGGCAATAAATGCATCTATTTGTTCATCAGAATTAGGTAATCCAAGCTGTGCAAATAGTGTATTGATGTCGTGTTTAGTCGTATCCATGATATTGCTCCTTTAAACGAATGAAAACTTATTCTAAGGATTAACTCTACTCCTAGCTAGTTAAACTCTCGCTGAATTTACGGTTAATAATTTTAGGTATATAGTTAGGTATAAAGTTAAACAGTCTACAGCTAAAATAATAAAGGAAATACAATGAGTGTAACCACGCCAGCTGATACGTTCAGCGTACAGTATTTAGCCGCAGAAGATATTAGCACTGCAGCAAGCCTAATTTATCAGGCTTATCATGACGATCCTGTATTACAAAACATGCTTAGCTACAATGACGAAAATAAATCAGTATACGAAAAAAAATTACGATCATTAATTCGCGAAGAGCTCAGTAGTTTTTGGCAAGAAAAGCAGCCATTAATTGGTTTATACCGCAACGATAAATTAAAAGCAGTAGCGTGTGTATTTGAATCTAATAGCCAATTACAAGCGCAGCGTTATTGGCACTGGCGTTTAAAATTAATGCTGAGTGCGGGCTACTTACAAACAAATCAATTAATAGATAAAGAACAAACAATTAGAGATGCCCTTAAAGAGAAGGGCAATTACTACTTTTTAGCTTTTATTGCCGTAGATCCACATTTTCATGGGCAAGGGTTTGGTCGTTACTTACTACGAGGGCTTGATGATTTAGTTAAATGTAACGCTGAGTCAACGGGGATGGCTGTATTTGTAACGCGTAAAGAACACACTGAATTTTTTAAAACCGAAAAGTTTGAAGCATTTAAACACCTTACTTTTAACCAAGTAGAGGGCGAGTTACTGTTTAAATCAATAATTGAGCCAACTATTTCAAATTATGATGTAAGCCAATGCGCCCAAACGGACATAAGGCCGTGAGATATATCTCACATTATCGTGAGCATTGTCAGTTAAAGGCTATTAATATGCAGCCTTTTTTCATTCAAGCTATTGTTATTTAAAGTTTATTTTTATTTTTCATTTTTGTGACGTTTATTTATTTAGTGTTAAGTCCTATTTCTCCCCCCTGATTGCTTTAAACTTCTCTTTGTCAAGACGACATAGCTCAATGATTGAGTTACTGCCAAGGATACGGAATAGGCAACATAGCAGACGCTAGCAGGAAGCATAAAGGACAAGCTAAAACGGATACAAGGAAGAATAAGGAAGTGCATGAAGCACTTAGTAGCTAGGAGTTACTTTAGGATAATCACGGATGACGCTACAGGAAGTAGCAGGAGCGTTAGTTTACGCAGGACGGCCAAGATGGCAAGTGGACATTGCAGGATGCAAAAGTGGCAGGAGCTACTTTAAAGGATTACCAGGGATGATGCTACGGGATGTAGCTAAACGATAGATTTCGTGGGTTTGCCAAGATGGCTATGGATATTGCAGGATGCAAAAAGTGGCAGGAGCTACTTCAAAGGATTACCAAGGATGATGCTACAGTATGTAGCCAAACGATAGATTTCGTGGGTTTGCCAAGGTGGCTATGGATATTGCAGGATGCAATGTGAGGGTAAACAAGGTTGTTTACTCGTTCAGGGGATGATAATACGGATTTAAGATAATGGATATCTAGCAGGATGCAGTCCAATTGGGGCGTAACTTTAGTTACGCCTTAGTTTTTTGTGTTGAATTAAATTTATCAACTTAAGACAAATACTCTTAAAGTATATTCAGTTTTATATTTTATGCGGTGGAACAACCACACTTTTCAAAAACTCATTTTCCATAATTAACACACCTTGATAAGCATTTTCACCATCGCTTGAAAATTCAAATATAAATTCACTTTTGATGCCTGGCTTGCCGTTCTTTAAAAAACCAAAGCGGCGTTTTGTGCATGCAACACTCATCAACTGCACCTGCAATTGCTCACTTTGACGTTTAGCATGAACGTTCGCCGCTTCAGCAACCTTTCGGTTAAGCCAAAATAAGTAAATTACACTACCAATAAGTATGAACGTCCATAAACTTGCCATTTAAGAGAATAACCTTCCAATTGCACGCGCGAGGGTTTCGCTACGATTTTCTTTACGTAATAAGCCTAATAAATGCGGGCGAATAGTCGGTATTGCAACTAAGTCAGCAAAAATACTTGGAAACAATTCTTCAATTTTTTGATGATGTGCGCAATTATCCATAAATACATGTAAGCGTTCAGGGTTCTCTAATTGCTTAAAACACCGCCCAGCTATTGTTAGTAACACGTCAGAGTCGTGCCTTACCGGCGAGCTTAGTACAGTATCAACTAATTGAGCGCATAACCCTTGAGCTTGACCTTTTGAAACAGATCTTAGTGCTGCGGTTATAGCTAATGTATCGTTATTACTAATTGCGGTCTGTGTGTAATCAACAAGTAACTCACTCATTGATGTTGGTATTTCAACGTGTTCAAGCATGGCACTGAGTGGTTGCAGTACTTCTATAGGTAAATGCGCCCATGCTTTTTGCAAATTACTTAAGTTTGTATCGCTGTCTAAGCGTAGTGCAAAATCGGCAATACCCTGCAGTGCAACACCTTGCCAATTATCAAAACCAATTTTACCGCTAAAGTATAACTGTGCATGCTCGTAATACTGCGACGTAGGCTGTTTTAATAGTACTTTTACTTGGGCGTTAAATGCCGCTAATTTATTTGCGTTTGGTGTAAAAACATAAGGGTTATTATCAAGTTTTCCATCGGCTTGCTCACCTGTGATTTCAGTGCCTAGCGCTTGAATAACCATATCAGCAAAGTGATCGCGACTTGCACTTACAAGCATGCTTTGCTCATCAAGTGGAAACTTTAAAAACCATACATACGGTTCTTTACTGGCTTTAGTATCCCAAAATTGAATAGCGAGCCAAGCGTGGCCAGCAAGAGGATAAGGGTAAGGCACTTGAGCTTGTTCAATAGCTAAAAATTGTTTTTTATCAAGCTTAGTAATGTGCCTGCCAATATCAAAAGCACGCCACTGAGTACCCGCACCATCTAAAAGCTGACCTAATGTAGCTATTTGATCACTCATTGTTTTCTCAACTGTTTTTACTGCAAAATTACGTTAATTATACGTCATAGCCGCCTATGAGGGAACAGGGTATAATTGCATTACATATATAAAAGAGGGTGGTTATGTACCAGCAAACCCAAACTTATTTAGTGCAGCTAACGGCACTTTTACAAAAACACGCGCTTTGGCAAAGTGAGCCAATAGACGCTGATGCACTGCTTTCAAATACTCCTTTTTGTCACGATACAATGGCGTTTGAGCAGTGGTTACAATTTGTATTTATTAATAAAATACAGCAATTAATAACACATAAACAACCATTGCCTCGTAACTTTGCTATTGCCCCTATGGCGCAAATGACACTTGTGAATAAAGCAGGGAGCGATGAAATAATTGAATTGCTAACAGCCCTTGATTCCTTTTTAGGAGAACCAAATGAGTGAGCGTCCGGCGCCTATAGAATATGGCGAGCTGACTATTTTGTATCAAGATGAAAACTATGTGGCTATAAATAAGCCTTCAGGTTTATTAGTGCATCGCTCGTTTTTAGATAAACACGAAACCCAGTTTGCCATGCAAATGTTGCGCGACCAGCTAGGGCAACATGTATTTCCAGTACATAGGCTCGATAGACCTACGTCGGGCGTATTGCTGTTTGCACTGAGCTCTGAAGCTGCTCGCGATATGAACCAGCTATTTATTGAAGGCACCATTGCTAAGCGCTATTTGGCCTTAGTGCGCGGCTTTGCGCCAGAGTCAGTATTTCTAGATAAACCGCTTAAAGAAGAACTTGATAAAATAGCCGATAAATTTGCAGATCAAGACAAAGCACCGCAAGAAGCGCAAACCCAGTTTAATTGCTTGCACCAAGTTGCATTGCCTATTCCTATAGGTAAGTACCCAACAGTGCGTTACTCGTTGGTTGAGTGTTTTCCAAAAACAGGGCGCAAGCATCAAATTCGCAGACACTTAAAGCACTTATCACTGCCTATTATTGGTGACGTAAATCACGGTGATAACCAGCATAATCAATTTTTTAGGGAGCATTTTGAGCTAAGACGCTTAATGTTATTTGCAACAGAGCTTAGTTTTGTGCACCCTTATAGTAATGAATCAATAACAATTAAAGCGCCACTAGGTGAAGACATGCTTGAAATATGTAAGCAGCTAGGTTGGCCAGAGCAAGAAAAGGATTATTAATGGCACATATTAGTATTTTTGTAGGCAGCGTTAATGGCGGTGCAGAGCGTTTAAGCGATGAAGTTGCAACCACAATTGAGCAAGCGGGTCATACTGCTACAGTAATTACTGAAGCATCACTTGATGATATAAAAAATGCATCGCATATTTTAATTGTTACCTCCACAACAGGGCAAGGTGATGTACCGAGTAATTTGGCAGGGTTGTACTTTGCAATGAATAGCACTTTCCCAATGCTTACCGATAAACCGTTTGGCGTAATTGCAATGGGTGACAGATGTTACGGCGATACATTTTGTGGAGCAGGACGTAGCTTTGACGAGTTACTACGCGATTTACAAGCAAAGCCTGTGGGCAACCGCCTAGAAATAGATGCATGTGAAGATTTTGAACCATGGCCAGTAACTGAGCCTTGGTTAAAAGTATGGCTAGAAAAACTACCTGCTTAATCCTTAACTTTAAGGTATTAAAAAAGGAGCGCATGCGCTCCTTTTTGCTTTTATAGCTTTATAAATTAACTACTTCTAACATCTACTTTAAGTTTTAGCTTTTGGCCAGGTTGTAAGTATTTTTGACCTGCTAAATTATTCCACTTAATAATTTCGTTAACGCTTAGATTAAACTTAGACGCAATACGTGCAAGTGAGTCACCACGGCGTACTTTGTATGTAATAGTACGGTTGGTACTTGCCGTTGCTTGTGGTTTATTAGCTGACTTATACACAGTTAGTTTTTGATTTAGGCGCAGTACAGAGTTTTTCTTTAGCTTATTCCATTTAGCCAGCTCATCCATAGTTACGTCATATTCGCGGCTAATGTCCCATAATGTATCGCCACTTTTAACTGTGTGCGAAAGCTTTGTGCGAGTTGCTTTATTAGCAGCTAAACGCATCTGCTTTGGTAAATGCTCGCTATTTATAGCGCCATCAGTAAGCGGGACTAATAACTCTTGGCCTACTTTAATCGTATTTGATTTGAGTTTATTAAGCGATCGGATTGCACTTGAGCTTGTTGTAAACTTTTTGGCAATTACCGATAAGCTGTCGCCTCGAGCCACAATATAACGCTGCCAGCGTAATCTGTTTTTAACATCAGTGTTTGCTAGTTTTTGGCTAAATTCCTCTGCTTTATCAACAGGCAATAATAAAGAATGAGGGCCATTAGGATCAGTTGCCCAGCGGTTAAAACCAGGGTTTAATCTGTATAACTCAGTAAGCGTCATATCAGCCATATCAGCAGCAAGCGCTAAATCTATTTGCGATCCAACATCAACCACTTCAACCACTTGTGCATTAATTACTGGTTGCCATGTAACGTTAAAATCATCTGAGCGTTTTAATAAATCGGCAAGTGCTAATAACTTTGGTACGTAGGCTGTTGTTTCGCTAGGTAAATCAAGAGACCAAAAATCGGTAGGTAAATGCTTTTTACGATTCTTTTTAATAGCGCGCATCAAGCGCCCTTCACCCGAGTTGTAAGCAGCAATCGCATTTAGCCAATCGCCTTCAAGTGTTTTATGTAAATACGATAAGTAGTCAAGTGCTGCGCGAGTCGATTGCACTATGTCGCGACGACCGTCGTACCACCAGTTTTGCTTTAAATCGAATCGCTCACCGGTTGCAGGCATAAACTGCCAAATGCCAGATGCGCTGCGATTAGAATAACCAAACGGGTCAAATGCACTTTCTACAATAGGCAGTAGTGCAATTTCGATTGGCATTTCGCGCTTTTCTACTTCTTCAACGATAAAGTGTAAGTAAGGTTCTGCACGTTTAGAAATACGATCTAAATAGGCTTGGTGGCGAGCGTAATAATTACGTTCAGTAACAACAGGGCGGTTTTGCGGTATTTCGATAGAAAGTTGGTAGCGAATTCGCTCCCATACATCATCAAACACGGGAGCTTCTTGCTCATCAGGGTCAACTTGCTGATATTGTGCGTTTACCATCAATGCATTGTTAATGTCGTTAGGACTTGCGCCTTCGAGTTGTTGGTTTGCTTGCGTGGCGACTTGAGAGTCTGAGTCTAGAGTTGTCACAGTTTGACAACCACTTAGCGCTAACGCCAAGGCTACTAATAGGGGAGATTTATTCATAAATACCAATACATCGGGTAAAAAACTCGGCGAATACTACCTGTTATGAGTTAACATTGCCACTTAATGACTTTTTAAAACGCAGAAATAGAATCATCACTATATCTTAAGTTAATGATTCTAATAAAATAAATATTAAAGTATTAGTTTGTGCATTAAAAATTGTCTTTGAACTGTCTCAGACTAGCAAAGTTTCCCCAAGGTTCATTGTTTTTTGTAACCGAGATGAATTTTTCTGGCACTAACTCTGTAATGGTTGGCAAATCGCTACGCATAAATGGATTTATTTTTAGCTCCTGTCCAATAGAAGTGGGTAGGGAGATTTGGTTATTACTGCGTAATTCATCTACTTTTTTACTGTACGCAAGGAGTTCTGGGTTACGTGGTTCAACCGCTTTGGCAAAGGCAAGATTAGCTTGCGTGTATTCGTGCGTGCAATACACACTGCAGCTTGCAGGCAGCTCTCTTAGTTTATTAAACGATTCCCACATTTGCTTTGGCGTGCCTTCAAATAAGCGCCCACATCCACCGCTAAACAATGTATCGCCTGTAAAAGCAAGTTCATCATTTGTATAGCAAATATGATCAAGCGTGTGCCCAGGAGTTGCCAAAATATTAAAGTTAATATTAAGCACACTGATGCTTTGACCATCAGTGAGTGCGTGAGTGACGCCTTTAAATGGACTATTTGCGGGGCCATAAACCGATATATCTGGATAGGCGTCAACTAATGCAGCTACGCCATCAGTGTGGTCGTAGTGATGATGCGTAATTAAAATACCACCAAGCGTTAGTTTGTGCTCAGCTAGATACGCTAATACGCTCTGTGCTTGGCCTGGATCGACTACCCATGCTTGGTTACTGTTATCGGTAGTTAAACACCAAATGTAATTATCAGAAAAGGCTTTAATTGCTTTGACTTGCACCATGGTAAATTGCTCTATAAAGTGACACTTACCGCATAGTATAACGAGCTCAAAAAATGAAACCAGCCCTTAGTTTTCAAGAAGGACCCAAACCACTGTCGTGGCAACAGTTTCCTCATGGGGATTATTTGCGCAAAGATATTGAACGCAAAATGGAGCAATGGCTGCCGCGTATGTTTGGCTATCATATGCTTAAGCTAGGTAATTTAAGTGGCGAATTAAATACAAGTATAAGTACGATTAAACACCAAGTGTGTGTTGCAGAGCCTGGGCCTTACACTGGGGTAGTTGCTGACATAGATGAACTGCCATTTTACGAGCACAGTATTGATGCATGCATACTAAGTCACTGCTTAGAGTATCATTCAGACCCACATCACATTTTACGAGAAGCACATCGCACACTTATTCCGGGCGGCTATATAGTAATTACGGGATTTAACCCGTTTAGTTTGTGCGGACTTGCACAAATGCTGCCTTTTAGTGGTCAGAAATTACCATGGACGGGGCGCTTTTTTACACCTGCGAGGGTTAAAGATTGGCTAAACTTACTTGGTTTTGAAATTGTAAGTGACGAACGTTTTATTTATTCATCACTGGCAAGAGGTAATAGGCTATCAAGGTTTGAGTTTTGGCGGACTTTTGCAAAACAGTATTTAAAACCGATGGGCAGTGTTTATATGCTGGTGGCACGAAAAAGAGTTGCGCCACTTACGCCAATAAAACCTAAGTGGCATGCAAGGCCGCAGTTTGCGCCAGTAAAAGGGGCAGGGCTTAGACAAACGTCAAAGCAACACTTTAAATCGTGCGAGCAAGAAAATAATACCAATTGCATTAAATAAGTGATCTATTATAGCGCTAAGAAAATAGCACATTAACAAGGCGAAATTGTGACATATAGTTGTTCTATATGAATAATTATTAACGCAGTTAGTGAGTTATATAATGCGATAGAATGAACATGTTTTTAATAAAATTGGTATAACAGCAACTAGCTTAGAATAAATTAAGGCTGGTAGCCTACATCTTCTAGTAAATCTTTACTGCCAGCGGCATCGCGCGCTAAATCGTCAACTATTTCGTTGTACTTATGGCCGCTATGCCCTTTAACCCATTTCCAGGTTACATTGTGCTCGCTACAGGCTTTATCTAGGCGTTTCCATAAATCGACGTTTTTAACCGGCTTTTTAGCTGATGTTAACCAGCCACGTTTTTTCCAGTTAGTGATCCACGATTCAATACCTTGCTTAACATATTGGCTATCGGTTGTTAGATTTACTTCGCATTCTCGAGTGAGTGATTCTAGGGCTACAATAGCCGCGAGCATTTCCATTCGGTTATTCGTTGTGAGTTTATAACCTTGGCTCATTTCTTTTTCGTGGCCGTTATAAATCATAAAAATACCATAACCGCCGGGGCCTGGATTACCTAAACATGAGCCATCGGTGTAAATCTCTACGGTTTTTTGCACTGTTTTACCTTGATCTTATGTACAATAAAGTGATTATAGAAAGATACCAGAATCAGGCTAAATTCGATATGGCACGTAGACAAATAGTTTTAGATACAGAAACCACCGGCATCGACCCTAAACAAGGGCACCGTATTATAGAAATTGGGTGTGTGGAGTTAGTAAATCGCCGTTTAACAGGCAATAATTTTCACGTTTATATAAACCCACAACGCCCAAGTGAAGAAGAAGCAATCGACGTTCACGGTATCACTAACGAATTTTTACGTGATAAACCGTTGTTTCATCAAATTGCCCAAGAGTTTTTCGACTATATTGAAGGGGCAGAGTTAGTTATTCATAACGCCCCGTTCGATGTTGGTCATATGGATAACGAATTTGCGCTGCTTAATCAGGGCTATCCTAAAACAGATACTTTTTGTCAAGTTCTCGACACGCTTAAAATGGCGCGTGACTTGCATCCAGGTCAAAAGAACAACCTTGATGCATTATGTCGTCGTTACGATGTAGATAACGGTAAACGAACGCTTCACGGCGCGCTTCTGGATTCTGAGATTTTAGCCGATGTTTACCTTGCCATGACGGGCGGTCAAACAAAGCTGAATTTGAATCAAAATAAAGATGACGGCAGCGAGCAACAGAAGGGCGGTATAAAGCGTTTAAATAGTGATAGAGCCCCATTAGTTGTTCTGCGAGCAAGCGACGCTGAGCAAAGCGCACACGAAGCACGATTAGATCTTGTAAACAAAGAAGGCGGCCAATGTATATGGCGCGCTGAATAAGGCGATTTAATGAAAACGATGTATTTTGTAACAGCGTTATGTGCAGCTAGTTTATTTACTGGCAATGCATATGGCGTAAAACAAGTAGAAGTGCTCAAGCGCGATGGGCATCAAAATGAGATCCCTTTACTTGATAATCGTTTTCGCATAGATAGCAAAATAGATGAAATAACACTGCTTTTTTTTAGAAAATCAGGTGCACCTGCTGTTATTTTAGTGAGGCCCGATGGCAGTAAGTACTTTGCTACTGACTCAGTTAAAAACCCTAACTTAGATTGGTTTGATGAACTCAGCTACGATTTAGTAACCATAAAAAAACCTATGGCAGGTCCTTGGCAAGTAATAGGCAGTATTTTACCCGACAGCAGAATAGTTGTATTAGGCGAGATATCTCTTGAAGCAGAGCCTCTTCCTTCAATGTTGTTTAGGGGGGAGACAATAAAAATCACCGGAAAAATACTAAATGACGGTGAGCCAATTAATACAAACCTATTTAGAGATGTTGTTAGCCTTAATGTTGACTTTGTAAGTACCAACAATGAAAACTTTGCTAACTTTGGCGCAGGCATTCAAGAAGTAGCTGAATTTAAAGACGATGGACGTGGATTTGATGAGCGCCCTAAAGATGGTGTATTTACCGGCGAGTTTACTTTAGATTTCCCTGCGGGTGAATGGACACCAGAGCTTTACGTTGCGACACCTTTGCTGCAGCGTCGCATTGTGCAAAATACAATAGAAGTGCACGAACCGCCTTTTGTAACCGAAGTCGCGTTAGCAGAGCAAGACACAGACGAGCATCTGTTAACTATAAATATAGACCCAAGTATTGTTAAGCCAGAAACAGTCATCATCCAGGGGAAAATCTACTATCCCAATAACGAAGAGCAAATGTTTACCATAGATGCTGCTGCTAACGATTCACGTCAACTTAGTGTAAAAAATTATGATTGGGGTAGATATAGTGTTGAACTGTCTGTTTTTGGCACTAATATTAATGGTCGTGAATTTATGGCAACGCTACCAACGTATAAATTTGAGATAGAACGACCCATAGAAGCTGTGCCCGAAATTGATCCGGCAACGATTATTACGCCAGATAAAATGATTGAGAGTGAGCCTGTTGAAGAAAAAATGGCCACATCTACAATTATTAGTTTAATTGTAGGCTGCAATACGCTCATTTTATTACTCGGTTGGTTGTTAATTCGTATATTTGTTCAGAAAAAACCGATTAAATTTAAAGTGAAGCTGCCTTTTTTAAAGAAAAAGAAAACAAGTGAAGGTGATGTTGCCGACACAGAAAAAAATCAAGTCGGTAAAAATGGCTCAAAAAATGACAGATCAGGTGAAATTTTAAACCTTTCGATGACAGATGACTAAAAAACCTATAAAAAAACAAAAAAGCCCTTGACGAAATAGGGGTTGGTTCGTATTATTCACGCCGCTGTCAGGGAGACCTAAACAGCAACGGAAATATGGAGTGGTAGTTCAGTTGGTTAGAATACCGGCCTGTCACGCCGGGGGTCGCGGGTTCGAGTCCCGTCCACTCCGCCATTTTCGTAAAACTTGTAAGTAAAAGCTGGAGTGGTAGTTCAGTTGGTTAGAATACCGGCCTGTCACGCCGGGGGTCGCGGGTTCGAGTCCCGTCCACTCCGCCAACACTTACACAACGTATGGTTGTAAAACATATTCTTATTATGGAGTGGTAGTTCAGTTGGTTAGAATACCGGCCTGTCACGTCGGGGGTCGCGGGTTCGAGTCCCGTCCACTCCGCCACACGTACACAACGTATGGTTGTAAAACATATTCTTAGTATGGAGTGGTAGTTCAGTTGGTTAGAATACCGGCCTGTCACGCCGGGGGTCGCGGGTTCGAGTCCCGTCCACTCCGCCAATAAGAAAAAATAACAGTTTAAATATGCGCTGGAGTGGTAGTTCAGTTGGTTAGAATACCGGCCTGTCACGCCGGGGGTCGCGGGTTCGAGTCCCGTCCACTCCGCCAACTATTTAAACAATGTTATATTACAAAATTTGTATGCTGGAGTGGTAGTTCAGTTGGTTAGAATACCGGCCTGTCACGCCGGGGGTCGCGGGTTCGAGTCCCGTCCACTCCGCCACTTGTTATTTCCTCAATAACAAGTGGCGGAGTGGACGGGACTCGACCCCGCGCCCCCCGGCGTGACAGGCCGGTATTCACACCAACTGAACTACCACTCCGCAATGGTATGTGCATGGGGTAATGCACTTACCACTGCGGAGTGGTAGTTCAGTTGGTTAGAATACCGGCCTGTCACGCCGGGGGTCGCGGGTTCGAGTCCCGTCCACTCCGCCATTTGATATCATGATTAAAATTAGTAAGTGCATTACCCCATGCACATACCACTGCGGAGTGGTAGTTCAGTTGGTTAGAATACCGGCCTGTCACGCCGGGGGTCGCGGGTTCGAGTCCCGTCCACTCCGCCACTTGTTATTTCCTCAATAACAAGTTTATAAAATCCTTGATTAAATAATTTAGTAAAACATTCTTTGGCTATCAGCTAAAAAATCGACTTTTTAATATTCCTCTTATTCCTAAATATTCATCTTCTTCTATCTCCATGAATAGTTAAACACTTAGCACTGAATACCGCTCCAGTCTTAAATTGCCCCATGGTGTCACACATGACGTAATTAGCTCTTATCGGCTATAACGGCTAGTTAAAGTATTTACTCGTGCCAGAAGCTATTTCAGCGATTTTAACCACCTTAATTTTTTCATGGGTGGTATGCAGTGTGAGCTACAGCACCACTCCAATCATTATACCAATCCGCAATAATACTTAATCATTTTGCGGGGCTAAACGTGTCGCTACCTGTGTTAAAAAATTCTCATTTAGAAAAACTAAATAGCGAATTTTTTGCCTAGCTATCAACACGTTTCTCCATCCTCAAAATAGATCACTTAATTAAGCGAATTGGTATTAGTTGTTTCTCATAACAGAATTCTTATAATGAATAGTCAGTTTAGAGGGATATTTTATGATTGAAGTCATAAGCTTAAATAAGCAATTTTCAGGCAATGTTGTTTTTAAGGATTACAACAAAGTTTTTTCAGATCAAAAGGGGTGTATTGAAGCGCCTAACGGCCAAGGAAAAACGACATTACTTATGATGCTAGCAGGACTTGAAAAGCCGCAAAGTGGTTCACTTTTATTCGCTGGTAGCCGATTGAACACTCCAACAAAAACCGTAGCAATTGCCAGTGACCGTATTGCGTTACCAGATTTTTTAACTGCAAATCAAATTATTGATTTATCTGTTAACACATTAGGTTGCGATTGGCCCCATTCGCTGGTTAACGGGTTTAACTTTAATGCATTTTTAAATACGCGATTCGAAGCACTGTCGTCGGGCAATCAAAAAAAATGCCAGCTAATTTTAGCATTAATGCGTAAATCACCTTATTTATTATTAGATGAGCCAAGTGCTGCGCTCGATCAAACCAGTATTCACACTCTTTTAAGCCAACTCGATGCTTATTTGGCTGACAAACCCAATGGGCAAATTATCATTACTTGCCACGAGCCCGCTGTGTTTATTGAGCATGGTTTTAAGTGTGTCTCGCTATGAGTATCATAAGCATAAAAAGCAAACTTAATCAGTATCTCGCGTTTATAGGTTACCGGTATTTAGCGTACACGTTTGAGCTTAAGCAATTGCTTCAACAGCTAAAAAACTTTGGTTTGTTATTTTTAGTGGTGTTGGGATCATCCGCTCTTGGTTTTGTATTATTGCTTTTTTTAGGCTTAGGGAAAATTATAGATAGTGCAGATACGCCTTTATATGGCGCGCAAATGGCACTATTTTACTTGTTATTGCAAAGCGTGATGATAAGCGCAATGAAACTGGCGATTAAAAATAGTAACCAACGGCTGTTTCAACTTACGATCGCTCACCCTAGCTGGCTTCACCTTGCCGATATTAAATTGTTATTTATCAGCAATGGCTGGCTTATCGCTAGTTTGTTGATAGCGCTTGATCTTACCTTTGAACAGTGGTTAAAGGTGCCGCATTTTATAGTATTTATGTTTATTCAGTTAGGATTAGGCATTGTGTGTTTATACAAACCTAGCGCACTAGTTTATGGTTTTATGTTAAGCGGCCTTTTTTTATTCACTCCCATCAACATACCGCCGCTTATTTATCATATTGTTTTTTCAATCATCTTTAGCATTAGCTTGCTTATACCTAGAGTTAATATAAATGGGCATGTCAGTGTTCGGTCACTGTTTGGTTTTTGGTTTTGCTACTTTATAAATCACAGCTGGACACTGGTATGGCGTATGTCGTTACTTTTATGTGTGTTTATGGCCTCGACTACGTTAGTCGCTGAGCGTGCTGATCTCGTTAATATACTTGATGCTGTGGCGATGGCTTTTATTGTATTATTTTGCAGCTCATTACAATTTGATTGCGCTAAAATTTATGCACAATATCGCTTGTTTTTTAATACATGCCAAAAAGCACGGACGTTTTATATTAGCCAGTTTATACCTAGTATGCTGTTGTTTTTAGCGACCTTTGTAACTTACAGCATTACGTTTGAGAGATTAAACATTATTTTGTTGAGTTTAGGTTTACCGTGGTGTTTGTTGCAGGTTAATTTTGCACAAAAAAAACCAGCGCATTATGCGCTGGTTTGGATTTTTTTTACAGCTGGGGTGCTTGCTTTACTAAATTAGTTAAGCAGCATCAGCTTCTTTTTTAACGCTATTACGTGCGGCTTTGCCTGCAAGTAAGTCAGCAGGGTCGAAGTCATCAACGTTAATAACATCTAAACGCGATTGCTCAACAGCAGCTAGTTTATCAGCCTCTGCTTGGCTTAATATGCCTGCTTCAAGCCCCATTTGCGCTACTTTATCAAGCTGGAAGAATGGCAGTTTAAGACCTTTTTCTTTGCATACACGGTCAAATAATGGCTCAACAGCAAGTACGTCTTTAAGCGTTTGCTCTTGACGACCTACAAGGTTGAGCGGCTCATTTGTTAAGTATACATAGCTTGCTAAACGGTTACGCGTTTCGCTAGGTACTTGTAGTAGTTGCGCAAGTTTATGCTCAAGTTGGTCAGTTGGTTTACGAACCGGGCGACCAAACGGGAATAACAATACTTTTAACACGGCACGTAGTGGAGCCGAAGGCATGTTATTAATTAAATCAGCAAGTGCACGTTGGCAATGGTAAAGGTGATCTTGGCAACTCCATTTTACTAGAGCAAAATCTTCTTTTTTACGGCCTTCGTCGTTGTAACGCTTAAGCGTTGCAGACACTAAGTATAAGTAACTAAGTAAGTCACCTAAACGTGCTGAAATACGTTCTTTACGTTTTAGTGAACCACCAAATACTGCCATGCTAATGTCTGACATAAGAGCAAGTGATGCACTAAAGCGTGACGCTATACGGTAAAACTCAGCGGTTTCGTCGTTGTACGGCACACTTGTAAAACGAGCGCCGGTAAGAGCAAGCCACTTAGTACGTACAAGGTTCGACATAGTAAAACCAATGTGACCCATTAGCGCTTTATCAAATACGCTAAGCGCTTCTTCACGGTCTTCAATTTCGCACGCACCTAGCTCGGTAAGTACAAATGGATGACAGCGAATAGCACCTTGACCATAAATAATCATATTACGGGTCAAGATGTTTGCACCTTCAACGGTAATGGCAATAGGTGCACCTTGATAGCCACGACCTAAATAGTTATTTGGCCCAAGCATGATGCCCTTACCGCCAAGTACATCCATTGCATGAATAGTTGCATCACGCATTTGCTCTGTCAGGTGGTATTTAATAATGGCAGAAACAACAGATGGCTTTTCGCCTAAATCAACAGCACCCGTAGACATACTAACCGCAGCATCAGAGCTGTAAGCGTAACCAGCTAATTTAGCAAGTGACTCTTCAACACCTTCCATTTTACCTATAGGTAAACGGAACTGACGACGAATGCGGCTATAAGCACCTGTCGCAATAGCAATCATTTTAATGCCACCGGCAGAGTTTGACGGCAATGTAATTGCACGACCAACCGATAAACATTCAACCAACATGCGCCAGCCTTGACCAGCCATATCTGGACCACCAATAATATAATCAAGTGGTACGAAAATGTCTTTACCGCGAGTAGGGCCATTTTGAAATGGTACGTTTAGTGGGAAGTGTCTACGACCAATTTCTACTCCAGGAGTATCCGTTGGAATAAGTGCACATGTAATGCCTGGCTCTTTATTGTCGCCAATTAGGCCGTCTGGATCTTGTAATTTAAACGCAAGTCCAAGCACGGTAGCCACTGGGGCAAGTGTAATGTAACGCTTATTCCACGTTAAACTAACACCCACAACCTCTTCACCATTCCATTGCCCTTTACATACCACACCGTAGTCTGGAATTGAACTTGCATCAGAACCCGCTTCTGGCGAAGTTAATGCAAAACATGGAATTTCTTGACCGCTCGCTAGGCGCGGTAAGTAATGATCTTTTTGCTCTTTTGTACCATAGTGTTGTAATAATTCACCTGGGCCTAAAGAGTTCGGTACACCAACAATTGACGAAAGTAATGTTGATTTACTTGTTAGTTTTTGAAGTACACAAGACTGTGCAAATGCAGAAAACTCTAAACCGCCGTATTCTTTTTTGATGATCATGGCAAAGAATTTATTATCTTTTAGATATTGCCATACATCTTGAGGAAGGTCGGTTAACTCGTGCGTTGCTTCCCAATCGTCCAACATGCTACATACTACTTCAACAGGGCCATCAACAAAGGCTTGCTCTTCAATAGTAAGTTTAGGAACTGGGTATTGGTGAAGTTTTTTCCAATCTGGGTTACCGCAAAATAAGTCAGCTTCCCACCACGTCGTACCGGCATCAATAGCTGATTTTTCAGTATCAGACATGCTTGGCGTTACTTTTTTAAACGTAGCAAAAATAGGCTTGATGATATATTGCTGACGAAGGCCAGTAACAGAAAGAGGAACCGCGATGATCAAAAAGATCAACCAGCTAATTAAACCAAAAGCACCTGCAAAGGTACCAATTAATAAAGTTATAGCCGAAACACCAAGTGCTGTGTTCCAACTTGCTCTGTGGTAAACCGCAGTGCAAAGCAACGCGATTAGAACCAGTGTAAATATGAGTGTCATTTTTATTCCTTAATAGAGGTCAGACCACCTCACTTAGAGTAGCGCTAGTAACAGTAATTTTCAAGTACATAACGATGTTAAATTGTAGTAGAAAGTAACTTAAATACGATATTTAATTACCCGACAGAGGAACGCACAATAACTATCGTATAGTCAAAGCATTAACCGTAAGTAGTGTTAATGTAAAAATAAATAAATCTAATAGCAAAATGACACTTTTTAAGTAAGTATAGCCGTTATAGCGGGCTGCAAATTAGTGTACGCTTAATACACAAATATAACGCTATTTATTTTAATGTATGGTTTTTAAGGGTTATTTTATTAATGTGTGAATTACTTGGCATGTCAGCCAATGTGCCTACCGATATTTGTTTTAGTTTTTCAGGCCTTTTAGAGCGTGGCGGAAACACGGGACCACATAAAGATGGTTGGGGTATTACATTTTACGAAGGTAAAGGCTGTAGAACCTTTAAAGATCCTGAGCCGAGTTATCAATCTGAAATTGCAAAGCTAGTTAAAGCATACCCCATTAAAAGTGTCTCGGTTATTAGCCATATTCGCCAAGGTAACCGCGGGAGAGTATGCCTTGAAAATACTCATCCTTTTACGCGAGAGTTATGGGGGCGTGAAATCACTTACGCTCATAACGGGCAGTTATCTAATTATCATGATTTAAAAACAGAGTACTATCGCCCAGTGGGTAACACCGATAGTGAACTCGCTTTTTGTTGGTTACTTGATAAAATTCGCGAAAAATACCCAAAGCGTCCAAGTAATATGGCGTCGGTTTTTAGATACGCTGCTAAGTTGTCGCATACGTTGCGTGAAAAAGGGGTGTTTAATATGTTATTGACCGACGGGGTGTTTGTTTTAGCGTATTGCACTAATAACTTACATTACATAACGCGCCGTGCGCCATTTGGTAAAGCAACGTTGATTGATGCCGACATGGTGGTTGATTTTCAACAAGAGACCACACCAAACGATGTAGTGACGGTAATAACAACAAGGCCATTAACTAACGATGAGCGTTGGCAAAAAATGGAGCCGGGAGAATTTGCATTGTTTAAGATGGGTGAGCTAATTTAGCCCACCTATTTTATTACTGATTTATTTAAAAGCTAGTTAGCTTCTTGAGGTTGTTGTGCTGTAGCAGGCGCAACAGCTGTAGGTGCAGTAACAGTAAATGAATTCATTTGAACTTCAAACTGCTCCATACCTTTTTCGCCTTTCCACATACGTACCAGCATGTAATCCATTTCTGGCGCAAACCACGCAATCGCTTGGCGTTTATCGTTATCGTATAAACGTTTTACTTTAATGGCTTCTACATTACCAATAGGCAACGAAATCATCTCGGTGCCAGATACTTCAAAGTTGTAGTCGCGGCGATTACCTTTTTTGTCTATAAGCGGGAATGAAAAGCTCGTTTCACCTTTTTTCAATCCTTCGCGCACTTGCACTTGGTACGAAATAGCATCCTGAAATTCATCAGTCCATTCGCATTTTAGTGGGTATTCGCTAGCGCTGCTAGTCACTACTTTGTTTGTTGTATCAAAATCAATTTTATAATCTTTATCTGGGCCTGTACCGGTGCGGATCATATTGTAATGATGCGGGGTAACCTTACCATCTTTAAAGGTAAACTCTGATGTTTCTTCACGAGAATCAGAAAAGATCATCCACTCAATATTGCTGTGGTATGTTAGTTCATAAGTATCATCGCCCGTTTTTTTGAGCTCACGAACAGCCTCACCATGATTTTTACCTTTGCGTAAAATATCGTAATTAGCTTGATACTGGGTCAATTCGCCTGCAATTAGGCTAGTTGGAAGTAAAGCGCCCGCACATAACAACAGGGCACTTATTTTTTTATTGTGGGTAGTGCGCGCCGTGTGCAGGAAGTTGTTTTTTGTCAAGAACTGCATAATCTGCTTCCATAGTAAGTCTGTGTTCACTGAACCACTTGACCACCAAAGGATAAATTATATGCTCTTGCTCATGCACGCGTTTTGCTAATGTTTCTGCTGTATCATCCTTGAGTACAGGTATTTGCGCCTGAAGGATAACGGGACCGCCGTCTAATTCTTCAGTAACAAAGTGAACACTTACGCCATGAACATCGTCTTTTGCATCAATTGCTCTTTGGTGGGTATTCAGCCCCTGATACTTAGGCAACAAAGATGGATGAATGTTCAACATTTTTCCAACATATTTTTGCACTAAGCCAGGAGTAAGAATACGCATAAACCCAGCTAATACAACTAGATTTGGCATAAAAGAGTCGATAACGTTCATTAATTGCGCATCGTACGCTTCGCGCGAGTCAAAATCTTTATGACTGAGCACTTTTGTAGCAATACCTGCTTTTTTTGCACGCTCTAGGCCATAAGCGTCTGCTTTGTTACTAATAACAGCCGCTATATGTCCGTTTATCTCGCCACGTTCGCAGGCATCTATGATGGCTTGTAAATTAGAGCCACTACCTGAGATTAAAACTACCAGACGAGTCGGTGCCATTACTTAGCACCACCTACAATTTCAACTTGCTCTTCGCCAGCTGCTGCATCTTGAATTTCACCAAGGTGCCATGCATTTTCGCCCAAGTCTTTTAGCATTGTTAAGCTTTGCTCAAGTTTGTCTGCAGGGACTACTAAAACCATACCTACACCACAGTTAAATGTACGGTACATTTCGTGTGTAGTAATATTGCCGTTTTCTTGTAACCAATTAAAAATTGGTGGCCACTGCCAGCTATCACCTTTAACTACAGCTTTTGCTGAAGCGGGTAATACACGTGGAATGTTTTCCCAAAAACCGCCGCCAGTAATATGCGAAAGCGCATGTACGTCAACGTTTTTGAATAACTCAAGTAAAGGTTTTACGTAAATACGAGTAGGCTCAAGTAAAGTTTCGCCTAAAGTTTTACCTTCAAAGTCAGCGCTGGTATCAGCTTTTGACACTTCAAGTACTTTACGAATTAAAGAGAAGCCATTTGAATGAGGGCCGCTTGAAGCAAGTGCAATAAGCTGATCGCCTGCTGCTACTTTTGTGCCATCAATAATTTTTGATTTTTCTACAACGCCTGTACAAAAGCCTGCCATGTCGTAGTCTTCACCATCATACATACCTGGCATTTCAGCTGTTTCGCCACCAATTAGGGCACAACCTGAAATTTCACAACCTTTGCCAATACCTGTAACTACGTCAGCTGCTGTGTCTATATCTAGTTTACCAGTTGCATAGTAATCTAGAAAAAACAGGGGTTCAGCACCTTGAACAATTAAGTCGTTTACACACATTGCAACTAAATCAATACCAACAGTATCGTGTTTTTTTAAGTCGATTGCTAAACGTAGTTTAGTACCAACGCCATCTGTGCCTGCAACTAATACTGGTTGCTTGTAGCCTTCAGGAATTTCGCAAAGTGCGCCAAAACCACCAATTCCGCCCATTACTTCAGGACGACGAGTTTTTTTAACTACGCCTTTAATACGCTCAACAAGTGCATTACCAGCGTCGATATCTACGCCCGCGTCTTTATAGCTTAGAGACTGTTTTTGTTCGCTCACAGGTTTTCCTCAAAATAGTTGTTTTGGGTTGCTTAGAAACGCGCGTATTTTACAACAATTGCAAGGTCGCGGCTAGCTCAAATGTAATTTTGAAATAATTAACAAGGACACTTGTCCGCTGTCTGTTGTTTAAATAAACAAAAAAACGCCCGTAGGCGTTTTTTTAGTATTAAAGGCGTTAAATTAACAGCTATGCTTTTGCGGTTAATATGGCTCGAAGTGGAGCGGGGTAGCCTTCAATTGTTTTACTTGTATCGTTTGGATCTAAAAAGTCGATTAACGATTCGTTTTCCATCCAATCGGTTTTGCGTTGCTCTTCAAGCGTTGTAATAGCGCAATCTTTTATTTGTACATCTTTAAAGCCAACGCGTTCCATCCACAGTTTTAATGCTGCAGTACTTGGAATAAACCAAACGTTGCGCATTTTAGCGTAGCGGTCGGTAGGCACTAATACTGTGTTTTCATCACCTTCAATTACTAGCGTTTCAAGTACGAGTTCGCCGCCGGGGCGAAGCTGGGCTTTTAACTGCGCTAAAAAGTCGATAGGTGAGCGACGATGATAAAGTACGCCCATCGAAAAAACCGTATCAAACGCTTTAAGCTCAGGTAATGCTTCAACGCCTAGTGGCAGTAAATGCACGTTTTCGTCTGGGTTGTAGTGTTTAATTGCCTGAAACTGACATAAAAATAAATCAGACGGATCAATACCCACTACAAACTCTGCGCCTTCACCGCGCATACGCCATAAATGATAACCTGAGCCACAACCAATATCTAATACGGTGCGGCCTTTTAATGGCTCAATATGAGGAAGCAGGCGGTCCCACTTCCAATCACTGCGCCACTCTGTGTCTATTTTAATACCGTGCACACTAAATGGGCCTTTGCGCCATGGCATCATGCGTTTTAATAAATGCATGGCTTGCTTTTGCTCGCCATCACTCATCTCCCCTGGTGCGCCAATTTCTACCTTAGTAGAAATATCAACGTGTGTTGTAGCCACCTCTGGCAAGTTTTTAAGTACTTTTTGCCATTTAGGTAAATCACCGTGGCTAGCCTCGTTTTGCCAATGTTTTAATTGTGCAGGAAGGGTTTCTAGCCAGTGACTAAGTGGGCTTTGTGCGATAGATGCGTAAAATTGATTAAACCATTGAGACATGGATGACTCTCTTTATTTAATTGCTACCATTGAGCAAAAATTAAAACATTGATACCACACTTGAGTTTGGCTAAAACCAATATCTTGTAAGCGAGTAAAGTGAGCGCTTAGTGTATCTGGGCGCATAACGTTTTCGATGGCGGTACGCTTTTGGCTTATTTCAAGCTCAGAGTAACCATTGTGTCGTTTAAAGTCGTGGTGCAAATCAATCAATAAATTGTCGCATTGCTCGTTTTCAGCTTTAATTTTTTCGCTTAACAGTAATACGCCGCCAGGTTTTAAATTAGCGTATATTTTTTCAAGTACGGCTTGGCGCTGCGCGTGTGGAATAAACTGCAGCGTAAAGTTCATTGCTACTACTGAGGCGTTTTGAATCTCAAGCTCGTTAATATCGCCCAAAGTAACAGTAACAGGCACATCTGATTTAAAACCTTGTAAATGTACCTTACAACGCTCAACCATAGCTTGAGAATTATCTACCGCTATTATATGGCAGTTATCGGTGCGAATATTTCGTCGCATGCTAAGCGTTACTGCACCCAGTGAGCAGCCTAAATCATAAAGATTTGAGTTACTTTGCGCGTATTCACCCGCAAGTTTACCCATTGTACTTACAATAGTTGCGTAGCCCGGTACCGAGCGCTGGATCATATCTGGAAAAACTTCGACTACATTTTGGTCAAAGCTAAAATCTTTTACTTGTTGCTCAGAGGCATAAATACTGTCTTTTATGGTCACGAAGGCAGTCTCTTTGTAAATAATGGCGCTATTTTAACATTTTATACTGGATAGTCAGTGATAAATTCAGTAGCTTGACTAGAATTATGAATAATAAGTATAAAAGAGAAGATTAAATGAGCAAAAGTAAGGTCATCAGCACAGACGATATATTAGCAACCCTTTGTCATTCAGTGACAGGCGTACTCACATCAGCCAGCGGTAATGGTATTAGCTACTCAGCCATGGTGCAAAAAATAACACGTACATGTATGCGACCAGATATTGGCTGCTTTGTTTTATTTGACGGCGGTTTTACAGGGCTTGTAATTACCAACTTTACTTCGCAAGCGGCGATGGAAATTTATGGCGATTACATGCGCAACATGGGGATGCCAGAAGATGAAATAGCACATAGCCATTTATCAGACGACGTATCAAACGTACTAGGCGAGTTGATGAATCAAATTGTTGGCGACTTTACGTCTAAAGTGCGCGAGCAATTACATACGTCTATTACGCAAAACCAGCCAAAAATGATGGCAATAAATAAGCAAGTGCAAATATCGGTAGATACCACAATGGATCGCCCGCAAGCCCGCCGCGTAACATTCACCACAAGTAAACAAAATATCTTTTACTTGGAATTAGCGATGGATAAAACAGAGTTTATTAAATTACACGACTTTGATATTGCAGAAGCACTAGACCCAGATGACATAATTGAAAACGAAGCTAAAAAGAAGGCTGAAAAAGAAAACTCAAAGGCTAAAGATGTTGTGCAAGACGATGCCGATGACGACTTTATGGCAGGCCTAGGGCTTTAAGTCTATTTACGTAGAAGAGATACAAGGTTGGGTTGAGTGAAACGAAACCCAACGTTTGCTCTATCAACTCTTCGCTATCTGCTTTTAGTAGGTTGATACGATCCATAAAAACGCGATTTGATATCGCGTTTTTTATTAACCAAAATATAAATTCTCTTTAGTATTAGTAAGGATATTTTAAATGACTGATATGGAAAACGGTGATTGCAAGCTTACAAAAGAAGTTGGGAAGTTTGTAAAGTCGCACATAATACCGAAATCCCTAACTAGGCCAAACATTTCAGGGAATAAATTTATTGAAAAGAAAGTGACTAATCGCGGACCCTTTTATGGCAAAGCAAGTGATAGCTGGTATGACCCAAATATAGTGACCCAAAAAGGTGAAGATATTTTAGCGTATTTAGATACTTTGGCTATTGAGGAGCTTCGAGGTTTAGGTTTGGTTTGGTCTAGTCATTTATTTAAAGCAAACTCTGCCAAACAGCAAAATAGCCTCAGACTAGTAAAATTTCAAAGACCCAAATTAATTAGAAAATACTTTCTTAGCCTTTTGTGGAGAGCTGCAGTAACAAAAATTTCGGCATTTAGTGAAGTTAATTTAAATGCAAAAAACATTGAACTTCTTAGACAGATTATAGTTGGTGAGAAGGAAGATAATAGAGCTATTTTTCCAATTAGCTTGGTTCAGTTATCTACAAAAGGTCATACAGTCAATTTAGCACCATTTAAGCAAAAGATGGATATTAATGGAGGTGAGAATATATATCGCTTCTATCATGATGGACTTGTTATTCATATGTATATTGATGATCCGCGGTTGTCTGTTTTAAAATCTTCGGTTGATTATAATCACCCTATGTTCATTGGATTGGACATAACTATTATTAACCAAATCAATTATGAAAATTCATTTCAATATCAAAATACTTTGAAACATACAAAAGAATATTTCAATCACTTTCCTAGCCAACGTCCAGCTAAAGCATCTAAGAGTACTCATAAATAAGGATTCTCTCCCATCGCCACTACTGCACAAAAAATTCTTAAATCTAACTCTAGCTGGTGATAACTCGGCTCCATATGGCAGCAACGTTTATAAGAGCCTTTTTTGTGGTCTTTTTCTTTAAAGTTAGCGAGCTCATGTACTACTAACGTTTTTAGGTATAGCTCAAGTGCGCGGGAGCAAATCATTGTTTATCGAAAAATTAATGCGTTGGGAACCATACTTCCCTCGTTTTTAATGCTGTTATTTTAAGCGGCTAAACCTACTCTTTAAATTTATAGCCCACACTATAAACCGCTGCTATTGGGTTTAGTCCTGCTTGAATGTCGTTAATCTTTTTTCGTATATTTTTAATGTGTGTATCAATGTTGCGATCGGATATGTCGGTTGTGTCGCTGTATACGTTATTAATAATATCTTCGCGGGTAAAAACACGACCTACGTGGCTTATAAATAATAAAAATATTTTAAACTCGACGGCGGTAAAGCCAATGCTTTTGCCGTTTAGGCGGGCTTCGTAATCGTCTTTGTGTAATTGAAAATTATTATGATTGATGATGTTGGTTTTAGGCTGGCTGGTCCTTCTTAGTACGGCTTTTATGCGTGCTATAACTTCTTTAGGGCTGAAAGGTTTGCATATGTAGTCATCGGCGCCGAGCTCTAAACCCAGTAAGCGGTCTATTTCTTCACTTTTTGCGGTAAGCATAATAATAGGCACACTTGAAAAGGCTCTAATTTGCTTACATAGCTCTGTGCCATCAACATCTGGCAGCATTAAATCAAGAAGTATTAAATCTACAGCGTTTTGTTTTACAAAACTAACTACACCTTTGCCACTATTAAAGTGCTCAGTTTCGTAATTTTGTTGCTTAGCATAGGCAATAAGTACCTCTGCAATGTTTTCTTCGTCTTCAACAATAAGTATTTTTTGTGATGCCATTATTTTAACCTAAAAGTGTCAGCGTTATTTTAACTTCTAGCCCACCAAGTGGTGAGTTGTGCAACGATATTTGACCGCCATGTGCCTCTACTATTTGTTTGCAAAGTGCAAGTCCTAAGCCCGAGCCGCCGTGCTCTCGGCTTCGAGATTTTTCAACGCGATAAAAACGCTCAAACAATTTTTGTAAGTCGTTTGGTAAAACACTTGGGGCTGAGTCTTGTAAAATAAGCTCAATGTTATTGTGTGTTTTGTTGGCAAGTATTATTACTTGCCCACCTTTATGCGTGTATCTGCAGGTATTTTCTAACAGGTTTGAAAATAATTGTACAAGGCGTTCTTTATCGCCATTTATTATACATTTGCCGGCTTTGGTTAAGCTTTTGCTATCTACATTTAATTCACGCTCTTTAAAGCGAGCGGTGAAGTTTTCAATTGATTGCTCAAAAATGTTTATTAAATCAATGCGTGCATTGTTATAGGTTAAATTAACGCTATCTGTTTGTGCTAGTTGGGCTAGGTCGTCAACAATGTGACTTAAGTTATCTACTTGGTTTATGAGTAAATTAATGCGCTTTGTGTCGGCTGTAAATACACCATCTTGTACGGCTAACAAGTGCGATCGTAGTACGGTAAGTGGGGTTCTTAATTCGTGGGATGTGTCTGACACCCATTGAAACCGCATTTGTTGGTTTTGCTCAAGCGTGTGGGCTAAGGCGTTAAAATTGTTGGATAGGGTACCTAGCTCATCTTTACTAGAGGGGATGATTCTGCTGGCAAAATTTCCGTTTGTTAACTCATCGGTGCCAGTTACTATTTGCTTTATTGGTTTTATTAAATGGCGAGATAACACAATAGCCATAATAAATGCGAGCACAATAACGAGTAACGTGATCATAAAATAGTTATGAAATTGCGCTGCTAAAAATGCTTTTGCTGGGCTACTTTGCACAAGTTTTGAAGGTACTAAACCTATCCAGCCTATAACGTTATTGTTTAATAAAATAGGCTCTATATGTGGGTTGTCGTTTAAATTAGCTCTACCAACAACAACTTTTTTATTTTGATCATATAAACTTATACGTTGCCCTGTTTTAAGGGAACCCGCAGGTAAGTGTATCCACAATAAAGAGGGCGTTGCATTGCTGCTATTTGGTTTGGGTGGGGTGCTTGTGTGTTTATTCGTTTCAGGCTCGCCTGGCTTTTTTTGCGGCTCTACAATAGAGCGCCATAATTGCGTGTTTTGCGTAATGGGTTGCCAACTGCCTAATTCGCTATAAAGCTCAATAAGTTGCTGCTTAACCATTGCTACATGCTTTGTTTCTTCTTGTTCAACAAAGTCGTTAAACCCTGACGAAAAGGTCATGTATATAAACACAAACATAAGCCCAACAAGGGCGATATTAGTGATAAAAAAAGCTAAAAAGAATTTATGTATTAATTTCACTGATTGGCAAATAGTAAAAATCATGACGTTAACGTACCAAGCAGTATTGCATATTGATTATGTGCCTACAATTAGCGTATTTAGGGAGTTGCTTACTAAAATCCTTTTTGAGTAAGCTTTTTAGGTATGTTGATTCTTGGGCTAGAACTTTATTTTTGCGGTATCGCCAGCACCCAGTAACTTATATTGTGGTTTTACAAAGCTTGCGTGTACTGCACCTAAACTTTTAGGGAACGATATGGCAAGCTCATCTACTGTTGTAAATGTGTGCTTCGCTTGAAAAACAATTTCTAGGTCGTGCGCTTCGTTGCTGCTGGTGGTAAAAGCGACGCGTTCAAACACGATAACTTGCTGATTTACACGTAAGCTCGTTTTTTGTTTAAGTGCATTTTTTACAAACTCTTCTTGTTGCTCTGCACTTAAGTTTGTAGGCATAAGCTTATCAATATCGCCCATAAGCCATGCTTGCTCGCTTTGCAGCGTTGAAATTAAATGCTCAGCATTAGTTAATACTTTAACCTCAACTTGCCCGTCTCTTAAAATCACTTGGGCTGTTGTGTTTTTTAATACATGGGCGCTCACTTGAGCGCTCATACTTGTTAAAATACACGCGAGCATTAGCCATTTTAATTTTTTTAAAAAATACATAATTACTACCTTTTATTGAGGCGGTTGACCTTTTTGTTTATTGAGGTTGCTCAATAGTTGCTTTACAAATAAGGGTGTTGTCGGTTTCTAAGTCTTCGCCCCATATGAATTTTGCATTTTCATCCCAGTTAATATCGTCGTAACCGTCTTTTGGTCCTACATCGGCAAAGTTGTGCTCTACTGCATTAGCCCAGTTTGCGTTATCAAAGTTACTTTGCAGCCAGTTAGTTGGCGCTTCTTTTGACATAAACGTACAAACGCCTTCGCCCGCAACTGGATTTGATTCGCTTTCGCATAATTTGTTAAGCGGCGCTTTGTGAAGTATTTCGCATTTAAAGCTTTGATCGCTAACGGCAACTACTTTATTTGTATCGGTGTCGGTAAGTTGCATAATAAAACCGCCATCACCCATTTGCTGATTTTTAGCACCGATGTATTCAAGCCCAGTGTCGTTTTGCTTAAAGTCTTTAATTATTAAATTAAGCTCAATAGGGTAGTTTGCAGAAAACGTAATGCTTTCGGCATTAAATGAACGCTCTGTGGTTATAGGCACAGAATCTTCAACAAGTAACTGCTCGCCTATGTAGGCTGTAAACCAGTTATCAGCCCATGCTTCTAGCTTTAAGTTATGCTTGCCTGTAATGGCAGGATTTGTATTTTGCTTAGTGACTGTTGGAGTAAGGTGATTTGGCTGCGGGCCTCTACAAAATGTACCTGTTTGAACTTTGCCACCATTACTGATGGTTTTTTGTTTAAAGCTATAGCAGTCTTTTCCCTGTGATGCAGGGCTGTAGGTAGTAAAGTAGTTTTCACCTTTGTATGAATAGCTCATTGTACGGCTGCCATTTTCAGAGATTGCGTGCGTTAGGTTTTCAACGCCTCCTTGTGGCGGGCGCAAGTCGGCTCTTATACCTTGAGTATCGCCATTAAGTGGTGACACTCTTGGTAATTTTGCGGTATCTACTTCACCTACTAAGCACTGAATAATATACGGCGGCGTAGCTGATGTTTGGTAGCGATAGCCAAATGTGTCATCGGTTTGTCCGTTACATACATCAAGGTCACCTTTGGCAATTGCACTACCGTCTGGGTTTTTACTGCTATACAGCGGGTAACCATCGTAAGCCCAACCAATAATGGCATCGCTTGATTGGTTTTTCATTGTGTCAATCATACACGTTGGCGATACATGATAATGGTAGTCATCACCTCGTCCTGCGTGTCCGCCACATATATCTAACTGTCCAAGTGCTAACGTGTCGTGTTTTTCATCGTAGCTATTTACGTCCAGTTCACCTTGCGAAGAATAGTCGTATATTGGTACGCCATTAACGGCAACACCTACGGCTGCATCAATTGTTGTTATTGTTTTTGCTTTTTTCGGGTTTAACTTTATAGGTGCGGCGTAGTCTTTAGCTGGAACGGGTATTTGCTCGTTAGTACCTGTAATACCTGTCATTACGTCATGATCAGGATAAGTAGATGAGGCAATATAAGCATATTGTTCATCGCACGTAACAGATACGCTTTGATCAAACCCTGCATTACTTACTGATTGTGTAATAGCATCACAACGAGGTGATTTTACGTTAGCGGTTAAATATGATTTATCAGGCTTTGGTTGCTCATTTGGTTTTAGTCTTGTATTAGGTTTGTGCTCGGCGCTACTGGCGCTTCGCGAGTATTTAACCGTCATACTTGCAGTATCGAGCGTAATATCTTTTACAGCAGCGAGTAATGCTGAGCGATCTACCTTTGTATCGCTATTAAAGGTAACCGGTGCAGATAATGCGTACACAGTATAAGTATAGCTTTTTTCACCCGGGCCTTTAGAGCAAGGTGGCGCGTATTGGTTTAAATCGTTTACGCTATTAGAGCCTACTTCACCGAGAGTTTCGCCCGCTTTAATTTGTGTTTTATTGGCGGTAATATTATACATGGTCCAATACCAATGCATTCCCTCTGGCGCTTTATGATCCATAATTAACGCATAATATTTGGTTGTGTCAGGTGCACCGCTCCAGTTAAGTGGAGGGCTAATGCTTTGCCCATCGCACGTATAAGTAATAGGCAAGTTACCGCCATCGCTTACCTTTGAGCTTGTTAGAGTAAAATCATTGAGGTTTGATTGTTCAAGTGATTGGCCGTTCTGCTCGTTGCAGGCACTTAAGGTTAAGCAGCACAGTGCACTGAGTAAAAAGGCATGGGTATTTTTCATCATTTAAAACTCCAAAGATTAAATTAACTTTTAAGAGTGTAGTTCTCAAATGTAGGGCAATTATGTAGTTTTAAACTTTTTTGTTTTTATTAAGGACAGGCGTTAAGTTGTGAGTTGCTTACGGGGATAAAAGACTGGGTATGAACGCTTGGTTATGGAAGGAAATATTAACTTAAGCATGGGCGTTATTTTCACTCAGTTAAACAACGGTAAAACCCTTATTTTAAATAAGGATTTTCTCCCATTGCGACGACCACACAAAAAATTCTTAAATCTAACTCTAGCTGGTGATAACTCGGCTCCATATGGCAGCAAAGTTGATAAAAGCCTTTGTTGTGATCTTTTTCTTTAAAGTGGGCAAGCTCATGTACCACTAACGCTTTTAATAATGGCTCGGGAGCACGCAGTAAGTCGCTGTTTATCGCTAAATCGTGCTTACGGGTTTTACCTTGCATTCGATACGTATGTGTACCAAGTGCGTTAGTGACCATGTCGCCTTGCTTTTTAAATGCTGCGCGCCCAAACGGTGGTGCACTTTTTAAATACTGTTTTTTAAGCTCGGTTGCGTAGTTATAAAGTAGTTTATCGCTAGTAATGGTATGTGCTTGCGGATACTTTTTAAGTAAGTAGTCACATACCTTGTTGTTATCTATAAGGCTTAATACTTGCTCAACAATGTTAGCTGGGTAGCCGGTAAAGTAACGTGCGTATTCACTCATTATTGCTTCTCTGTCGTTTTACTTTTAAAAAAGTGCTTGCTGGTGGGCTTCTTTTTCGCCAGTAAATGGGTTTAATGCTTTGTGATCATAACCAAGGTCTTTGCAAAACTGCCTTGCTAATAATGGCGCTTCTCGGTTATCTGCCGTATGAAAAAACACATAAGGCGTTTTTCCTTCATCAAGCCATTGTTTTACTTTACTCAGCCACGGTTTATAAAAGGGTTTATAGTCGTTTTGTAAATCGGCGATAACAAAGCGCGCCATGGGTTGCGTGCTTGTAGCAATGGCATGCACGGGTAAATGCGGCTTTTTTTGCTGTGCGTCTATTAGCGCTTCGGTTGTTGGTTTTACCGCAAATAGGGCGCGAGTATCCATCGATATGCGATTTATGTTGTTTGCCATTAATAACTGATTAAGCGCTATTTCGGCTTCGCCCTTTTGAAAAAACGCAGTATGACGTACCTCTACACCGTAATTAACCTCTTTTGGTAATAGGCTAATAAATTGTGCGAGTTTGGGTAAGTCACCAGGACCAAATGCTTTAGGTAATTGCAGCATGATTTGCCCAGTTTTTTCTAAAATAGGGGTAAACAAGTTTAGCCAATCAGTAAGCTCGGTTTGAACATTAGTTAGGTGCAGCTCGTGGCTAAAGCGACGATTAAACTTAAAAGTAAATTTAAAATCGTCGGGTACGCTGTTTGCCCAGCGCAATACGGTGCTTGGCGAAGGATCAGCGTAAAAGCTGGTATTGCCTTCAACAGAGTTAAAGTGTTGGGCGTATTGGCTAAGCATATCGGCGTTTTTACATTGGCTTGAAAATAAATTGCCTTTCCATGCATTACTCGACCACTGCGGGCATCCAATATATAACATACAAACTAGCGCCTTATTATAAAGTGGCGATAGTGTAGCAAATAACAAAACGAGCTGCTGTAAATTCAAGGGTAAAAGCCGTACACGGCTAGGGTGTGTTGAGCTTTGTGGATTGAAATTTGTTCAATCTAGGGGCGATTTAATCGCGGCGCGAGGTTTGTAACCTAGTGGGCTAAGTAAAAACCGAGTAACAAAGAGTTAATCGTCCCTAGAAAGAACCCAAAGGGCAGCGCATGTTTGGCATTTATGCTGCGTTATCGCCTATTTATGGGGAGTAACCACACTACATAGGCTCTGCCTTGCCTAAAAGCCAAACCGTCTGCTGCAAATTCAACCACCAACGTTCAACGCGCCCTAGCATCTTAATGTTAGTTGAGTATAATGCAGGGCTTAATTTGATTATTTTTAGATTGCTAGCGGCTTTATTTGTATTGTGGTGACCTGTTTTTTAAATCACACGCCTTAAAACAAATAAGTTTAGCCGTTTAAGCCTTTTATCTGACAGGAAAACTATGCGCTCTATATATTGCGGACAGCTAAATAAAACTCACGTAGATCAAGAAGTTGAACTATGTGGCTGGATCAACAAACGACGTGACCTTGGTGGACTTATCTTTGTCGATTTACGCGATAGAGAAGGTTTAGTACAAGTTGTATTCGACTCTGACATTGAAGAGTTAATGAGTTCGGCTAACACACTTCGCCAAGAATTTTGTGTTCAGTTAAAAGGTATTGTTCGCGCACGCCCAGACAGCCAAGTAAATAAAGACATGGCAACAGGGGAGATCGAAATTTTAGGTAAAGAGCTTAATATTATTAACCGCTCAGAGCCATTACCACTTGATTTTAACCAAGTAAACTCAGAAGAGCGTCGTTTAAAATACCGTTACCTAGACTTACGTCGTCTAGAAATGAGTGACCGTATTAAATTACGTGCTAAAGCAAGCAGCTTTGTTCGTCGCTTTTTAGATGAAAACGGCTTTTTAGACATCGAAACACCTGTACTTACTAAAGCAACACCTGAAGGCGCGCGCGATTACTTAGTACCGAGTCGTGTTCATAAAGGTAGCTTTTACGCTTTACCACAGTCTCCACAGTTGTTTAAGCAATTGTTGATGATGTCGGGTTTTGACCGTTACTACCAAATTGTTAAATGTTTCCGTGATGAAGATTTACGCGCTGATCGCCAACCAGAATTTACCCAAATAGATATAGAAACCTCGTTCATGAGCTCTGATCAAGTACGTGGTATGACTGAAAAAATGATCCGCGAAATGTGGCAAACATTGCTAAACGTTGATTTAGGCGATTTTCCAATTATGCCTTACAGCGAGGCAATGAGCCTTTACGGTTCTGATAAGCCAGATTTACGTAACCCGATGAAATTAGTTGATGTTGCAGATTTAGTTAAAGACGTAGAGTTTAATGTTTTCTCAGGTCCGGCTAACGACGAAAAAGGTCGAGTTGCTGTGTTAACTGTACCAGGTGGCGCTAAGCTTTCTCGTAAACAGCTTGACGATTACACTAAGTTTATTGGTATTTACGGCGCTAAAGGCATGGCGTGGATGAAAGTAAACGACCACACTGCGGGCGCTGAAGGTGTTCAATCACCAGTAGCTAAGTTTTTAAGCGAAGACGTAATTACTAAATTACTTGAGCGTACTAATGCACAGTCTGGCGATATCATTTTATTTGGTGCCGATAAGCGCAATACAGTAAATGAAGCAATGGGCGCACTGCGCGTTAAGATTGGTGTTGATTTAGAAATCACTAACCTTAATAGCTGGGCACCACTTTGGGTTGTAGACTTCCCAATGTTTGAAGAAGATGACGAAGGCACATTACATGCTGTACATCATCCATTCACTGCACCAAAAGACATTAACGCCAGTGAGCTTGAAGCAAACCCAGCAGCTGCTATTTCAGATGCCTACGATATGGTATTAAACGGCTACGAAGTTGGTGGCGGTTCGGTACGTATTCATAATGCAGATATGCAAGAAACTGCATTTAGAATTTTAGGTATTAACGAGCAAGAGCAACAAGACAAGTTTGGTTTTTTACTTGATGCACTTAAATACGGCACACCACCGCATGCTGGTTTAGCATTTGGTCTTGACCGTTTAGCAATGCTTTTATGTGGTACCGATAACATTCGTGACGTTATTGCTTTCCCTAAAACAACACAAGCGTCGTGTTTATTAACCAACGCGCCAAGCAAACCTAACCTTGACTCGTTAGCTGAACTTGCAATAAGTGTTGTAGAAAAAGCGATACCTAACGAAGAGTAATCTTGTTTCGCTTTTTTGAGCTAAATTTAAAAACCCTTAAGTTATATGCTTGAGGGTTTTTTTATGGTTAAATTTATAGCAGAGTGTGTTTTAAACGAACAGATGAAAAGGAATTATTATGTCGATCAATGCAACCTTATTTGGTGAGTTTTTAGTTTTTATTATTGTGCTGTGTATTCCTATTTTTGCTGTAATTAGCTACAAAATAGGTAAGCGTAAAAGTACTATGCCGGGTGTTTTAGCTTTTGTGGGTGGCTGTTTAGCGCTATTTCCACTATTTGCTTTGATTTTTATTGCAGTGCTTGCGCTTAAAAAAGATTTACCTAAAAGTAATGGCTACACGGGTTAAATTTAATAGGTGAATTGTGTTGTTAAGTAACAATAACCAGTATTTTGATGAGCAATTTAATGCTTTGCAGTACGCAGAGCAGCTAACTGAAAACTCTGAGTTTGAAGAGTGTATATTTATCGATTGCGACTTTTCAGACGGGCAGTTTAAACATTGCCGATTTATAGAATGTAGTTTTAAAAACTGTAATTTATCGTCACTTAAATGGAACTACAGTTCGCTTGAAAATGTAAGTTTTAGCCACTGTAAATTAAATAGTTTGCAATGGGCTGATGTAGATTGGCCAGCGCTTAGTATTAACGCACCGGTGAGTTTTAATTATTGCGAGCTCAGTAATAGTTCTTTTTTTGAATTAACCCTCAAAGCCCTCAAACTAACACACTGCTTTGCCAAAAATGTTGATTTTAGACACGCTGATTTAAGCGGTAGTGAATTTACAGGAACAGATTTTCGCGATAGTGAGTTTTTTCAAACTAACTTAACAAAATGTGATTTTGTAGGTGCTACAGCGTTTAATATAGATTTGAATAATAATATTTTAACGAATGCTAAGTTTGATCGCTTCGAAGCACTTAATTTGCTTACCAGCCTTAATATAGAACTATGTGATTAATTTAGTTTAATATGATTACATATCTAGAAGCGACAGCTTAGCTGGGCTTCTAGATACTGCGTGACTGCGTAATTAACGGCTTGGGCCATTTTTATTACGTGCACTGGCAAGCTGTCTTGCGATTTCTAATAACGCAGGTGAAATATCTTCAGCGCCATCTTTAATTAGTTTTGTAACGTCACCTGACGAAAACAAACCGTCACGTGGTGATTTAATACCTAACTCACGAACAAAATCCTTCGTTTTACCTGTGCTGCCTGTTTCAATAAACTTAAAAATAATACGTTCATTGTTGTTTTTAGCAGGTGCTTTTAGTGTTTCGATTTCGTCATGTATTGCCGTTAGTTTGTCTTCTAGGATTTCTATACGTTCTTGAATGCTATTGTATGATTTCATTTATTGGATCTTTTACTAAATATATTTAAACAATGGCGGCTATTATCGCATAGTTTGACAATAGAGAATGCAAAGCTATAAAGTAAAAGTTATTTTTAATTAAAAACAATAATTTATATAAATTTAAATATGCAAAAAACACTTAAAAAGCTTTTTATATTAAGCGCACTAGCTCTAAGTACATCAGTAATAGGCGCAACAAGCTATGCAAACGATGGCGTTATAACTGATGAAAGCCGCAATCGCACTATTCCTATCAATATTACATTACCAAGTAACAATGCTAAGTGCACTGAACAAGTAAAATGCCCTGTAGCGTTCATTAACGCAGGTTATGGGATTAGCCATAACGAGTATACGTTTGCCAGTAATGCGTTTAATCAGCGTGGATATTTAACAATAGCAGTTGCACATAAACTAAAAAGCGACCCTGACCTTAATCGTGAGCAGCCTTACTTAACAACGCGTATGGAAAACTGGCATCGTGGCGTAGTAACGCTTAAGTTTTTAGTTAATGAGCTAGCGAGTAAATACCCAGCGTACGACTTTACAAAGCTCACCTTATTTGGGCACTCAAACGGCGGGGATATTTCGTCATTATACGGCTCTATTTACCCCAATGAAGTTAGCACTATTATTACGCTCGATCATCGCCGCATGTTGATCCCACGCAATAAAAATATACGCGTACTTACTCTACGCGGTAGTGATTACCCAGCTGATGCGAATGTGCTGTTAAACGATTCAGAGCTGGATAAGTTTCCTGTTACACAAACACTAATAGAAAAATCTCGCCATAACGATATGTACGATGGCGGGCCAAAATGGCTGGTGGACAGAATCAGTAAAGAAGTAGAGGGATTTTTAGATAGTAAAAATTAGGTTTATAAAAGTTAAATCACAGCGCAGTGTTAGCTGCGCTATATTAATTTTATGGTAGTTACTCTACCAGTTCACTTACAATAACCGGGTTGTTATGCAGTGTTTTATGTACTGGGCATTTGTCGGCTATTTCGAGTAAACGCTGGCGCTGTGGCTCAGTTAAGTCGCCACGTAAGGTGATTTTACGGGTAATGGCTTCAAGATTACCTGTTTGCTCACAATCGTCGCAATCTTTGTTGTAATCGCGAGTGTGATCAAGCTCTACTTTTACATGCTCCAGTGGTAAGTTTTTACGTGTAGCGTACATGCGTAGTGTCATTGCTGTACAGGCACCAAGCCCCGCTAATAAGTGATGATACGGATCGGGACCTAAGTTTTTACCGCCTACTTTTATTGGCTCATCTGCAAGCCAAGTATGATCTTTTGTACTTACGTGCTGAGTAAATACATGGTCTTTTTCTTCAACAAGTACATTACCACCCGTTAAACTTGCCGTGTATTTAGTTTTGTCGTACTTAACATAACGGTTTGCCCACGTTGCAATTATCTGTGCAGCGTAGTCGGCATCGTTTTTATTTGTTAAAAGGTGATCGGCGTTATCTAGGCTAATAAAGCTTTTAGGATGCTTAGCTGATGCATAAATTTTTTCAGCTTCACTAATATTTACAGTCGCATCAATAGGGGAGTGCATTACTAATAATGCGCGCTTAAGTTTACTTATGTGGCTTTTATCGTACTTGGCTATATCGTCAATAAATTGCTTTTTAATGGTAAATTCACGACCAGCTAAGTTAACTTTAGCTTCACCTGCTGCGTTAATTTCATCAAGGTGTGCTTCAAAGTTATGCGCTACGTGCTGCGCATCTGACGGTGCGCCAATGGTTGTAATAGCCGATACTTCAGGAATATGCTCAGCAGCAGCAAGTACCGCAGCGCCGCCTAAACTGTGGCCAATGAGTAGTTGCGGCGCCGCAAAATGCTCACGTAAATGATTTGCCGCAGATACTAAATCTTGAATGTTTGATGAAAAGTTACTGTTAGCAAAATCACCATCACTATTACCTAAACCGGTAAAGTCGAAACGCAGTACGGCGATACCTTGTTGTGTGAGTGCACGACTAATCCGTGTAGCTGCTGCAATGTCTTTACCGCATGTAAAGCAGTGTGCAAATAGCGCGTAAAACTTAACGTCACCAGAGGGAAGTTCAAGTTGGCCGGCAAGTTCTAAATCGCCGCTTTTAAAAGATACTTTTTGTCGCATGGGGGGCCTTATTTACACAAATAAAATATATTCTAATAATAGACCAGAGATAGTTACTAAACCTTGCAAATTCAACGTTTTTTTATAACTTGATCTTGATCAAGCAAAGTGGCAGTGACTATGCTTTGAGGACATATGTCCTTATGTTTTTGAGGTCATTTGTCTATCCTCGCATAGCGCTATAATGAAGGCTTTGCTACTTTATATAAGTAATTTAGCACTATTAAAAGCAACTCACTTCACACAACCTATTCACTGGAACGTACAATGCAATTACCTACTGTTGATTATAAAGCTCCCGATGCGGCTGCACAATTTGTTGAATCGTTAAGAAATACTGGATTTGGCGTTTTAAAAAACCACCCAATCCCACAGTCTTTAGTTGAGTCTATTTACAAAAATTGGCAAGACTTTTTTAACTCAGAGCAAAAGCACGACTTTTTATTCTCTAAAGAAACTCAAGACGGTTACTTTCCGCCTTCAGTATCAGAAGTAGCGAAAGGCTTTACAATAAAAGACATTAAAGAGTACTTTCATGTGTACCCTAAAGGTCGCGTTCCTGCCCAGCTTGAAGCTGATGTACGTCAATACTACCGTTTAGCAAGTGAATTTGCTGGCACATTATTAAGCTGGGTTCAGGCTGAAGCACCAGCTGATGTGCGTGCTAAGTTTTCGATTGATTTAAAAGACATGATTGCCGATTCTGAGCAAACATTGTTACGTATCCTACATTATCCGCCTATGACGGGTGATGAAGAGCCAGGTGCTATTCGCGCAGCAGCCCATGGCGATATTAACTTATTGACTGTATTACCAGCTTCTAATGAGCCTGGTTTACAAGTTCAAAAAACAGATGGCGGTTGGTTAGACGTGCCATGTGATTTTGGCAGCTTAATTATTAATATCGGCGACATGTTACAAGAAGCGTCGGGCGGGTATTTCCCATCGACAATTCACCGTGTAATTAACCCAACGGGTAAAGCATCTACTAAATCGCGTATTTCACTACCGTTATTTTTACACCCGCATCCAGATGTTGTGCTTTCAGAGCGCTACACGGCAGATAGCTACTTGCAAGAACGCCTGCGTGAGTTAGGTGTTAAGTAACTCTTATACTTAGAGTAATTAAGTATAAATATAAAACGGCTTATGGCCGTTTTTTGCATTTTTAAGCAACTTGAACACAGGTTTAATTTTATTAAGCTATGCTCAATTGCTCGCAACGTAAATAATGGCATGCATTCTTAGCTACTACAGGTATAATGCGCGCAACTGGCTAATGTAGCCTAATTTAAAAGAGAGTTTATATGAGTTTTGAAGGTTTAGGTTTATCACAGTCTTTGGTTAATGCGGTTTTAGAAAAGGGCTATGAAACGCCAACGCCGATTCAGGCTCAAGCAATTCCTGCAATTATTGAACGCCGTGATGTTATGGCAGCAGCGCAAACAGGTACAGGTAAAACAGCGGGTTTTACATTACCACTTATTGAGCGTTTGTCGTCAGGCCCTAAAGCTAAAAGTAACCACGTACGTGCACTTATTTTAACGCCTACACGTGAGCTTGCTTTGCAAGTAAGCGAAAACGTTGAAGAGTACGCTAAGCATTCGGATGTGAGCTCATTTGTAGTTTACGGTGGCGTTAAAATTAACCCACAAATGCAGCGTCTTCGTAAAGGTGTTGATATTTTAGTAGCAACGCCGGGTCGTTTAATCGACTTACATAATCAAAATGCAGTTAAATTTGATAGCGTTGAAGTGCTTGTACTCGATGAAGCTGACCGCATGTTAGACATGGGCTTTATTCATGACATTAAACGCTTAATTGCTAAAATGCCTGCTAAACGTCAAAACTTGATGTTTTCGGCTACATTTTCTGACGAAATTCGTGCATTAGCAAAAGGGTTAATTAATGACCCTGTTGAAATTTCAGTTGCTGCAAAAAATACTACTGCAAAAAGTGTTACTCAGTGTGTTTATGCGGTAGATAAAACACGTAAAACAGCATTGCTAAGCCACTTGATTCGCACTAACGATTGGCAACAAGTATTAGTGTTTAGCCGCACAAAGCACGGTGCTAACCGCTTAGTTAAACAACTAGAGCGCGATGACATTGTAGGCGCGGCTATCCATGGTAATAAATCACAAGGCGCACGTGTTAAAGCACTTGATGGTTTTAAAAGTGGTGAAGTACGCGTACTAGTAGCAACAGACATTGTTGCACGTGGTTTAGACATTGTTGAATTACCGCATGTTGTTAACTACGACTTACCAAATGTATATGAAGATTACGTTCACCGTATTGGCCGTACAGGCCGTGCCGGTGCGTCGGGTCATGCGATTTCGTTTGTAACAACAGAAGATGCTGTTGATTTATACGGTATTGAGCGCTTTATTGGTGAGCTTATCCCACGTGCTGAAGAAGACGGTTTTGAGCCTATTAACCCAGTAGCAGAGCGCGCATTAGATGCTCGCCCACTGCCGTCTAAAAAGCCTAAGAAAAAGCAGCCTTTTAATAAGCCTAAATCTGATAGCAGCAAGCCTAACAGTAAAAAACCGAACAATGGTGGTAATGGTACCGGCCCACGCCGTGGTGGTTCTAAAAAGCCAGCAGCTAAAACAGATGATAACGCGCAAAACCCATGGGCAAAGCGTGAATCTGTTGGCGGTAGTGGCCAACGCCGTCGTCGCACAAATAACGATTAATGATCATATTGGCGTTTAATTAATTTAGAACTTGGTTAAAGGCTGATACAAAAAACGCGCTCTCTTCTTTTGAATAAATAGAAGCAGCGCGTTTTTTATTGTCTGTAATTTGTACTTACTGTATTGCCTACCTGATTAAATAGTTAATACCCAAGCCGACAAATAAAGTAACACTTACGCTAAGTAGTGTGCCGAGCATAACGTACTCGGTAAGTTTTTTATCTTTGCTTGCACTTAAATCGCCAAACCTAAATACTGACTTTGCCGCAAGTAAAAAGCCAAGCCCTGCAAATTGGTCAAGCAATATAAAGCTCAGCATAAGTACGCGCTCAAGCATACCTATGCTTTGCCCTGCAAGTGGTAAGCTACCAGTACTTGAAAAGTTACTTGTTAAACGCTCTAACATCATTCTTATAAATACGGCGCTAGGACTTAAAATAATTAAATAACCGCATACCACCCACAGTATTTTGGGATCAGTGAGCATATTATTAATTGCTGTCATAAAGCTATTGTTATCAGTTAGCCAAATACTGAGCGCAATAATAACGAGTATGTGCGCTATTTGATCAAGTAAAAAAGGCACCACGCCTTTATTAGAATACGATTTAGCTATATCAATAAAGTAATGGCTCAACATAATGCTCGCCGTGGCAATTAAAACACTGCTTAGTTGTTGCCACCCGAATGTGTATTCCCACACGGTAATAATGAGTGCACTTGTTACACCATGCACAAGTACATGAAAATAAAGCTTACTGGCTTTAAAGTGACGGGTGTTTCTGTCGTTTACCCAACTCATAGGTTGCCAGTAAAAATCAGCGAGTAAGTGGCCAATAATAAGCGCGACAAGTAAAAGTGAAAACTCCATTATTCACCTCCTTTAATTATATTTTTTATAACGTGTTGTGTGTGCTTAATAAAGCGCTCTATAAGTTGGTAGTGCGCTAAATTTAGTAGTTTTGTTACATTTTCGCGACTTGTTTTAAGCTCTTTAGCCAGTGCCGCGTGGCTGTTGTCTGATGATGTTAAATAGACATACAGGGCATTTGCTTGTTTTTGCGTGATTTTAGTGAGTAATACGTCGGCAAAGGCTAAATTAAGATTTAAGCTTTCATCAAGCTGCTGCTCATTAATATTAAAAACAAAGCGTTGATTACCTATTTTATCAAGGCCTTGCCCCGAAAGGGTAAAAGCAGAACCGGTTGCTGTTTTTATATCGCTGCGTGGGTTATCTATTTGCCCAAGTGCCAAGCTTTGCCGTAGCTCATAACCTGACGATTTAAGGTGTAAATATACAAGTATGGCATTTTTAAAAAGGAGCTCAGGATTATTAACTTGTAACTGAAAGGCATCGCCTCGGTATATATTCCAAAGTGTTTGCTCCCCCGAAATGTTTCGCAAACTTTGCTCTAGTTGATAAAGCATGGCATCGTATTGCTGCTTAGGGATTGTTTGCGATTTAATAATATCGCCGCTGATCACACCAATCATAAAAATCTCAAAATGGTTACTTTTTAATATGTAACCAATATTGGTTACATAAGGGTATGTAACTAATTTAGGTTACTTAAATATAAATTGCAAGGTACACTTATTTTATAACGTTACTTTTATTGCTATTAATCCTCACTAGGACACTAAATGACTTTACAAAACGAGCAGCAAAGCACGAAACCACGCGTAGGTATTTTTGTTGATGTGCAAAATATTTATTACACGTGCCGCGAGAGTTACGGAAAAAACTTTGACTACAATGCGTTTTGGCGGGTAATGCAGGCGCAATACAATATTGAGTGTGCTTTTGCGTACGCTATTTATCGAGGTGATGAAAAGCAAAATCAGTTTCAAAATATTTTGCGTGCGATTGGTTTTGACGTAAAGCTAAAGCCATTTATTCAACGCCGTGATGGAAGTGCTAAAGGCGATTGGGATGTAGGTATAACAATAGACATGTTAGAGCAGGGTAAAAGCCTTGATAAGGTTATTTTGCTCTCTGGCGATGGTGACTTTGCTTTGTTACTTGGGCATTTAAAAAATCAATATAATGTACCGTGCGATGTATACGGTGCTGACCGGTTAACCGCTGAGGTATTAAAACAAAGCGCAGAGCAATTTCATTTAATTGATAATACTTTGCTACTTTAACAGTAAAAAATAGTTAAAAAAGTGCAAGCTAAGTGCCTGCAACATGAGAGATTTTAATACAAAGCCGTAATAGATGAATTAAGCCTTATATAGGCTTTTTTTATTACTGTAATCAATTGGGTTTGCTAAATGATTATGGTAATTTTAAAGCATAACGAGTTACCAAGGACTTACATGCTTCATTACAGCAACATGCCACTAGACAGAGGCTCAAACTTTCGTAAAGACCCATCGTGGCTTAAAGCGCAAATGTCGGCGCAAAGTAAATGGGTTTTAGTTAAAAATAATCAAACCCTATTTATTAAAGATACCCCTAAAGTAAGCTATTTAACGTATCAACAAGTGGCGCATTTAGATTTGACGAGTGCTATTTTTGTTGGTTTAAATAATGCTAAACATGGTGTGTTTGCATTGGATGTATCTGATCTGGATGAAAGCATACTTACGCCTTTAATAGAGGGCGCTCAGTTTTTTGATATTCGCCAATATGGGCCTCAAGTAACCATTAAATATGCCTCAATAGCCGCCCTTGCGAGAGGGTTATGTTATTGGCATGCCACGCATCGTTTTTGTGGGCGCTGTGGTAGTAAAAACCGTTCAGTGGAAGCCGGGCACTCTAGAGTGTGTGAAAACGAAAACTGTAAGCATCCTACATTCCCGCGCACCGATCCTGCGGTAATTATGGTAGTTACTAAAGTCTTTGCTGACGGAGTAGAGCGCTGTTTATTAGGTCGCCAAGCCGCGTGGCCCACTGGTATGTATTCGTCGCTTGCTGGATTTGTAGACCCAGGGGAGACACTGGAACAAGCTGTTGCGCGTGAAGTTAAAGAAGAGGCAGGTATAGAGGTTGATAACGTACGTTATGTTGCATCTCAGCCATGGCCGTTCCCATCGTCAATTATGCTTGGTTTTTTTGCAGAGGCGACATCTGAGGAAATTAACGTAGATAAAGAAGAGCTAGACGATGCAAAATGGTTTAGCCGTGAAGACTTAGAGCAATTTGGTAATTGGCACGAAGAAGGGGAGCATTTAAAGCTGCCTAGAACCGATTCTATCTCTCGTTATTTAATTGAGCATTGGCGCACAAACCCTTAAGGATTAACAATGTCGAGTAAAAGTAATAAAAACACTCAGCTGGTATCATCAGGGCGCAAAAAAGCCTATACACATGGCGTAGTAAATCCCGTTGTACAGCGTGCATCTACCATTGTATTTGATACTGTAGCAGATTTAAAAGAAGCTGCTAAAACCCGTGGCGATAAAACGTTATTTTATGGGCGCCGGGGCACAACAACACACTTTGCACTACAAGAAGCGATTACAGAACTTGAAGGCGGCGAAGGCTGTGCACTATACCCTTGTGGCGCAGCGGCGATTAGCCAAGTATTTTTATCGTTTTTAAAAACCGGTGATCATATTTTAATGGTTGATAACGTGTACGAACCAACTCGCGATTTTTGCGATAAAATTTTAGTGGGACTGGGCATTACAACAACCTACTACCCGCCAACCATTGGCGCAGGTATTAAAGACTACATTCAGCCAAATACTAAAGTGTTGTTTTTAGAATCTCCAGGTTCTATTACGATGGAAGTGCAAGATGTGCCTGCTATGGTAAAAGTAGCCAATGAGCATAGCGTAATGACCATACTTGATAATACCTACGGCAACGGTTTGCATTATCGTCCGCTAGAACACGGTGTTGATATTAGTATTCAGGCTGCAACGAAGTATATTGTCGGCCATTCAGACGTGATGATGGGGGTGGCTGTTGCTAATAAAAAGTACTGGCCAACCTTGCGCGAAAACTCGTACTTACTAGGGCAATGTACCAGTGCCGATGATGCGTATTTAGCGCTTAGAGGCCTTCGTACAATGGGTGTGCGTTTAAATCAACATGAAAAAGCAGCAATAGAAGTAGCTAAATGGCTTGAACAACATGAGCTTGTTGATCATATTCGCCACCCTGCATTTGAAACCTGCCCAGGGCATGAGTTTTTTAAACGTGACTTTGATGGCAGTAATGGGTTGTTTTCATTTGTGATGAAAACCGGTAATCAAAAAGCGATTGATGCATTTTTAGATAGCCTTGAGCATATTAAAATGGGCTTTTCGTGGGGCGGTTTTGAAAGTTTAGTAACCGCTAATTTAACTATGAAAGGGCTGCGTTCAAATACAGGTTGGGATTTAGGCCCGGTTATTCGCTTGCATATTGGTCTTGAAGATGTTGAAGATTTAATTAGCGATTTAAGCCAAGCACTTGAGGTTTATAAGCAGCATTTATAATTTATATCGCAATTTATGCTGTTACATTTAAATGTATTGTTACAAAGCTCACCATAGGTGGGCTTTTTTTTGCTGGTAATTCAAGGTGTTTACACTTAGTGTGGATAAATACACAGAGAATAAAAAGTCATTAAGGATAGTCAATGGCAACACCATTACCGATAAACGTAGGGCGATTAACGCAAATAGCGGGATTTGAGCTTGTACGTATGTTTTTAACTAAACGTGGACTTATTGCATTAGCTGCCTTTGCATTGGTGTGGCTAATAATACTACGCTACCCAATAGGGCAGGCAGTAGGCATTGTAAGTGCGCCCGATTTTGAGCAAATAGCCCGTGATATATCAGGTTCTATTGGTTTAAGTAAATTATTGGATTGGCCTGAGGCCGAATTTGCTATGTACTGGTTAATAGCCTTGTATAGCTTTCCCGTTTTTGGTTTATTTATTTGTAGCGACCAAACGGTAGGCGATAGAGAGCGCGGCACACTAAGGTTTTTATCACTGCGCTCCACTCGCTTTGAAATACTGTTTGGTCGTTTTTTAGGACAATTAGCGGTATTAGCCTGCTTAGTGGGCATTACTCTTGTGGCCACGCTCGCGGTACTAGGGTTTAGAGATCCAAGTTTACTGGCTGGTGGTTTTGCCCGTGCGCTTTCTATATTTTTAATATTAGTGATTACTCTGTGTCCATTTGTAGCACTTATGACGTTAATAAATACCTTTGCTCGCTCATCGCGTTTATCTATTGTATTGGCAATTTTATATTTTGCAGCAGGCGGTATTGTAGTTGGTATATTGCAATGGCAAATACCCGCATTAGGCTTGCTTGATTATTTATTTCCGGGTGTGCAAATAGAGTTATTAGCGGGGCAAAATTTACCATTATTAAGCGCTGTGGCTATTCCCCTTGTGCAAACAGCGGTGTTACTAAGCGTTGCTCAACGTATTTTTGCAAGGAGCTCACTATGAGACCATTAATTACAGCCAGCGGTTTGAGTAAATCGTATGGTGCAAAACTTGCGCTTAATAATGTGGACTTTGAGATTAATAAAGGTGCGCCAGTGGCGCTTGTTGGGCCAAATGGTGCGGGTAAAACCACCTTATTTAGTTTGTTGTGCGGCTATATAGCGCCAAGTAAAGGCAGCCTTGAAATATTAGGGCATAAGCCAGGGAGCGCTGCTTTATTTAATAAAGTAAGTGCATTACCACAAGATGCACAACTTGACCCTCGTTTTAATATAGATAAGCAACTCGCTTTTTATGCAAAACTGCAAGGTATGGGTGCTAAGCAAAGCCAAACTGAGGCGCTACGTGTACTTGACTTGGTTGGCTTAAAAGAGATTGCAAAGCAGCGTGCGGGGGATTTATCGCACGGTATGCGCAAGCGCGTTACGATAGCGCAAGCACTTATTGGCGCGCCACAAATTGTAATGCTTGATGAAGCAACCGCAGGGCTTGATCCGATTCATGCCAGAGAAGTACGCGAGCTAGTATCTGAATTAAGTGAACAGGCTACGTTTATTTTAAGCTCTCACGATTTAACTGAGCTTGAGCGACTATGCTCACAGGTGCTTCATTTAGATAAAGGCGTACTAAGCGAGCATCAAACAAAAACAAATAATACTGATAAACACTTTTATACATTAATGCTAAGCGAAGCTTATCAAAATGTTGAGCAACAGCTTCAAGCAATTGCAGGGGTGAGCCGAGTGTATATGAGCCAACATAAAGAATATGTTGTTGAGTATCAACCAACGAGCGATCCACTTGATATTGCACTACTGAATTTTTGTCATCAACAACACTGGCAGTACAGGCAGTTAGTTAATGGTCACACATTAGAGAATCAAATATTTAAACAGGAGAAAGTATAATGGGTTTACTTAGCGGACTTATGGGTAATGCAAGCGAAGTTGACGATTCTGATTTAGAGAAAATTCTCGCCAATACATTAATTGACGGCGAGCAAGTAGAAAAAGCATATAAAGTAGTACGTGATATGTTTATTTTTACTAATAAGCGCTTAATCTTAATTGATAAGCAAGGTATGACCGGTTCTAAAATGGAAATGGTGAGTATTGCTTACTCTAAAATTACCAAGTTTAGTAAAGAAAGTGCAGGCCATTTTGACTTAGATGCCGAGCTAAAAATATGGGTTGGCTCAGATCCAACACCAATTAGTAAAGAGTTTAAGTCTGGCGATAATATTAACGATGTTTACCGTATTATTAGCCAACACGCGCTTTAAGCTGCGGTACATGTTTTAAGTAGTTGTTGACTAGATGTTGCAACTACTTTAATTTTACAGTTTACAACACTTCCTTACAATTAACTTAATAAATACAACTGGTTAGTTAAGTTTTCATTCAGTTTCCTAACGTTAGCATGTGCCTCGACTTTAGCAATACAGCTAGAGCATAAAAAGCAATGTACATAGGGAAGTCTTACAATGAAAAAATTAGCAGTTATTATTTCGAGCATTTTATTATCTAGCACTGCGGCTGCTGCAGACAGCTATAATTCAATTAGTAACCTAAGCTATAAAAATAGCGATAACAACGACACCGTTGCTGTAGATTCTATTTACTACTTATCTCCTAAAAAAACTTTAGGTCCGTATGATCAGTTTGAATACATCAATAAACAAACTAACGTATATGGTGGCTACGCAGATGACGACTTTGGCGATTTAACATCAGTTGGTGGTGAATACTTCATTAATGAATTTGTTGTTGGCGCATCTTACGAAAACCTAGACCCAGATTCAGGTTCTAACAGTGAGCTTTATAAACTGACGGGTGGTTACTTTTTCAACCCTGATTTACTTGCAAAAGTAACACTAGTTGAAAACAAAGACGGCGATGATTACGCATTATTTGATTTAGCTTACAACTACATGCTAAACAGCACTGATTACGTAGGTGTTACACTTACATCAGACGACGATTTTGATTACCGTGCAGTAGCTGCTAAATACTTTATTGATTTACAGCAAGGTAACTACCTTACTTTTGAAGGTAAATACGAAAGCATTGATGATGCAGAAAACCAATGGGTAGCAGAAACTAACTACTACTTATCAAAAGCAACATCTGTATTTGCTAACTACAATAAGCAAGATACTTATAGCTTTGGTGCTCAACACTTCATCAATAAAAATATTGGTGTGAAGGTGGGTTACGAAAACAACGCTGATGATTCTGATAACGATGCGTACTTTGCTAACATGCGTTTTCAGTTTTAATTAAGTCCCGTACTTAGTTAATACAAAAGTAATATTAAAAAGCCCGCTAAATTTAGCGGGCTTTGTCGTTTTTAAACGTTTGAGCTTTTAACTATAAACTTTTACCAGTCATAATAACGGCCTTTATTATACTCATCTAAATAACTCCTTTAAGTTATAAATAGAGTCGCCATGAATGGCTAAATTGTTATTAAAGCTATTAAGTGCAGTCGATGATAATAGCTATAAAATAGTAAGTATTGGAGTTGTTTTTGCTAGTAAACAATGGTTATTGGAAAAAAACAGATAAAAATATGCACGGATACAAACCTATTTTTCATTATAAATACAGAAATAATGAATTAAATAGAGTAATTTTTTGAGAAATTAAAAAAATTTAGTGAGAGGAAATTATATTGATGAGGTTTATCGAATAATTAAGTTGTGTTCAATTTAGCGACAGTTTGTACCGTATTTGTTACTTTTTAAATTTAAATGATGACATGATATTGTCTTGTAAATTTGATGGATACTTTGTATTTACATTTGCATATAAATTATTACAACTCCGCTGGGTTTAATTTGACCTTTATTCAGTTTTCGTTCATTTTTTTGGCGTTAGGATGCGCCCCGACTTTGGCTAGACAGCTGAGGCATAAAAAGTAATATTTATAGGGAATTTAAAATGAAAAAATTAGCCGTTATCATTTCGAGCATTTTATTATCAAGCGCTGCAACCACTGCAATAGCCGCAGATACTTACCAATCAATCAGCCATGTAGGATATGTGGACGTAGATGGTGATGACACAGTAAGTGTTGACTCAACATATTATTTTTCTCCAAAAGCGACTTTAGGTCCTTACGATCAATTTGAATACATCAATAAGCAAACAAATGTTTATGGTGCATACAGTGATAATGATCTTGGAGATGTTACTAGCATTGGCGGTGAGTATTTTGTAGAAGATTTTGTATTAGGTGCACAGTACAATAATCTCGATAGTGATTTTGGCTCAAGCACGGATGTAATTGAACTTTCAGCGGGTTACTTCTTTAATCCAAACCTTGTATTAAAAGCAACGTTTGTTGATGTAGAAGATGCTGACAATCAGTTTGTGTTTGATTTGGCATATAACCATCAGTTAAACAGCACTGATTATATCGGCTTTACAGTAACAGCAGATGATGAGTTTGATTACCGTGCAGTAGCAGCTAAGTACTTTGTTGATTTACAGCAAGGTAACTACTTGACTGTTGAAGGTAAATTTGAAGATGTTGATGGCGGTTCAAGTAACTGGGAATTAGCATCTAACTACTATTTCAGCAAAGCAACATCGGTGTTTGTTACAGTTAATAAAAATGATGACTACACTCTTGGTGCTCAACACTTCTTCAACAACAATGTTGGTTTAGAAGCAGGTTACGGCAATAACTGGGATGATTCTGATTATGATGCTTACTTTGCAAATGTAAGCTTACAGTTCTAATTTAACAGAAAATTAGAATATGAATAAAAAGCCCGCTCATTTGAGCGGGCTTTTTGTTCAGCGCTATTTACCAGCCGCAGTTGCGGCCTTCGTTTTGTTTATCTAAATAAGTTTGTAATGGTGCAAAGTAATCGAGCATTGCTGTTGCATCCATTTGCGGCTTACCTGTTACAGTTTCAAGCGCCTCTTGCCAAGGGCGAGACGAACCCATTTCAAGCATAGCGTTTAGCTTATCCCCTGCTTCTTTTGAGTTATAAATAGAGCAGCGATGAATGGCTTTATCGTTACCGGCAATTTCACATAAGCTGCGATGAAACTCAAATTGCAAAATATGCGCTAAAAAGTAACGTGTATAAGGCGTGTTACCCGGAACGTGATACTTAGCACCCGGATCAAAATCATTTTCGCTACGTGCGATAGGAGCTTGCACTCCTTGGTATTTTTCACGTAGTTCCCACCATGCTTTATTGTAATTTTCCGGTGCTACTTCCCCTGAAAATACCTGCCAGCGCCACTGATCAACCATTAAGCTAAACGGCACAAAGGCGACTTTATCAAGTGCCATTTTCATTAATAAACCAATATCTTTAGATTCATCAGGTACTTGTTCAAGTAAGCCGATTTCTTTTAAGTAACCCGGTGTAACCGATAAGGCAATGGTGTCACCAATGGCTTCATGAAAACCATCGTTTGCACTTTCTTGATAAAATAAAGGCTGCTTGTTATATGCGCGTTGATAAAAGTTATGACCTAATTCATGGTGAATAACTGAAAACTCTTCGCCTGTGCGCTGAATACACATTTTAATGCGTAAATCGTCTTTGCTATCGATATTCCATGCCGATGCATGACACTGCACATCTCTGTCTTTTGGTTTTACAAACAGTGAACGCTCGTAAAATGTCTCTGGTAGTGCGTCAAAACCCATTGAGGTAAAAAAGTTTTCAGCCCCTTTTACCATTTTAAGTTCGTCGTAATTATTTTGAGCTAATAACTCGGTTACGTCGTAACCCGGATCGGCGTTTTCTGGTGCAACTACATCGTAAATATTACCCCATGCTTGCGCCCACATATTACCAAGCAAGTGCGCTGGTATTGGCTGATCTTGAGGTACTTTGTCGGTGCCGTACTTTTCACCTAACTTTGCGCGAACATGGCAGTGTAGCGAGTTATACAGTGGTTTAACTTGGCCCCAAATACGGTCAAGCTCAGTGGTAAAGTCATCAGCAGGCATATCGTATTTACTGCGCCACATAGCGCCCGTATCGGCATAACCAAGCTCCTTTGCACCTTCGTTGGTCAGCACTACTTGTTGCTCGTAAAGTGAGCGCATTGGTTTTGATATTTCACGCCAGCCTTGCCATAAATCAAGTAGTTCGTTGTAATCTCGGCTGGTGGCCATTTTTGAAGTCATGTCGCCAAGGCTTAAACAGGTGCCATCTTCTTTACAGTATTTACCTTTACCGTATAGCCCGCCAAGCTCTGCGACAATTTGTGAAAGTTGCGCTGTTTTATCAGCGTCTTGTGGGGCAGGAAGTGTAAGTGCTAGTTTTAGTTTATCAAGCTTACGGCGAGCATCGTAATCAAGCTCTAGTTCGTCGTATTTTGCAGCTTCATTTGCTAAACGCACGACTGTTTCGGTCATTTTACGGTTAACTTCAGCCGATAGAGCCGACGTATCATGAGTAATAAAGTTTGCGTAAATCCATTCTGCACGGCTCGATTCTAAATAAAGTGCACTTAGTTCTTTTTCTGTGTTTGTTATAAATGTATTTGCATCTTTAGCTGTTACAGCTTTTTTAGTGTGTGCTGAATCGGTAGTGTCTATCGTTACTTCTGCATCGCAGGCCGTTAAAGCAAGAGTACTTGCTACCATTAAGGCGCTCATACTTAGTTTAAATCGAAAGGGGGTCATGCTATTCCTTTAATTTATTGTTATTAAAACGTTGATAATAGCAGTGATGTTTAAAACAATAAAATGAATGCGTTAAGGCTCTCGACTCGTCGTTCAATGATTGTATTTAAATTAAGATGGGTCATAATTAAGTTACTATTTTCATTCACTGTGTAAGGAATGTGCGCATGTTAATATTTATAATATTGCTGGTCGTGGTGGTGGTTATTTTTGCAGTTAAAGATATTCGCCTAAACTTGATTAGTCGTCCTACGTTTAAAATGTTCAAAAAGGTGCTTCCGCCATTATCGCAAACAGAGCGAGAGGCGATGGAAGCAGGTGATGTTTGGTGGGATGGTGAGTTATTTAGTGGTAACCCAGACTGGCAAAAACTGCACCGCTTTCCTAAACCAGAGCTTAGCGATAAAGAAAACGCATTTATGGCTAACCAAGTAGAAACCTTATTGGCGATGCTTGATGATTATCAAATTGTACAAAAAGACAAAGACTTACCAAAAGAAGTGTGGGATTACCTAAAAACAGAAGGTTTTTTTGCGCTGATCATTCCTGAAAAATTTGGCGGTCGTGAGTTCTCGGCAATTGCTAATTCAACGATAGTGTCAAAAATTTCGACTAAAAGCTTAACAGCCGCAGTCACTGTTATGGTGCCTAATAGCTTAGGTCCGGGCGAGTTACTTCTTCACTATGGTACTAAAGAGCAGCAAGATCGTTGGCTGCCAAGTTTAGCTAATGGTACAGATGTTCCTTGTTTTGCATTAACGGGACCAGAGGCGGGCTCTGATGCTGGCAGCATTCCTGATTCGGGCGTGGTGTGTATGGGTGAGCACAATGGCGAGCAAGTAATGGGCCTGCGTTTAAATTGGTCAAAGCGTTACATTACGCTTGCACCCGTGGCTACTGTACTCGGCTTAGCATTTAAAATGTATGACCCTGATGCTTTATTAGGTGATAAGAAAGAGCTAGGCATTACATGTGCTCTAATACCAACCGATCATCCGGGTGTTGAAACGGGTGAGCGTCATTATCCGCTTAATATGGCCTTCATGAATGGTACCACTTACGGTAAAGATGTATTTATACCACTGGACTGGATCATTGGTGGGCAAGAGTGTGCAGGGCGTGGCTGGAGAATGCTTGTTGAGTGTTTAAGTGCAGGGCGTGGTATATCACTACCGGCATTAAGTGCAGCAACTGGACATTTAGCTTCAAAAATGACATCGGCATACGCCATGGTACGCCAGCAGTTTGGTGTATCTATAGGGCAGTTTGAAGGTGTGCAAGAGGCACTTGCACGTATTGGTGGTTTAACTTACACACTTGAGTCGTGCCGATTAATGACCGCAGGTGCGATTGATTTAAAATTAAGCCCGTCGGTTGTAACCGCGATTGCTAAATACCATATGACTGAAATGGGTCGTACGGTAATGAATGATGCAATGGATATTCATTCAGGTAAAGGAATTCAAGTAGGGCCTAATAACTATTTGGCACATGGCTATATGGGTATTCCAGTATCAATTACGGTTGAAGGCGCGAATATTTTAACGCGTAACTTAATGATATTTGGCCAAGGTGCAACACGCTGTCATCCATTTGTTTTAAAAGAAATGGAAGCCGCTGCAATGGAAGATGACGACGCAGCACTTGAACAATTTGATGGTTTATTAATGAACCATATAATATTTGCAGCAAGTAATGCAGGTATGGCATTTGTGCATGGCTTAACACGTAGTTATTTTGCTAAAGCGCCTGTAGGTGGTGAAACGGCTGTTTATTATAAGCAACTGAGCAGAATGAGCCGAGGCTTAGCTATTTGCACAGACGTGGCTATGTTAATGCTTGGCGGTGAGCTTAAACGAAAAGAAATGATATCGGCACGTTTGGGTGATGTATTAAGTCATTTGTACTTAGCATCAACTGTTTTAAAACGTTATGAAGACGAAGGGCGCCAACAAGCTGATTTACCATTTGTAAAATATGCTATTGAGAACTCATTATTTGAAATTGGCCAAGCGTTTAATGGCTTCTTTAAAAACTTTTCAAATCCGGTTGTTAATTTTACCCTTAAACGTATCGTATTCCCGCTTGGAAATCATTACCACAGACCAAGTGATGAAATAGCACAAAGTATTTGTGAGCGTATGACTCAACCGGGTGTATTTAGAAACCGCTTAACGCATTTATGTTATGTAGATGAAAATGCAGGTACAGGGGTCATGGAAAGCGCATTTTTAGCTATGCATGATATGCAAGCGCAGTTTAAAGATCTAAAACAATGGCAGCGTAAGGGCAGTGTACCTGCAACGCTTGATATTGAAGGTGCTATAAATTATGCGCTTGAAAATAAGTTGTTAGAGCAAACTGATGCTGATGCAATGCATCACGCTAATAAGTTACGAAAGAAAGCCATCGCAGTTGATAATTTTCAACCAGGTGAGCTGTAGCGCAGTATTTTAAATACTAGGGCGTGTTGACCTTTCGTGGTTGAATTTGCAGCAGACTGTTTGGTTTTTAGGCAAGGCAGAGCCTATGTAGTGTGGTTATTCCCCATAAATAGGCGATAACGCAGCATAAATGCCAAACATGCGCTGCCCTTTGGGTTCTTTCTAGGGACGATTAACTCTTTGTTGCTCGGTTTTTACTTAGCCCACTAGGTTACAAACCTCGCGCCGCGATTAAATCGCCCCTAGATTGAACAAATTTCAATCCACAAAGATCAACACGCCCTGCTAAAACGAAAAAGGCCTTACAAATGTAAGGCCTTTTTATGTTTAATTCATTTATTTTAACGAGCGTAAGGGTCGGCAACTATTTTATCTATGTACCATTTACCCTTTTTACGAAGCATTTTTACACTGCGCATTTCGTCAATTTTATCACCATTTAAATAGCCGGTAAAAATAAGGTTTATTTTGGCGTTATCACCGTATTGTTCACGGATGCTCATATTGGTCATATCAACTTCAATGGTTACTTCATCATATTGCATATTTACTAAGTTACGGGAAAACTGTTTTGCAGTGCCGTAGGATTTCATGATGCGCGTAAGATTGGGTGTTGCCATGGTGCTGGCTTTTTGAAGGTCTTGCTGGTTATAAAGCGCATCAAAATAAGCGGTTGCTGTATCGCCAGGAGTGTCGCCAAGTGTTTTGGTATCGTCTCCACAGGCTGATAAAAATAAACAGATAACCAAACTTAATAAACTCGTGATTTTTTTCATATTAGTTATTATTAATTAGTTTTTTTAAAGTGTGTGGTTTATCTAGGAAGATGTAAAGGTATGGGGGGCAATAAATAGAAAATTGGATAATAAATAATAAAAAAGGATGCCTAAAGCATCCTTTTAAAAATCTTAAAATTACTTATTGTACTAGCTCTTGCTCACTAAATTCTTCATCAAACATTGGGCTTGATAAGTAACGCTCAGTTGCACTAGGTAGGATAACAACAATATTTTTATCTGCGTTTTCAGGTTTTTCAGCAATTCGCTTAGCTGCAACAACCGCAGCACCTGACGAAATACCGACTAAAATACCTTCTTTTTTCATTAACTGATGCGCCATTGCAATTGCGTCTTCGTTAGATACAAGCTCGGCACCATCAATTAAGTCCATATCTAAGTTGCCAGGGATAAAGCCAGCACCAATACCTTGGATTTTATGAGGGCCAGGTTTAATTTCTTCACCGGCAAGCGTTTGGCTAATAACAGGAGAGTTAGTTGGCTCAACAGCAATAGACTTAACGTTTAAACCTTTTTCTGTTTTAAGGTAGCGGCTAACACCTGTAATAGTACCACCAGTACCTACACCTGCTACAAAAAAGTCTACTTTGCCGTCAAGCGCATCGTAAATTTCAGGGCCTGTTGTTTCAAAGTGAATTTTTGGGTTTGCAGGGTTTTCGAATTGTTGTAATAAAATATACTTATCAGGAGCTGTTGCTTGAATTTCTTTTGCTTTTTCAATTGCGCCATTCATACCTTTAGCACCGTCGGTAAGTACTAGATTTGCACCTAATGCTTTTAATAGCTTGCGACGTTCTAGGCTCATGGTGTTTGGCATAGTAAGTGTTAACTTGTAACCACGTGCTGCTGCAACAAATGCAAGTGCAATACCGGTGTTCCCCGACGTTGGTTCTATAAGTTCTTTACCTTCAACAAGCTGACCTGACTTTTCAGCTTCCCAAATCATCGATGCACCAATGCGGCATTTGATACTAAAGCTTGGATTACGAGATTCAACTTTAGCGTATACATTCCCACCTGTAACACGGTTAAGTTTTACCAGCGGTGTATTACCGATGCTTAGTGAGTTATCTTCAAAAATAGTAGACATAATGTTCCTTTGGATGCAATCTGATCAACGTGTTAATAGCCTTTGCTACTAACTATATAAACACACTTTACTGTGAGTTTAAAAAAACTAAAGTAAAGTTTGGCTATAACATATATCTATTGGGCTTATAACCAGCCGAAATAAAAATCAATTATTAACGGTGCTTTAGTTATTATAAGTGCGGGCTTAATTTGAAATTTAAAGAGTAAAAACTCGTTTAGTCAAAAAATGTTCGAAAGAGCATTGGATCAAGCTGTATTTGTTCGTTATTTGTGCATATGAATGTAACTTGAATAGTTTTATCACACAATGCGTCTAAAACATGATAAAAACACGTATCTAAATTCAATTAAGCAATCACAATGAAGTTAATCTTAAAATTAATTGCCGGTATTGTGGCCGGTATCCTAGTTGGACTATATGTACCTATAACTGGTGTTGAACTTTTATTCACAGTAAAAGAGCTGATTGGTCAAATTATCTCTTTTACCATTCCACTTATTATATTATTTTTTATTGCATCGGGTATTGCAGGCCTACCAAAAGGGTCTGGTCACTTACTTGGTAAAACAGTCGGGTTTGCTTATAGCTCTACCATTATTGCAGGTACGCTTGCATTTTTATTAGTAAGTGCTGTTATACCTTTTTTAAGTGGTGGCATTACATTTGAAGCAGAAGTTGCTACTGAAATAGGTAGTTTTATTGATTTAGAAATTCCACCTCTTATGGGGGTAATGACCGCATTAGTGACTGCTTTTGTATTTGGTATAGGCATGAGCCAACTAGAACTTGATACGCTTAAAAAGGTGTCTGATCAGGGTCGTGATGTAGTGGACGGGTTATTATCGAAAGTAATTATTCCAGCTTTACCATTTTACATTGCTGGTGTATTTGCCGAAATGACGGTGGCAGGCACTGTGGTAGATACGTTGCAAACATTTGGTGTAGTACTAATTGCAGCGCTTGTTATGCATTGGTTATGGTTAAGCGTTTTATATATAGCGACAGGTATATTGTTAAAACGTAATCCAATCGAATTAGTTAAAAATATGCTACCAGCTTACTTTACAGCATTAGGTACTATGTCAAGTGCAGCAACGATTCCAGTATCGCTTCAATCAAGTAAAGCAAATAACGTTAAAGAAGATGTAGCTAACTTTACAGTGCCACTTTGCGCGACTATTCACTTATCTGGCTCAACTATCACTATAGTAACCTGTGCAATGGCTGTTATGTTTTTATCGCCAAGCATGGAAGTTCCTTCATTAATGGGTATGCTACCGTTTATTATGATGTTAGGTGTAGTAATGATTGCAGCACCGGGTGCGCCAGGTGGTGCAGTCATGTCGGCGCTTGGTTTATTAACAAGCATGCTTGGGTTTAATGAAGGTGCTGTTGCATTAATGATTGCACTTTATTTAGCACAAGATAGCTTTGGTACTGCGTGTAATGTAACGGGTGATGGTATCATTGCGTTATGGGTTGACAGATTTAGCGAAAAATCGTCATCTTAAACTATTAGAGCGAGGCAATAATATTAATTATTGTTTCGCTTTATGTATGTTACTGTGGCAAATTAATTTAATTAAATTGCATGTTGTTAGGTAAGTGAGGATGTTCCATTGATTAATGTACTTTTAGTTGATGACCATGAACTTGTACGAACAGGAATCAAGCGTATTCTTGATGACGTACGAGGGTTTAAAGTAATTGGCGAAGCTAAAACTGGCGAAGAGGCTGTACAGTTTTGTCGTCAGCATGCGCCAAACATAGTATTAATGGATATGAATATGCCAGGCATGGGCGGATTAGAAGCGACTAAAAAGATTTGTCGTTACTGCCCAGATGTAAAAATTATTGTGCTTACTGTTAATTGTGAAGACCCGTTTCCGAGCAAGGTAATGCAAATTGGTGCACATGGCTTTTTAACTAAAGGTGCGGGCTCTGATGAAATGGTTCGTGCCATTCGTTGTGTTCATGCTGGTCAGCGTTACATTGCACCTGAAATTGCACAGCAGATAGCGCTTGCACAAGTGACAGGCCGCACAGATGAAAACCCTTTTCAGAGTTTATCTGAGCGCGAACTGCAAATTATGCTTATGATCACCAAAGGTGAAAAAGCACAAAATATAGCTGAACGCTTAAATCTAAGCTCTAAAACAGTAAATAGCTATCGTTACCGTATGTTTGAAAAGTTAAATGTAGGTGGTGATGTTGAGCTTACCCATTTAGCTATTCGTCATAAAATGATTGATATAGACGTTTCGTACTAACTATAATTTATGTCTGAATTCGATCACGTACATTTTCTCAAAACGCTATCAAGTGAGCCGGGCGTATACCGCATGCTTGATAGTGACAACCAAGTTATTTATGTTGGTAAAGCAAAGCATCTAAAAAAGCGTGTGAGCAGTTACTTTAGAAGTAACATTACCGATAGCAAAACACGCGTTTTAGTGAGTAATATTTGTAACATTGAAGTCACCCTCACCAATACTGAAACCGAAGCGCTGCTGCTTGAAAATAATCTAATAAAAAAATATCAGCCTCGGTACAACATATTATTACGCGACGATAAGTCGTACCCCTATATTTTACTCACTAGCCATAAACACCCTCGTTTAGCATTTCATCGTGGCAGTCGTAAAATTAAAGGTGAGTACTTTGGGCCTTTCCCAAGCGCAGGAGCGGTATCTGAAAGCTTGCGCTTAATGCAAAAAATATTTCCTGTTCGTCAATGTGAAGATGCTTATTACCGCGCAAGAAGTCGCCCGTGTCTGCAATATCAACTTAAACGTTGCTCAGCTCCATGTGTAAATAAAGTAACTGATGATGATTACAGTGAGCAAGTTGACTATGTTCGTAAATTTTTAACGGGTAAATCTCACGAAGTTATTGCTGATTTAATAAAAAAAATGGAAGCAGCCAGCCTGCAATTAAACTTTGAATTAGCGGCAAAAGTTCGCGACCAAATAATGCTACTTCGTAAAATGCAGGAGCAACAGTCTATTTCTGGTAACTTTGCAGAAATGGATGTTGTCGGTTTTGCGCATTTAAACGGGTTAAACGGCATTCATTTATTAATGATCCGCGATCATAAAGTACTGGGTAGTAAAACCTATTTTCCAAAAGTACCTAAAGATTCGAGTGAGCAAGAAATATTGACTTCATTTTTAGGACAGTATTATTTAGCGCCAGGAGCAACAGGGCGTATCGCAAAAGAAATCATATTACCGTTTGAAATAGAAGAGAGCGGGGCACTCGGTGAAGCACTCACACAAATAAGTGAGCGCAAAGTAACCCTTAAAGTAGTTACCCGTGGTGAGCGTGCTCAATACTTACAACTGGCCAATAAAAATGCATTAAACAGTATTGCGGTTAAACAAAGTACCCAAGACTCTATTAATAAACGTTATGCACAATTAAAAGCAACACTGCGACTTGACGATATTACCCGAATGGAGTGTTTTGATATAAGCCACACCATGGGGGAGAACACCGTTGCAAGTTGTGTTGTATTTGACTCACAAGGCCCAAATACAAAAGAGTATAGACGCTACAACGTAACAGGTATTACAGGTGGCGATGATTATGCTGCAATGGAATTTGCACTTAACAAGCGCTATAACAAGTTAGTAGACGAAGACAAAATTCCAGACGTTATCTTTATTGATGGCGGTAAGGGGCAGTTAGGACGCGCTGAGCAGTACTTTTCTAATTGGCCGCACACTAAAATGCCTTTATTAGTCGGTGTTGCAAAAGGAACGAGTCGTAAACCCGGTCTTGAAACACTATTGATTGATGGTGGACGCAAAACCATTCCGATGGATTCAGATGCGCCTGCGCTTCATTTGATTCAGCATATACGTGATGAGTCTCACCGTTTTGCTATTGCAGGGCATCGTAATAAACGACAAAAACAACGTACACAATCACTACTAGAAGAAATAAATGGAGTAGGTTCTAAGCGTCGCCAAACATTATTAAAATATTTAGGGGGCATGCAGGGTGTAAAAGCTGCTAATATAGAACAGTTAAAGAAAGTTCCTGGGATCAGCCCTGACATGGCTGAGAAGATATTTAACCATTTGCATGACAAGGGCTAGCCCTACATGCGAATATAGCAAAAAAGACATATCCAAGTAGTTATGTGGAATATTCCAAACACACTCACAACATTTAGACTTTTTCTTATCCCCGTTTTTTTGGTGATATTTTATTTGCCTTATAGCTGGGCTTTTTTTGCTGCCGCCTTTATTTTTTGGCTTGCATCGATCACCGATATATTAGACGGTTATTTGGCAAGAAAACTTGAGCAATCAACTCCTTTTGGTGCTTTTTTAGATCCTGTTGCTGACAAAGTAATGGTATGTGCTGCACTTGTAGCGTTATCTGATCAGTACCAGTCAATGTATATGACAATACCTGCTCTTATTATAATAAGCCGTGAAATTATCATATCTGCACTTCGTGAATGGATGGCAGAGCAGGGTAAGCGTGGTAATGTAGCTGTATCAAATATGGGTAAAATAAAGACGGCTGCACAAATGTTAGCCATTATCGGTTTGATTTGGCAATATGATACGTGGATGAACTATTTAAGTTTTGGACTACTGTACATTGCGACCTTTTTAACCTTGAGTTCTATGATGCAATATTTACGTGCAGCATGGGGTGAATTGACTAAAAATTAACTCTAAATGTATAATAACGCACCGTTTTAGATAAAAAACAAGCAAACAGTTCAAAACTAGCATTTTTTGTATTGACGCGTTTAATAATCTCTGTAGAATGCGTCCGTGTTGAGAGGGCATAGCCCCCGAGATAAACAAAACGGTAATTAATCAGTTACCTGAATGTTCACATAAATCATCATGTGTTGATTCAAATAACTGATAAATAAAATGCGGTACTAGCTCAGTTGGTAGAGCGCGACCTTGCCAAGGTCGAGGTCACGAGTTCGAGCCTCGTGTACCGCTCCAAGTTTATCTCAAGGTTATTACTCCAGTATTGGGGCGGAATGGCAGAGTGGCCATGCACCGGATTGCAAATCCGTTTACCTCGGTTCGACTCCGGGTTCCGCCTCCATTTCAACACTCCACACGCTTTAATTAGCAAACTCGATGCCCGAGTGGTGGAATTGGTAGACACAAGGGATTTAAAATCCCTCGACTAACAAGTCGTGCCGGTTCAAGTCCGGCCTCGGGCACCACTTTGTGGTTTAATTACATTACCAAGTGTAATTTGTAAAATAGTTAATTTAGAATTAATATGATGCGGTACTAGCTCAGTTGGTAGAGCGCGACCTTGCCAAGGTCGAGGTCACGAGTTCGAGCCTCGTGTACCGCTCCATATTAGTTTTATCCACTTGCTTTTATTAGCAAACTCGATGCCCGAGTGGTGGAATTGGTAGACACAAGGGATTTAAAATCCCTCGACTAACAAGTCGTGCCGGTTCAAGTCCGGCCTCGGGCACCACTTTAAATTATTTTACCAAGATGATTTTAAGTTGATAAAACAGTATTTTGCGGTACTAGCTCAGTTGGTAGAGCGCGACCTTGCCAAGGTCGAGGTCACGAGTTCGAGCCTCGTGTACCGCTCCAAATTATTTGGATACATTTAGGCGGAATGGCAGAGTGGCCATGCACCGGATTGCAAATCCGTTTACCTCGGTTCGACTCCGGGTTCCGCCTCCATATAATTTACTCCACACGCTTTAATTAGCAAACTCGATGCCCGAGTGGTGGAATTGGTAGACACAAGGGATTTAAAATCCCTCGACTAACAAGTCGTGCCGGTTCAAGTCCGGCCTCGGGCACCATCTATATATTAAGCGCTCTGCTTAAAAAGTATCTAATAAATCTTCCAATATCTATAAAATATCCAGTAAAAATCCTGATTTATCATTTTTATGTTTTCTATGATTTATATTATCTTGATATGCACTATTTTATGCATGGTCTACCCAATAATAGCGTTGTGTGATAGTTCATTAAGAGTTTGTATATCTATCGTATTAAAGATATATATGAGTAAGCATAATGTAATATTTCCAAACCCAATCCTATAGCGCCTCAAATAAACCAGCCATGCAATCCTTAGCGACACACAGTACGAATACACTTTGAACTGAACTAAAGCGTCATAGACTTATGATACTAACCAGTAAAGTAGGCCATTAGCTTTAAAAAATTCAAAACAGTAAAGCAATCTACACCTCGAGAGCAAATAACCTTGAAAGCAAAGTTCAAACACCTATGTGCTGGTAGCATAAAGTAATACCAATCTGCTTATATATGGGGTCTATTTAAGGTTAAGGAAATTACGCTAGATTTAGGCAAAAATTTTTGTATCTAGTGTTCTAAATAAAAATTTTTAACGACGTTATAGTGCAATTTAATTCGTTAAATTACTCAGAGATTTATGCAGGTTGGTATAGTTGTCGAATTGGTTACTAACACATGCTCATTGGAAGTTAAAAATCGCGGGTAAGAGTAAGTCTAGAGTTATGGTGAGAACTTCAAATAGGTAAACAATAAAGTGCTTATGCATAATGCAGAGCTGTGGGCATTAAGCATCTGTTTTTGTAGGTTGTCTTATCTAGGCTGATAATCAGATAATGTCTATACAGTTCTTATCGTCCGTAACAGCTTTTACTTATAAATGATCGAGTGCTATGTGTCAGGACTTTTTATTTTTAGAACTAAAAAAGCGAGCCGTAGCTCTAATGCCGTTCACTTAAGGTGGACGGCTTTTTTATTTCTAGCGTACCGCTGTGGTCTTGGGTTGACTGAACGAGGAAAACTTCGCCCCCTTCGTGGCTCTAGAATGAGGCTTTCTGCCATCGCATAAAAGTATCTTAATTGACGTGGTATGGCTCCAGGTGTTGAATAAGGTAATCCAACAAGCAACCTCATTATTTGAGCTAAACTACCATTGAAACTGAGTTGGTATGGTAAATAATCACCTTTTAATGTGTG